>DWXY01000020.1 GCA_019118935.1 Candidatus Oscillibacter pullicola
CCTGCCGAAACTCCGCGGCTCTGAGAAGCAAATCGCCTGGGCTGAACACATTCGGCCCGAGTTATTAGAAAGCATGGAAAAGACTGTGGAAGAAGCTCGAGAATATGTAAATGGGCTCGATGAAGGTGAAGAAAAAGACCGTTGCATCAAACTACTTCATATCTTTGAGCAAATACTTATTCAGGTGCGGAATGAGAAGAGTGCCGCCTGGTGGATTGACAAAAGGTTCAGAGATGGTTGCAGCGTAATGAGAGAAATATACTGGGAGCAGTACAACAAAAAGCTGGAGTTATAATATGATATTAGACTTGCAAGAGCGAGGGAGCCATAAACTCCCCCGCTCTTGCTGTGCTGCCACAACTTAACCTGTATTGCGATTTCAACTGTCTTGTGGTATAGTCTTAATGTCCTCATTTATCAGGATTTTCCGAGACCCACTATGTGACAATTAGTTAGAAAACGCACCGCCTGTCGCACCAATCCTGACGCGCACTACGGCGGCATCACATAGTATTTTTTAAGGGTCTTGGAGCCATCCAAGGCCCTCTTTTTATGCCCATGGGCTGGTGTCCCCGGCCTGCATCCCAAACCCCGTCACGGCCCCCGGAACGGGTCTCCGAGGCGGGAATCCTGTTCCGTGGTGCGCTCTCTGTTTTGCCTCAGAATGTGCGGGAAACAGCGGTGTTCGTGCCGGTTTTGGCGCAAATGCTGACGCGCCCGGGGCGGGGTGAGGGTTCCGCGCCAGGGTTCCGCGCCAGGGTTCGGGGTGAGGGTGATGGGGTGTACGAGGGGAAGAGGGAGAGGGGAAAATGGATATAGGATTACGCTGTGGAGCGCGGGTGCGCTCCCGGGTGATATTTTGGACCAGCCCGCTCCATCCAGATTTGCTTCTTCTGATGCGGCCAGGATACGTGAGACTGTGCGACGGTTTTCCATGTTACTGGCACAACCGGGACGAATAAGAAGGAAGAGAGCGGTCTCCGGTATTCCGCAGGCTGCCGTGTGGGGAGTGAGAATATGAGGCTGGTATTGAGCGATACGGCGCTGCCGGCCGGACTGCCGGTCCGGGAGGACTGGCACTATGTGGATCTGAGGCGGCTGAAAATCGCGGACTGTATGGGCTGCTTCGGCTGCTGGGTCAGGACACCGGGGCGGTGTGTGATTCGGGATGACGCCGTAGGCGTGTATCCCCTGATTGCCCGCAGCGACCATGTGATCTATGTCAGCCGCCTCTTCTGCGGGTCCTATGACGTGCCGATGAAGACCATGCTGGAGCGGGCCATTCCCATCCAGCAGGCGTTTATTCGGATACACCATGGGGAGACGCACCATATACAGCGGGCGGTGGCGGAGAAAGATGCGGTGATTCTGGCCTATGGGGATACCGGAGACGAGGAGCGGGAGCTCTTCCGGCTGCTGGTGGCCCGCAATGCCCACAATATGCTGTTCCGAAGCTGGAGCGTCCGCTTCCTTCGGGAAGAGGAGCTGGCCGGAGCCATTAGGGAGGAGGTGCGCGCATGGGAAAACTCCTGATCGTCAATGGGAGTCCCCGGGCACCCCGTTCCAACTCCCGGAGATATATCGAACAGTTCCTTCCATGCTGGGGAGAGACGGCGGACCGGTACACCGCGCTGAAGGGTGGACCACTCTCCTCAGAGGGCTGCACGGATCTGCTGCTGGTGTTCCCCTTGTATGCGGACGGCGTACCGGCGGTGCTGATGAGGACCCTGAAGCAACTCGCAACATGGGGAGAAACACCCCGCCCCAGGATCCACGTGCTGGTGAACTGCGGCTTTCTGGAGCCGGAGCAGACCCAGCCTGCGGTAGAGATGGTGCGCTTTTTCTGCAAACGATACGGATTTCCCTGGGGGATGGCGCTGCGGATCGGCTCGGGAGAGGCGATCTTGAATACACCTTTTTCTTTTCTGGTGCGGCGGAGCCTGCGCCGCCTGGCCGCCGGCATACGGGCAGGACGGAGCGAGGTGCTGTCGGTGCGGATGCCGCTGAGCAGGCGGATGTTCATCTGGGCCTCCGGCCGGTACTGGGCCGGTTACGGCGCGGAAAACCACATCACCGCCAGGGAGATGCGAACCATGGAGATCGAGGGAGGCTAGAGATTCCCAGCCATAAAATCAGACAACATTCGCAGACTACTTCTGGGAGGAGGTCTGCGGAATGGACAAACAAAGGCTTTGGGAGTGCTTCTGCCTCACCGGCGAACCGCTGGTGTACCTGCTGTATCAGGCCGCCCGGGACCGGGAGTCCGGCGGCGGGATCAGCGCATAGAACGGAGGGCGGACGCTCTCCGTACATAGTAGGGAGGGAGCGCGTTGGCCGAGCGGGCCTACATCGTGACAAAGGGCGTGGTCCTGCGGGAGACAGAGACGAAAGAGGCGGACAAAATTTTGACGCTGCTGACAGCGGAGCGGGGCAAGATCTCCGTCATCGCCCGGGGCGTCCGGCGGAAGAGCTGCAAGTACGCCGCCTGCGCCCAGCAGCTGGCCTATTCCGAGTGGACCCTGTATCAGAAGGGCGAGTGGTACTACGCCAACGAGGGGGCCACGGCGGAGCTGTTCAACGGCCTGCGGACGGATCTGGAGACACTGGCCCTGGGCTGCTACTTCGCGGAGCTGACGGAGGCCGTCACGGCGCCGGAGGTCCCTGCCGGGGCGCTGCTGTCTCATCTGCTGAACGGGCTGTACGCCCTCTCCGCTTTACACAAGCCCCCGGCGCTGGTGAAGCCCGCCTTTGAGATCAAGCTGCTGTGCCTGGCGGGATATGAGCCTCTGGCGGACAGCTGCGCTTACTGCGGCCGGCCGGACCCGGAGCAGCCCCTGCTGGACGTAGTGCAGGGCGTCCTGCGGTGCCGGGCCTGCGGGGCGAAGGAGAGCGCCCTGTCCATGCCCCTGTGCCCGGACTCCCTGGCGGCCCTGCGGCATATCGTGTACGGAGACCCCAAGCGGCTCTATTCCTTCCGGCTGACGGGCCCGGCGCTGGAGCGGCTTTCCGCCGCGGCGGAGGCCTTCGTGGCCGCTCAGCTGGAGCGGGGGTTCCGGACGTTGGACTTTTACAAGAGCCTCCAGCCGCCGGAAATGCCGTCGAAATAAGATACATACTGTATTGAACTTGCGGATTTATACGAAACGGAGCGGATTATGACGGAATTTGTCTTCGGCCCCTACCGGCTGGAGGTGGATGTGGAGGCCACCCGGGGCTGGTACGCGGCCCACAACGAGCCCTGGGTCACTTGTGACTGCGCCGGGTGCCGGAACTTTGTCCGGGCCGTCAGGTCCCTGCCCCAACCGGTACGGGAATTCTTTGCCCGGCTGGGCCTGGACCCGGAGAAGGTGAACGAGCTGTGCTACTACAACGGCACTCGGTCAACCGTCATCGGCGACTGCTGGTATCACCTAGTGGGGAGCGTTCTGGAGGGCTCCTCAAGGCCGGGGGACTATGTGCTGTTTCCAGCCGGGTGGTACGAGCTGGCGGAGGGGTTCTCCGTGGGCTTCAAAAACGCGTGCGATCTGCTGCCGGAGGACTTCCCCAGGCCCTGCTTCCAGATGCACTTCAATTATACCCTGCCCTGGCTGCTGGAAGAGCGAAACCCCTATCTGTATGAGTGACCATCAAGCGAAAACCCTTGACAGGAGAACCAGATCATGAGTGACCTATTTGACAAATCCCTCCGCACCCTGGAGCTGCCCCGGGTGCTGGAGCTGCTGAGCGAGCAGGCGGTCAGCGCAGAGGCCAAGCAGCGGGCCCTCCGCGTTCGGCCGGAGACAGAGCCGGAGGAGGTGCTGCGGCTGCTGGACCAGACCGACGCGGCCCGGAATCTGATCGGCCTGCGGGGCAGCCCGTCCTTTTCCGGCGTGAAGCCGGTGGCGGAGGCCCTGGACCGGGCGGACCGGGGCGGCGCCCTGAACGCCCGGGAGCTGCTGACCATCGCCGATCTGCTGACCGCCGCCCGCCGGGCCAAGGAGTACTTCAACGACGAGGTGGCGGAGAAGACCGCCATCGACCACCTGTTTCTCTCCCTCCACGGCAACCGCTTTCTGGAGGAGAAGATCAAGCGGGCCATCCCCGACGAGGACACCATCGCCGACGCCGCCAGCACGGAGCTGGCGGACATCCGCCGCCACATGCGGGCGGCCCAGGCCAAGAGCCGCCAGATCCTGCAGCGGATCATCTCCTCCCCCAGCTATGGGAAGATTTTGCAGGAGACTATCATCACCCAGCGGGACGGCCGCTTCGTGGTGCCGGTGAAGGCGGAGCACAAGGGCGACCTGCCGGGGCTGGTCCACGACATCTCCTCCACCGGCGCCACGCTGTTCGTGGAGCCCATGGGGGTGGTCCAGGCCAACAACGAGTTCATCGAGCTCCAGGCCAAGGAGCAGAAGGAGATCGACCGCATCCTGGCGGAGTTCTCCGCCGAGGCCGCCGCCCACCGGGAGGACATCCAGTGGGACTACGACACCCTGGTCCACCTGGACCTGATCTTCGCCCGGGGCCAGCTGAGTTACAAGATGAACGCCGTCCGGCCGGAGGTTCGCCGGGACGGGGCCATCCATCTGCGCAAGGCCCGCCACCCCCTGCTGGACCCCAGGACGGCGGTGCCCATCGACATCGAGCTGGGGGACACCTTTGACACCCTGGTGATCACCGGCCCCAACACCGGCGGCAAGACCGTGACCCTGAAGACCCTGGGCCTGCTGACCCTGATGACCCAGTGCGGCCTCCACATCCCGGCGACGGACCGCAGCGCCGTGTCCGTCTATGAGCGGGTGCTGGCGGACATCGGCGACGAGCAGAGCATCGAGCAGAGCCTCTCCACCTTCTCCGCCCACATGGTGAACATCGTGGAGATTTTGAAGGAGGCGGACCGGCACAGCCTGGTGCTGTTCGACGAGCTGGGGGCCGGCACGGACCCGGTGGAGGGCGCGGCCCTGGCCATCGCCGTCATCCAGCACGTGCGGCGGCTGGGGGCCAAGGTGGCCGCCACCACCCACTACGCGGAATTAAAGACCTTCGCCATGACCACGGCGGGGGTGGAGAACGCCTCCTGCGAGTTCGACGTGGAGACATTGGCTCCCACCTACCGGCTGCTGATCGGCATTCCCGGCAAGTCCAACGCTTTCGCCATCTCCCGGCGGCTGGGGCTGCCGGAGGACGTCATCGCCGCCGCCCAGGAACAGATGAGCGGCGAGAGCGTCCGGTTCGAGGACATCCTGACCCAGCTGGAGGAAAAGCGCCAGGCCCTGGAGAAGCGGGAGCAGGAGGCGGACCGCCTGCTGCGCCAGCGGGAGGAGGATGCCCGCAAGGCCCGGGAGTTCCGGGACCAGATGGAGCGGGCCAAGGACAACGCCCGGGGCCGGGGCGAGGCGGAGGCCAAGCGCATCCTCCGGGACGCCCGGGCCGCGGCGGACCAGGTGTTCGCGGAGCTGGCGGAAATGCGGAAGGCCCAGGCCAAGGCAGACCGGGCCCTGAACGAGAACGAGGCCCGGGCGGCCCTCCGCCGCCAGCTGAACGAGGCGGAGGAGGCTGTGTCCAAGCGGGACGCCCGGCAGGAGCCCATCCCCAAGCCCAGCCGGCCCATCCGGGCCGGGGATCTGGTGGAGTTCCCCGGCGTCCGCCAGCCGGCGGAGGTGGTGTCCGTGGGCAAGGACGGCACCCTCCAGCTGAAGGCCGGTATTTTGAAGATGAAGGCCAAGGCCGACGAGGTGCGGCTCATCGAGGACGACGAGCGGGCCGCCCGGAAGAAGACGCCGTCTGTCACCATCCGCCAGAACGCCGACCGGGCCCTGCGGGCCTCCGCCGCCCGGGAGCTGGACATCCGGGGGATGGAGACATTGGAGGCGGAGAGCGTGGTGGACAACTTCATCTCCGCCGCCGTCATGGGCAAGCTGGAGACCGTGACCATCATCCACGGCAAGGGCACCGGCGCCCTGCGGAAGGCGGTCCACGACATCCTCCGCCGGAACAAGGCGGTGAAGAGCTTCCGCCTGGGCGTCTACGGCGAGGGCGAGAGCGGCGTCACCGTGGTGACGCTGAAGTGAGCCCGAGCCCGTCGCCGCGGTGCGGCGTCAAGCGTCCCGGGCAGCGGGACCTTGGAGCGGGCGGGCTCTGCCCGGCCGTTCCAATCAAATGCGGGGCCCCCGCGGGGCGTGCCCCGTGGGGTGCGGCGAGAGCGGCGTCACCGTGGTGACGCTGAAGTGAGGCTGAGCCCGTCGCCGCGGTGCGGCGTCAAGCGTCCTGCGCAGCGGAACCTTGGAGCGGGCGGGCTCTGCCCGGCCGTTCCAATCAAATGCGGGGCCCCGCGGGGCGTGCCCCGTGGGATGCGGTGAGAGCGGTGTCACCGTGGTGACGCTGAAGTGAGGCTGATTCTATGACACTGACCTTTCGATTTGCGCAGGAGACCGACACGCCCCTGATCCTGCAATTCATCCGGGAGCTGGCGGACTACAAGCATCTGCTGGACCAGGTGGTGGCCGACGAAGCCACCCTCCGGGACCAGCTGTTTGAAAAGTGCCGGGCCGAGGTCCTCTTTGCCCTGGAGGACGGGGCGGAGGTGGGCTTTGCCCTGTTTTTCCATAACTTCTCCACCTTCCTGGGCCGGGCGGGCCTGTACCTGGAGGACCTGTACGTCCGACCAGAGCACCGGGGGAAGGGGTACGGCAAAGCCCTGTTCCGCCAGATGGCGGCCATCGCCGCGGAGCGGGGCTGCGGCCGGCTGGAGTGGTGGTGCCTGGACTGGAACACCCCCAGCATCGGCTTCTACAAGTCTCTGGGGGCGGAGGCCATGGAGGACTGGACTGTCTACCGCCTTACCGGCCCGGCATTGCAGAGGCTGGCAGAACCGGAATCTCCAGTTGCGGAAACCGATGAGATTTGATATACTGGATCCACACAAAGAGACAGATTTTCGAAATTACACAATGAGGTGATTTTATGCAAGAGCTTGCAAAGCAGTTCCACATTGCCTGTGCCCAGGGGGACATCGGCCGCTACTGCATCCTGCCCGGCGACCCGGGCCGGGTCCCGGCCATCGCCGCCCTGTTTGATGATGCCAAGCAGATCGCGTACAACCGGGAGTTCAACGTCTGGACCGGCACTCTGCTGGGGGAGAAGGTCACCGCCTGCTCCACCGGAATCGGCGGCCCCTCCGCCTCCATCGCTATGGAGGAGCTCCACAAATGCGGCGCCGACACGTTCATCCGCACCGGCACCTGCGGCGGCATCGACCTGAACGTCCAGTCCGGCGACGTGGTGGTGGCCACCGGCGCCATCCGGTATGAGCACACCAGCCGGGAGTACGCCCCCATCGAGTTCCCGGCGGTGGCGGATTTCCAGGTGACCAATGCCCTGGTGGAGGCCACCAAGAAGCTGGGCCTGCCCCTGCACACCGGCATCGTCCAGTGCAAAGACAGCTTCTACGGCCAGCACGACCCCGCTGCCTCTCCCGTGTACTACGAGCTGCAGCAGAAGTGGGAGTCCTGGAAGCGGCTGGGCGTCAAGGCCAGCGAGATGGAGTCCGCCGCCCTGTTCGTGGTGGCGGCGGCCCTGGGCTGCCGGTGCGGCTCCTGCTTCCATGTGGTGTGGAACCAAGAGCGGGAGGCCGCCGGCCTGGACCAGAAAATGAGCGAGGACACCACCTCTTCCGTCCGAGTGTCCGTGGAGGCCCTGAAGCTCCTGATCGAAGAGGACCGCAAGGCGGGCCGGTAACTGGCTGCGTTTTTCAAAAAGATGCCCGGAAATTTCCGGGCATCTTTTTTTGCTGTCCTATTGACAAGTTTACTTGGTATATGGTATGCTCTACTTGCAAAGAAAACTTGGTAAAATAAAAAGTGAACTATGCAAAAGGGGCTTCAGCATGGATCGGGAGGAGATCCTGCGGCGCAGCCGGGCGGAAAAAGAGGACGAGGGCAACACCTATCTGGAAAACAGAGGCCGCCGGGCGGGATTTTACGGCTTGTGCGCTATGTACATCGCGCTGCTGGCGTTCAACTGCTGGACGGAACAGCCTTCGGAGAGCGTCTTGGCCCTGTTTACCAGCTATTTGGCCGCGGAGGCCTGGGGGCAGCACCGGGCCGGCGGCCGGCGGCTGTTTCTGATCCTGAGTCTGCTGCTGGCGGGAGCCACGTTGTTGAATCTGGCGATTTATGTACGGGGCGTGCTGGGATGAGAGGCAGGCCTTATGGCTTGGCAGAAAAAGAAAGGGAGAATGTTATGGAAAAACAGGAGATCCTGGAGAAGAGCCGGCGGGAGAATCGGAACGGCGACGAGCGGGAGCGGACCATCCGCATGGAGGGGGAGTCCTTCAGCCTGCTCTTCGTGTTTTTGATGGGCCTGATCCTGCTGACCTGGAAGCGGGTCCATGGGCTGCCGCATGAGGATGTGCTGACCATGTTCTGGACGGCCTGCGTGGCCAACCGGGTCTACCGGCTGACCCGGCGGCGGAATACCTCCGACATCGTGACGCTGCTGATCTCCCTTGCGTTTTTGATCTGGAATCTGGTAAAATTCCTTCAGATCGCCGGGTAAGGAGGTCCGCCATGAATCGGGATGAGATTTTGAAAAAGGCCCAGGCGGGGAAGATCGGCATGGACGAGCGGGAGCAGCAGGTGCTGGGGCTGTCCTTCGGCATCGGCGGCATCCTGATGGCGCTGTTGTGCGTCATTCTGGCGATCCTGCGGCTGGTGAACGGACAGGACGCCTATGACTACGCATCCATCGTGTTTCTGTATCTGGCGGGCACGGAGCTGCATCTGTACTGGAAGACCCGGCGGCGGGGCTCGGCGCTGCTGGCGGCGGCTTACGGCCTGGTGTTCGCGGGCAACCTGGCCATGTTCCTGCTGGGGTGAGCGCCATGGACGATCAGCTGATTTTGAAAAACCGGTTGAAGGTGGCCCGGGCGGAGAAGGGGCTATCCCAGACCCAGCTGGCGGAACTGGTGGGCGTGTCCCGGAACACCATCAGCTCCATTGAGACGGGGCAGTTCAACCCCACCGCGAAGCTGGCGCTGATTCTCTGCATCGCGCTGGACAAGAAGTTCGAGGACCTGTTCTATTTTGAGTGAGAAAGTGTCGATTTAAGAGTGAAGAGTTGAGAGTGGAGAGTGAAGAGAGGAATTAGAAGTTAGGAATTAGGATTTAGGAATTCAGGTGTCCGGCGGAGCCGGACGAATTGAAATCGTGCGCCGGCGGCGCACACCCCAATTCCTCATGCCTAACTCCTAATTCCTAACTGACGGATAGCCGGTCCAAAGAGAGGAGAGAACCTATGGAGAAAGAAGAGATCCTGAAAAAATACCGCCAAGAGGGCATGGACGAGGGCCGGGAGGAGGCCAACCGCCGGGGAGATGACGCGGGCTTTTACGCCATGTGTGTTCTGGCCCTGCTGCTGATGCTTTACCAGGCGTTTACCGGGCAGGTCTTTGGAGACGTGGCGGCGGTGCTGTTTGTGTTCAGCTCCGTCGGGTCCTTCGCCCGGTACCGGACAGACCGGGACCGGTTCTTCCTGGGCATGGGCATTCTCACCGGCGCGCTGTGCCTGGGCTGCCTGGGATGGTATCTGTGGCACACGCTGTAAAAAGGGCGGGCGGCGCCATCAAGCGCCGCCCGCCTGTGTTACTGCTTCCGCACCGGGTAGCAGACCTCGGTGACGAATTCATCGGGGTTCCGGGTCTCCCAGGGGCTGACGTGGTAGATGTTGAAGAACGGCCCGTCAAAGGCGTAGCCGTTGGCCTCTGCCCAGGCGGCCACCGCCTGGTTCACCTCGCCGATCAGGTGATACCCGCCCTGGAAGGTGGCGGAGGCCACTGTCACCGGCGGCACAGTCTTGAATTTCACGTGTTCCGTGTCCGGGTAGGTTCCCTTCACCGTCTTCTGGATCTCCACATCCACGTCGGACTCCTTGAATTCCCCGTCGTGGAAGATGCTGACGCACAGGGGCGGGTCTCCGTCCTGGATCCGCAGGGAGGCGGTCTCCTGGGCGAAGAGGTGCCACAAGTCCCCCTCCCGGTCATAGCCGGGGAGGATCTGACGGACGCTGGCCACCTGCCGCTCCGGCAGGGTCTTGATGGTGACATCGCAGTTCATCTGTTTTTCGTCCTTTCTCAGCCGTTCGATGGCTGTGTCCAGAAGCCGCAGCCGGTCCGATGCCTCCTGAATGGATGCCTCCACCGCTGCCCGCTGGGCCAGCAGGCGCCGCTCCATGGCGGTCCGGTCCTCCCAGCAGGCCAGCAGCGCCGCCGTGTCCGCCAGGGAAAAGCCCAGGCTCCGCAGGGCGGTGATGCGATTGGCGGTGATCAGCTGGGCGGCGGCGTACTGGCGGTAGCCGGTCCAGGAGTCGGTGTGCTCCGGCACCAGCAGGCCGATCTCGTCGTAGTGGCGCAGCATCCGGATGCTGATTCTGGACAGTTTTGAAAATTCTCCGATTTTGAACATAGGGTCCCTCCGCATATATGCGATTTTTGAGCTCACGGTCATGGTAAGCCCTGCCACGGTGTGAGAGTCAAGGGGAAATTTTCAGGAGCCCGAACAGGAGAAAAAAGCCGGCCCGTCCCTAGGGCGGACGGGCCGGTGCAAGGGCTCAGTCGTCGGTGCGGATACCCCGTTCAATATCCCGGATATTGTAGGGGGAGGTCTGGTAGACGAAGTAGTTCAGCCAGTTGGAGTACAGCAGGTGGGCGCAGGACCGCCAGGTCACCACCGGCTTGCGGCCGGGGTCATCGCCGGGGAAGTAGTTTTGGGGGATCTGGATGGCCGCCCCGGCGGTCAGGTCCCGCATGTACTCATTGCGCAGGGTGTCCCGGTCGTATTCCGCGTGGCCCATCAGGAAGATCTGGCGACCCTGGTCGGTCTTGACGGCGTAGATCCCGGCCTCCGGGGAGGAGGAGAGGATCTTCAGCGCCGGGACCGCCTCGATGTCCTCCCGCAGCACCGTGGTGTGCCGGGAGTGGGGGACCCAGAACTCATCGTCAAAGCCCCGGAAGAGGATGAAGTTGGGGTCCTCCACCGTGTGGCGGAACACGCCGAAGAGCTTTTCCGGCAGCTGCCGCTTGGGGATGCCGTAGTGGTAGTACAGCCCCGCCTGGGCGCCCCAGCAGATGTGGAGGGTGGAGTGGACATGGGTCTTGGACCACTCCATGATCTCGCACAGCTCCGGCCAGTAGTCCACCTCCTCAAAGGGCATGTTCTCCACCGGCGCGCCGGTGATCACCAGGCCGTCAAAGGTCCGGTCCTTCACCTCGTCAAAGGATTTGTAGAAGGCCAGCATGTGGGCCTGGGAGGTGTTCTTGGACACGTGGCCGCTGGGGGCGATCAGCTCCAGCTCGATCTGGATGGGGGTGTTGCCCAGCACCCGGGCCAGCTGGGTCTCGGTCTCGATCTTGGTGGGCATCAGGTTCAGCAGCAGGATCTGCAGGGGCCGGATGTCCTGGGTGATGGCCCGGGTCTCCGTCATGACAAAGATGTTCTCCGACGTCAGGACGGAGGTGGCGGGCAGTTGGTTGGGGATTTTGATGGGCATCTCACTTCACCTGGTCCAGCGCCTGGGCGATGTCGTCGATCAGATCCTGCTTGTTCTCCAGGCCGCAGCTCATCCGCACCAGCCCGGCGGGAACGCCGGCGGCGGCAAGCTGCTCGTCGGTCATCTGCCGGTGGGTGGAGCTGGCGGGGTTCAGGCAGCAGGTCCGGGCGTCGGCTACATGGGTCTCGATGGCGGCCAGCTTCAGGTGCTTCATGAAGGTGCTGGCTGCCTCCCGGCCGCCCTTCAGCTCAAAGGACACCACGCCGCAGGAGCCGTGGGGCAGGTACTTCTCCGCGAGAAGGTGGTACTTGTCTCCCGGCAGGCCGCAGTAGATGACGGAGGCCACCTTGGGATGCTGGGCCAGGAACTCCGCCACCGCCTGGCCGTTCTCGCAGTGGCGGGCCATGCGGACGTGGAGGCTCTCCAGCCCCAGGTTCAGGTAGAAGGCGTTCTGGGGGGACTGGATGGCGCCGAAGTCCCGCATCAGCTGGGCGGTGCACTTGGTGATGAAGGCCCCCTCCCTGCCGAACTTCTCCGCGTAGGTGATGCCGTGGTAGCTGTCGTCCGGGGTGCAGAGGCCGGGGAACTTGTCCGCGTGGGCCATCCAGTCGAACCTGCCGGAGTCCACGATGGCGCCGCCCACGGCGGCCCCGTGGCCGTCCATATACTTGGTGGTGGAGTGGGTGACGATGTCGGCGCCCCACTCGAAGGGCCGGCAGTTCACCGGGGTGGCGAAGGTGTTGTCCACGATCAGGGGCACGCCGTGGGCGTGGGCGGCCTTGGCGAACTTCTCGATGTCCAGCACCGTCAGGGCCGGGTTGGCGATGGTCTCGCCGAACACGGCCTTCGTGTTGGGCCGGAAGGCGGCCTTCAGCTCCGCGTCGGTGCAGTCCGGGGAGACGAAGGTCACCTCGATGCCCATCTTGGCCATGGTGACGGAGATCAGGTTGAAGGTGCCGCCGTAGATGGAGGACGAGGAGACGATGTGGTCCCCGCAGGAGCAGATGTTGAACAACGCGAAGAAGTTGGCCGCCTGGCCGGAGGAGGTGAGCATGGCGGCGGTGCCGCCCTCCAGCTCGCAGATCTTGGCGGCCACATAGTCGTTGGTGGGGTTCTGGAGGCGGGTGTAGAAGTAGCCGCTGGCCTCCAGGTCAAAGAGCTTGCCCATGTCCTCGCTGGTGGCGTACTTGAACGTGGTGGACTGGACGATGGGGATCTGCCGGGGCTCTCCGTTGCCGGGGGTGTAGCCCCCCTGGACACATTTCGTTTCAATGCGGTAATCGCTCATGGTATGTGCTCCTTTCGACTGGATGAAAATGACTTTGGAGACGAAAAAAACGACTTTCGTCCCAAAGAAAGACTTTGAGACGAAAGCCGTCAGGCTTCCGCGGTACCACTCAAATTGCGCCGTCCTCACGGTCCGACGCCCCTTTTGGGGTCCAGCAACCCCTCTGCCCTGACGCGGCAGTCCTCGGAGAGGCCCTACCGGCGGCGCGCCGCCCTCGAACCCTCGGCTCAGGAGCCATAGGACCTGGAGACCCTTGCCGCCGGCTTCCACCGCCCGCCGGCTCTCTGAGGGCGCCGGTCTCCGTCCCTCTCCATCATCGCTTTGGAAAATATTATAGCCACGCCGCGGCGAGTTTGTCAACTGCGGATTTTCACCTCGTATGGACCGCGGCGGCAGTGGACTTTTGGCCCGGCCTGTGGTACGATGGCCCAAACGGCCGGCGGAGGACGCCGGAGAGGGAGGAGCGCCATGGCCTTTACGCCCATTGACGAGCAGACCTGGGAGCGGCGGGAGTATCTGGAGGTCTTCCGCCAGACTGCCATCTATCTGACGGCGGAGGTGGACATCACGGCCCTGTACAAGCGGGTCAAGAACCGAGGCGAAAAGCTGTATCCGGCCCTGATCTGGTGTGTGGCCGCCGTGCTGAACCGGCATGTGCATTTCCGCTACGGCCGGGACCAGGCAGGGCGGATCGGGATATGGGATATGCGCCATCCCTATTACACCGTGCCCCGGCGGGAGGCCCCGGATCAGTTCGCCATGAAGGTCACACCCTTTACAGCGGATTACCGCACCTTTCTTGCCGCCTTTCAGGCGGACTACGCCCGGGCAGAGACCTGCGGCCGCCTGCTCTGCGATGAGATCCTGCCCCCCAACATTTGCGGCATCTCCGCCGTGCCGGGGCTGGCTTTCTCAGCTTTCAGCTTCGGCGGGGACCCCAAGCCGGACTTCACGCCCTTCGTCCTGCTGGGGCAGGTCCATCCGGCGGGGGACCGGACGGTGCTGCCGGTGGGTGGGGAGTTCGCCCATGCCGTTAACGACGGCAGCCACATCAGCGGCTTTTTCAAAGAACTGGAGGAGACCGCCGCCGAATTGTTTCCGGATTGAAAGAGAAAGAGACCGCCCGTGGGGAAGCTGTTCCCTGCGGGCGGTTTTCTGCCTGGAAGGGGTTGTTTAAAAAATCTGCGGCCCCCTCTTGACAAGAAAATGGCCCTGTGCTATATTAGCCACACGGTTAGTTACTAGACTAATTAACCAGATAACAAACCAGCAGGAAAGGGGGAGCCGCCTTGACGTTGACGGAAGACCGGCCTATCTTCCAGCAGATCGCGGAGCAGCTGGAGGAGGCGATCCTCTCCGGGGCCTATCCGGAGGAGAGCCAGGTGCCGTCCATCACCGAGTATTCGGTGCAGTACCGGATCAACCCCGCTACCGCCCTGAAGGGTATCAACCTGTTGGTGGACGCGGGGCTGCTGTACAAAAAGCGGGGCGTGGGGATGTTTGTGGCCTCCGGCGCCCGGGAGAAGCTCCGCCAGAGTCGGCGGGAGCGGTTTTATCAGGACTACGTCCAGCGGATGGTGCGGGAGGCCCGGAATCTGGGGCTGACGGACCAGGAGCTGCGGGCACTACTGGAAAGGGGAATGGAAGAAGATGGCCATTGAGTTTCAGCACGTCACCAAGACCTTCGGGGACACCCGGGCCCTGGAGGATGTGTCGCTGACCTTTGAGGAGGGGAAGATCTACGGGCTGCTGGGCAACAACGGCGCCGGCAAGTCCACGCTGCTGAACATCCTCACCGGGCGGCTGTGCCCGGACAGCGGCACCGTCACCGTGGACGGCACCCCCGCCGACAGCGACGCGGCGCTGGGCAAGCTGTTCCTGGTGGGGGAGAAGAATCTGTACCCCGACGACATGAAGGTGAAGCGGGCCATGGAGATGGCGGCGCTGTTCTATCCGGACTTCGACCGGGCCTATGCGGAGAGTCTGGCAAAGCAGTTCGAGCTGCCGCTGAACAAGAAGATCAACAGCCTCTCCACCGGCTACGGCTCCATCTTCCGCCTGATTTTGGGCCTCAGCGTCAACACCCCCTATGTGCTGTTCGACGAGCCCGTTCTGGGCCTGGACGCCCAGCACCGGGACCTGTTCTACAAGCTGCTGGTGCAGAAATACGCCGAGAATCCTTGCACCATGGTGGTCTCCACCCACCTGATCGCGGAGGTGGCGGACCTCATTGAGCACACCGTCATCATCCGGAAGGGCCGCATCCTGCAGGACGCGCCCACGGAAGAACTGACCGCCGCCTGCTGGGCGGTGTCCGGCCCCGCCGGACTGGTGGACGGCTGGGCCGCCGGGCGGGACGTGTTTACATCCTCTGTGCTGGGCGGGCTCAAGACCGTCTGCGTCCGGGGCGAGGAGACGGAGGACCTGCCCGCCGGGCTGGAGCGGCGGCGCGTGGGGCTCCAGGAGTACTTTATCAGCCTGATGGAAGAGGAGGATCAGAGATGAACACACCATTCGGCCGGGCCTTCCGGTATGAGATGCAGAACTATTTCCGGGCGGTGGCGGTGCTGTGGCTGGCCATGGCGCTGATCCCGGCCGCGATGCTGGCGCTGGCCTATTTCCTGGCCGGAGAGACAGCCGCTGAAAGCAGCTTCAACGGCTATTCCATGGCGGTGGGGATGTTCGGGCTGGTTCTGGGCATGGTGGGTCTGCGGGAGAACCAGCGGGTGCTGAACCAGAACGGCGTCTCCCGCCGGTCCGCCTTTCTGGCGGACATGGCGGCCCTGGCGGTGGCGGCACTGCTGGTGGCTGTGGGCGTGTCCGTGATCATGGGCATCTATCGGGCGGTTCTGGGCAGCGGGAGCCACCTGCTGATCACAGACCTGTACCAGCTGATCTACGAGCCGGCGCCCGCCGGAAACGGTGTGGGGGCGCTGGCCCGGGGAGCGGTCCTCTCCACGGTGGTGGGCTGGATGCTGGCGGCCCTGGGGCAGTTCTGCTCCGCCCTGTACTGGCGGCTGAACAAGTTCTGGACCATTCTGGTCTCCGTGGCCGTGCCCCTGGCGCTGATCTTCGGCAGCGTGCCGCTGCTCACCTGGCTGGACACCACCTCCGCCGGACAGGCGGCGGTGGAGGCCCTGGCGGCCTTCGGGCGGTTCCTGGCCGCCTCCCCCTGGAACGCGGCGGCGGTGCTGCTGGCCATGGGGATCGTGTTCTTCGCCCTCAGCTGGCTGCTGCTGCGCCGGGCCATGATCCGGCCCGCGAAGTAAAAGAGAAAAGTGAAAAGATAAAGGATAAGAGATATTCCCAACAAGGGTATCTCTTATCCTTTATCTGATATCTCATATCTCCGGAGATGTCCTATTGTCCTCCCACGATTCGGCTGTAGGTGCGTGTGGTGAGGCCGTACACCAGGGCGTAGATGGCGCAGAACACCAGCAGCGTCCCGGCGGCGCAGAGGGCAAACAGCCGGACCTCAAACAGGTTGAACAGCTCCAGCAGCTTGCACAGCATGGGGAAGGCCGCCGCCACATGGATGCCCGCCGTCACCAGGGGCAGGAAGAACACCAGCAGCACCTGGCTGCGGATGGAGGCGCGGACCTCCCGGGGGCTCATGCCCACCTGCTGCATGATCTGGTACCGGCGCTGGTCCTCATACCCCTCGGAGATCTGCTTGTAGTAGATGATGAGCACCGTGGACAGCAGGAACAGCAGCCCCAGGAACACACCAAGGAACAGAAAGCCGCCGTACATGGTGTACAGGTCCACGGCGTTGTCCTGGCGGCTGACGACGGAGTAGGCATCATTTGCATCCGCCGCCAGCAGGGGGTCCACAAAGGCCAGCTTCTCCGCCTCCGTGCCGTCCAGGTCCATCTGGACACGAAATTCCCGGTGGACCCTGCTGGCGTCCCGGGCGCTGATGGCGGAGACCACGGTCTCATCCGCCACCACCAGGAAAAGCTGCGCCGTCTGACCGGAGATCAGGATGGAGCTGTTGTACCGGGGGAAGTCCGTGATGGTCCCGGCGATGTGAAAAGGGAGGTCTTCGATATAGAAGGTATCCGGCAGGTCCAGATTCTCCGCCTGGACCAGCACCTCTTCCGGCTCCAGATCCACGGTGTGGCCGGCGAGGCGGCCGTAGTCATCGGCGGTGAGCAGCCGGATCTCGGTGCTGACGCCCTCCTGCGCCACAAGGGTGAAGGTGTTTCCCGTGTAATAGCCGACGGTGTCCCCCGGAGTGGACCACCGGAGCAGCTCCACCTTCCGGCCTGCGTCCGCAGCGGCGGTCTGGACCCGCTCCAGGGTGTCCTCGTTCAGTGCCGTCTCCTGTTCCGACGGCACTTCGTCCAGGGGCTGAACCACGTCCACATCATAGGGATACATCCGATTCAGAGTCCCCTCCAGCCCGGCGTACAGGCTGACGGTGGTGGACACCGTCACCAGCACCATGGTGGAGAGGATGCAGATGTTGGCCAGGCCCACGGCGTTCTGCTTCATCCGGTACAGCAGTCCCGCCACGGCGGTGAAGTGCCTGGGCTGGTAGTAGTACCGGGGATTGTTCCGCAGGTGCTTCAGCAGGGCGATGGACCCGGCGGTGAACAGGCAGTAGGTGCCGATCATCACCAGCACCACCGCCAGGAAGAAATAGGCCAGGGCGGTGAAGGGGTCCGCCACTGTCAAAGCCGTGGCATAGCCGGCCCCCAGGGTGACGGCCCCCAGCACCACCAGCAGCCGCTTTGTTCTGGGCTCCCGCTCTCCGGCGCTGGCGCTGTGGAGCAGCTCCACAGGCCGGGACCGGAGCAGCCCGAACAGGTTCCACGCCAGCGTCAGCAGAAAGAGGAAGCCGAAGAGAGCGGCGGTATCGGCCATGCCGGAGAGGCTGATCTCAAAGCCGTACTCCACCGGCAGGTGGGACAGCTGCAACAGCAGCAACAGCACCAGCTTGCTCAGCAGCAGCCCTGCCGCGAGACCCCCCAGAATGGCCGCGGCGGCGCAGTAGAGCGTCTCCCACACCATCACGTGGGCAATGTGGCGCTTCTCCAGCCCCAGGATGTTGTAGAGCCCCAGCTCCCGCCGGCGGCGCTTCATGACGAAGCTGTTGGCGTACAGCAGCAGGACCACGGAGAACAGAGTCACCACCAGCCGGCCCAGGTACATCAGGCTCTGGAGGTACCCGGCGCCCCGGACGGAGGCCACGATGTCGCTGCGGGTCAGGTAGGAGAGGATGTAGTACATGGCGGCGGTCATGCCGCAGGAGAGCAGATACGGCCCGTAGAACCGGCCGTTGCGCACCAGGTTCACCAGGGCCAGCCGGGGGAAGAAGCCGGACTTACGCATGGGGCTCACCGCCTCCCGCCAGGACCGTCAGCGTGTCGGAGATGCGGCGGAACTGGGCCTCCTGGCTCTCCCCGCCCCGGTAGAGCTGGTGGTACACCTGCCCGTCCCGGAGGAACAGCACCCGCCCGGCGTGGCTGGCCGCCTTTACCGAGTGGGTGACCATCAAAATGGTCTGCCCGGCAGCGTTCAGCTCCCCGAACAGCTCCAGCAGGGCGTCGGAGGACCGGGAGTCCAGGGCGCCGGTGGGTTCGTCCGCTAAAATCAGCTGCGGGTCCGTGATAAGGGCCCGGGCCACCGCCGCCCGCTGCTTCTGGCCGCCGGAGACCTCGTAGGGGTACTTGGTCAAAATGTCTGTAATCCCCAGCTGGTCCGCGATGGGGCGGAGTTTTTTCTGCATGGCCCGGTAGTCCGTCCCCGCCAGCACCAGGGGCAGATAGATGTTGTCCTGAAGGGAGAAGGTGTCCAGCAGGTTGAAGTCCTGGAACACGAATCCCAGGTGGGACCGGCGGAAGGCCGCCAGATCCCGCTCCCGGATGGCGGAGAGGGGCTTGCCCGCCAGCAGGACCTCCCCGGCGGTGGGGCGGTCCAGGGCCGCCAGGATGTTCAGCAGGGTGGTCTTGCCGGAGCCGGACTCCCCCATGATGGCCACGTACTCCCCCGCCTCCACGGAGAAGCTGACGTTGGACAGGGCCTGGACCTGATTCCCGCCGAAGCGGGTGGTGTAGATTTTCTGTACATGCTGTACTTCCAGCAATGGCATCAAGATTCCTCCTCACATCGGGATCATGCCTCTATTGTAGCCGAAGGGCCGGACTGTCTGCCATCGTTCTGGCTTACAGTCCGGCCCGATTCCTTACACTTTTGTCACATGGGATCACTCCACCACCCGGCGGCCCCGGGAGAGGTCCAGCCGCACCAGCGTCCCCTGCCCGGGGCGGGAGACGATGGAGATGCCGTGGTTCAGCCGGTCCATCACCCGGCGGCACAGGTACAGCCCGATGCCGGTGGACTTCTTGTCCTCCCGGCCGTTATAGCCGGTGAAGCCCTTCTCGAACACCCGGGGCAGGTCCTCTTCCCGGATGCCGATGCCGCTGTCGGCGATCACCACCGTCTCCCCATCGCCGTAGATGCGGATGCGGCCCCCGGCGGGGGTGTATTTCAGGGCGTTGGACAGCACCTGCTCTACCACGAAGGAGAGCCACTTCTCGTCCGTCAGCACGGTCCGGCCCGTCTCCTGAAGGTCCAGGGCGATCTTTTTCAGAATGAACATCCGGGCGAACTTCCGCACCGCCTGCCGCAGCAGGCCGTCCAGGTCCGTGTCCCGGAGGACATAGTCCGTGCTCTCGCTGTCCAGCCGCAGGTAGCCCAGCACCATGTCCACATACTGCTCGATCTTCAGGAGCTCCACCTCCACCTCTGCGCCCACGGCGCCGGGGTCCTCCTGCAACAGCAGCCGGGCCGCGGCAATGGGGGTCTTGATCTGGTGAGCCCAGAGGGTGTAGTAGTCCGTCATGTCCTCCAGCCGGTCCCGGTTCTCCGCCGCCAGACGCACCCGGTCGGCGCAGACCGCCCCCAGCAGGGCCTGGTAGTCCGCCTCCAGCACGCCCCGGGGCGGCGGCAGGGGCAGTACCGACTCATGGACCTGCCGCAAAAGCCCCTCCAGCTCCCGGTGCCGCCGGAGAAAGGCGGAGTACCCCAGGGCGAACAGGAGCAGCCCCAGCACCAGGCAGAGAAGCCCCGCGTAGGCAACCGCCTCCACCGGCAGATCGTACAGGGCGAACACGGCGGCGAACACCGCCACCGCCCCGGCCAGCAGCAACAGCAGCTTCCACTGGCGCTTGAGATAGGCTGTCAGCATTCCGTCACCCCTCCACCAGATACCCGGCGCCCTTCCGGGTGCGGATGAAGTCCGGCAGGCCCGCCGCCTCCAGCTTCCGCCGCAGCCGGGCGATATTCACCGTCAGGGTGTTCTCGTCCACGAAGCTGTCGGACTCCCACAGCCGGGTCATCAGGGCGTCCCGGCTGACGATCTCCCCCTTGTGCTCCAATAGGAGTTGGAGGATGCGGCATTCGTTCCGGGTCAGCTCCACCCGCTGCCCGTGGGCGTCCAACGTCCCGTCGGACACGTTCAGCACCGCGCCGCCGCAGGAGAGCAGGTGGGACGACGGGCCGAAGTCATAGGCCCGCCGCAGCAGGGCCTGGATCTTGGCGGAGAGCACCTGTAAATCAAAGGGCTTTGCCAGCAGGTCGTCCCCGCCCAGCTGCATGGCCATCACCACGTTCACATTGTCCGAGGCGGAGGTGAGGAACAGGATGGGCACCTGGGAGACCCGGCGGATCTCCTGGCACCAGTGGTAGCCGTTGAAAAAGGGGAGGGAGATGTCCAGCAGCACCAGGTGGGGGTCAAAGGCAGCGAACTCTGAGAGCACATCGTCGAACCGCTCCGCGCAGCGGACAGTGTAGCCCCAGCCTTCCAGATGGCGGCGGATGACCCCGGCGATGGCCCCGTCGTCCTCCACGATGAAAATGCGGTACATGGTCCCTCCTCTCCCCGGCGGTCAGTTCAGCTCCAGGGACTCCAGCTGGGAGATGATCTCCTGCTGGCGCTCATAGAACAGCAGCTCCTGGTTGTGGGCGAAATAGGCGTCGCAGCCGTAGCGGCTGATGAAGGTGGCGGCGTAGTAGTTGATGGTCAGCTCCGTCACCAGGATCAGCAGCTCCTGCCCCTCCGGAAACACCTCCTCGCAGAAGGCGAAGAGGTTGTTCAGCCGCTCCCCGGCGGTCTTGGCCTGGGCCTTCAGATCCTGCACCATCTGGTCGAAGTCCGCCTTCACCGCGGCAAAGCCCGTCTGGCCGTCCGGGGCCTGCCCGGCCAGGGCCTTGTGCCGCTCCAGGGCGGCGATGATCCGGCGGTGGGAGCGCTCCGCCTCCTGGGAGAGGCTGCCGGACCGCTTGCCGGTGTCGATGCGGGTCTTCTGCCGGCGCAGCTGCTCCTCCAGCAGGGCGGCGAGGTCCGCCTCCGGCGCGGCCAGGGCGGCTTTCACGCCCTTCAGGATGCCCAGCAGCTCCCGCAGCATCTCCTCCCGCTCCACCACGGCGCGCAGCTCGCCGGTGACGGCGTCCAGCAGCAATCCCAGCAGGGACAGCCGCTCGTCGAACTTGGCGGCGGCGGCCCGCTGGCGGATGGCCTTGGTGGCCTTGCCGGCGAGGATCTTGTCCACCTGGTAGTCGCTGCGGTACTTGTTGAACAGGTCGTAGTAGACGGCGAACTCCTTGGCGATCTTGGGGTTCTGGAGGTACTGGATGATGAGCTTCTCGTCCACCGGCAGATGGTTCTGCTCGTACAGATGGATCATCTGGCTCAGGTCGTCCCAGCCCCGGGCGGTGACGAACCGCTTGCCGTTCACCGTGGACTCCACCTTGTAGAAGTCGCCCTTCCGGATCTCCAGGTACGTCATCACCGCCGGGTGGACGTGCTTCTGGTAGGCGAACTCCTTCCAGGCGTCGAAGTCCGGCTCCACGTCGATGCGCTTGAGCCGGTCCCAGGTGACGATGTCGAACTCCCGGACGGAGCGGTTGTACTCCGGCGGGTTGCCGGCGGTGACCACAATCCAGCCCTCCGGCACCCGGTGGCGGCCGAAGATCTTGTATTGCAGGAATTGCAGCATGGAGGGAGCCAGGGTCTCGCTGACGCAGTTGATCTCGTCCAGGAAGAGGATGCCCTCCTTTTTGCCGGTGGCCTCCATGGTCTCGTACACGGAGGCGATGATCTCGCTCATGGTGTATTCGGAAACCTGGTACTCCCTGCCGTCAAAGACCTTCTTCTCGATGAAGGGCAGGCCCAGGGCACTCTGCCGGGTGTGGTGGGTCATGGAGTAGGACACCAGGCACACATCCAGCTCCTGGGCGATCTGCTCCATGATGGCGGTCTTGCCGATGCCCGGAGGGCCCATCAGAAACACGGGCCGCTGCTTTTCCACCGGCACCGCGTAGTTGCCGAACTCATCCTTGGTGAAGTACGCCGTCATGGCGTTTTTGATCTGTTCCTTGGCCTCTTTGATGTTCATGGTTATTCAACCTGACTTTCCTCAGTATCGATATGGTTCAAAGCGCAAATTCCGCGTCCAGAAAATCCGTGTCCGCCCCAGCCGTCTCCCGGGGCCAGCGGCGGTTGCAGTAGTCCAGGAGAAAGGCGGTGGCCTCTGTCAGGCGGCTGCGCAGCAGCAGGTTCACCGCGGCCTGGTGGTTCTCCCGGTCCAGAAAGCCCAGGTCCGCCAGCTGCAGCAGCTGGCGGCGCAGGGCGTCGTTGTCCGTCAGGGCCAGGTTCTGGCGCAGATAGTCCAGATAGTGCTCCTTGGGCCGCATGTGCCGGAAGTCGTTGGTGCCGCCGTTGGTGTAGAACTCCTGATAGGAGTGCCCCCGCAGCAGGGCCAGCGCGTAGATCAGGCGCTCCTCGCCGGTGAAGCGGTTCTCCTGCCGGTAGCAGGCGGCGATCTCCGGATCGTACTGGTCTTCTCCCGGGGAGAGACCCATGTAGAAGGCGTATTCCAGCCGCTTCAGCTGGGCGTAGCCCTGGCACAGGAAGATATTCTCCCGGGAGGTGTCCTGCCGAACGGTGCCGTTGGCGGCCCGCTCGTCCAGGGCGGCCATCAGAGAGTCCCAGTGGGCCAGGGCGTGAATGGGGCGCATGCGGGGGGCCGCAATGGCGGTCAGCGCCGGGGAGATGGGGCGGGCGCCGATGGCGTTGGTGGCCAGCCGGAAGAGAAAGGCCTCCTCATCGGCCAGCTTCTCCGACAGCCAGTCCAGGCTGTCCTGAAAGGCGAACACGTCCGCCGTGCCGCCGTATTCCACGATCCGCAGGTTTTCAAAGCGGTTCAGGCCGTAAAAGGCCTCCACCTCCGGGGGGATCACCAGGACCTCCACGCCCCGCAGGGCGGGCACGGCTTTGGCACTGACCCGGGCCACCGGGCCGGCGGGCTCCGCCACGGCCCGGCTGCCGTCGACCCGCAGACATTCCACTTGTGTTTCCATGGCTCAGATCTCCTCGCTCTGCAATACCAGCTTGATGGCCCACACCGGCACGTCCGGCGGATCGTACCCGTCGTCCAGAAAGACGAAGGCCGCGTCGTAGTCCGGCTTTTTCTCCGGGAAGATGCCCCGGCCGTCGGTGAAGTAGATCATGCCCTTGAGGTTGGTGAACTCTCCGGCCCGGACCAGCTCGTCCACATACTGGAACACCGGGCGGAAGTCCGTGCCGCCGAAGCCGTGGAGCTGCATGGTGTCCAGATAGTTGTCGAAGTCCTTCTGGCTGGTGATCTTCCGGTCCTCCTGCACCTCCGCGTCGCACTGGATGATGTGGAGGTTGATCTTGGTGAAGAAGTTCTCCTGCTGGCGCAGGATGTTGTAGGTCTTGGTGACGAACCGCTGCACCAGATCGCCGCTGACGGAGCCGGAGGTGTCGATGGCGATGACGAATTCCTTGATTCGCCGAACCTCCTTGTACTCCAGCGGCTCCACCAAGGGCATGTTGCCGTACAGGGACAGGCCGTAGGTGTAGTAGATATAGTCGAACTCGTCCTGATTCACCTGGGTGACCTCGCCCAGGCTCATATAGCGGCGGAGAAAGTCGGCGTAGTCATACGTCTCCCGGTTCACCGCCTTCAGCTCCTGGACCAGATTGCCGGCGTCGGTGCCGTGGCGGCGGGAGATGGTCTCCAGGTCCACCTGGAGCCGCTCACTGATCTCCTTCCAGGTCTGCTCCAGGTCCCGCTTCTGCCGTTCCGTGCCGGACTTGGGCGTCTTGGCCCGGCTGCCCTGGCCGCCCCGGCCGGACTTCTGCTTGCCCGGAGTGCCGGCCTCCGGCGTCCGGCCGGTGGACTGGCCGCCGCCTCCGGCGCCCTGGCCGCTCTTCACTGGCAGGTACCAGGCCCGGTGATCGTCCGCCAGGAAGGGTTCCCGCAGCCGGGCCATCTGGTCGTCGGAGAGCTGCCGGTCCAGAAAGTACCGGTAGAGCTTCTCCGCCGTCAGGGGCCTGACCTGGGCCCGGAGCTCCTTCAGCGTCTCCTCCTGGGCATAGGCCCGGTTACAGGCGGCGCTCTCCAGGTGGAGGTCCACGATGGCGCTCTCCACCGCGATGTCACAGGCCAGGTCCCAGCACCGCCGGTTGATGTTGGCGCTGGTGAACAGATGGCGGAACACGCAGTGGAGCACGATGTGCAGGTAGTCCCGCACGTTCCGGCCCCGCTCCTGCTTGTACATGGACAGGACGTAGTACGTGTCGTAAAACAGGTGCTGGCCGTCCGTGGCCAGGGTGCCGGGGTAGGAGGTCAGCTGGAACTGGCTGAGGGCCAGATCCAGAAACCGCAGGTTCACCAGCAGGGTGTTCCGGGTCAGGCGCAGGATATTCTGGGCCAGGGCGTCCGCCTGGCGGAATTTTTCCACATGATCTTCCATAAGCACAACTCTTCCCGAAAGGGCGCCGTGCGCCCGATGTTCTGACCCTTTATTTTAGCATGGGGATATCGGCAATGCAAGAAAAACGCCCCGGACGGCGTCTTGCGCCCGTCGCCGGGAGATGATATGATAAACCCGTATGAACACGAAAGATGGAGTGGAGACATGAGAAAGCTGGTCGTTGGAATATTGGCCCATGTGGACGCGGGGAAGACTACCCTGTCGGAGGCGCTGCTGTATCAGAGCGGCGCCCTGCGGCGTCTGGGCCGGGTGGACCACCAGGACGCCTTTCTGGACACGGACGCCATGGAGCGGGAGCGGGGCATCACCATCTTCTCCAAGCAGGCGGTGTTTTCCCTGGCGGACACGGAGATCACCCTGCTGGACACGCCGGGCCATGTGGACTTCTCCGCCGAGGCGGAGCGGACGCTGCAGGTGCTGGACTGCGCCATTCTGGTGATCAGCGGCACCGACGGGGTCCAGGCCCACACCCGCACCCTCTGGCGGCTGCTGGAGCGGTATCACGTCCCCACCTTCCTCTTTATCAATAAAATGGACCTGGCGGGGGCAGACCGGGCCGCGGTTCTGGCAGGCTTAAAGCAGCATCTGGGCAGCGGCTGCGTGGATTTCAGCGGCGAACGGGACGAATCGTTCCGGGAGGAGGCCGCCGTCTGCGACGAGGCGGTGCTGGAGCGGTATCTGGAGACCGGAGCCCTGACAGACGGCGACCTGCGGCAGATGATCGGGAAGCGGAAGCTGTTTCCCTGTTGGTTCGGCTCCGCGCTGAAGCTGGAGGGGGTCTCGGAATTCCTGGAGGGGTTGGAGCAGTACGCCCCGGTTCCCGCCTATCCGGAGGAGTTCGGTGCCCGCATCTTCAAGATCGCCCGGGACAGCCAGGGCGCCCGCCTTACCTATTTAAAGGTGACAGGCGGCACCCTGCGGGTGAAGAGCCTTTTGACCAACCGCCGTCCCGGCCTGGGAGAGGACCAGGTGTGGGAGGAGAAGGCGGATCAAATCCGCATCTACTCCGGCGCCAAGTTCCGCACCGTGGAGGAGGCCCCGGCGGGGACGGTGTGCGCCGTGACGGGCCTCTCCCGCAGCCGGGCGGGGGAGGGCTTAGGGCTTGAGACCGGCTGGACCGCCCCGGCGCTGGAACCGGTGCTGACCTATCAGGTGCTGCTGCCGGAGGGGACGGATCCCCACACCGCCCTGGGCAATCTGCGTCAGCTGGAAGAGGAGGACCCCCAGCTCCACATCGCCTGGAACGAACAAGCCCGGCAGATCCACGTGCAGCTGATGGGGGAGATCCAGCTGGAGATCCTCCAGCGGATGCTCCGGGAGCGGTTCGGCCTGGAGGTGGCCTTCGGCCCCGGCGCCATCTGCTACCGGGAGACCATCGCCGCCCCGGTGGAGGGCATCGGCCACTTTGAGCCCCTCCGCCACTACGCGGAGGTCCACCTGCTGCTGGAGCCGGGCGAGCGGGGCAGTGGATTGGTGTTCGCCGCCGCCTGCCCGGAGGACCAGCTGGAGGGCCGCTGGCAGCGGTTGGTGCTGACCCACTTAGCGGAGAAGGAGCATCTGGGGGTGCTGACCGGCTCTCCCATCACGGACATGAAGATCACCCTGGTGGCGGGCCGGGCCCATGTGAAGCACACGGAGGGCGGCGACTTCCGCCAGGCCACCTATCGGGCGGTGCGCCAGGGGCTGATGGAGGCGGAGAGCGTCCTGCTGGAGCCCTGGTACGACTTCCGGCTGGAGCTGCCCGCGCCCCAGGTGGGCCGGGCCATGACGGACCTCCAGCAGATGGGCGCCCAGCTGAACCCGCCGGAGACGGTGGGGGAGGAATCGGTGCTCACCGGATCCGTGGCGGTGTCCGCCCTGGGGGATTACGCCCGGGAGGTGGCCGCCTACACCCAGGGCCGGGGGCGGCTGAGCTGTTCTCTCCGGGGCTACGAGCCCTGCCCGGATCAGGAGGCGGTGCTGGCGGACATCGACTACGACCCCACAGCGGACCTGGACAACTCCCCGGACTCCGTGTTCTGCAGCCACGGCGCGGGCGTCATCGTCCCCTGGGACGAAGTGCCCGCCCGGGCTCACGTGTCCAGCGGCCTGGACCTGGGACCGGAGAAAGAGGAGCCGGCGGAGGGTCCTGACACCCGGCGGGCCTCCGCCTACGCCGGCACCATCGAGCAGGACAAGGAGCTCCAGGCCATCTTCGAGCGGACCTACGGCCCTGTCAAGAGGCGGGCGTTCCTCCCGCCCAAGGAGCCCCGGCGGCCCGCTCCGGCAGAGACGGAGCGGGAGAAGCGGGCCATCCGGGAGCAGTTCTCCGGCCCGGAGTACCTGCTGGTGGACGGCTACAACATCATTTTCGCCTGGGACGAGCTGAAGGCCATCGCCCGGGACAACCTGGACGCGGCCCGCAAGCAGCTGTGCGACATCCTCAGCAACTACCGGGGCTTCCGGAAGTGCGAGGTCATCGCCGTGTTTGACGCCTACAAGGTGAAGGGCGGCCAGGGCAGCGTGGAGAAGTACCACAACATCCACGTGGTCTACACCAAGGAGGCGGAGACAGCGGACGCCTATATCGAGCGGGCCACTTATGAGATCGGCCGCCACCACCGGGTGCGGGTGGCCACCTCCGACGGGCCGGAGCAGCTGATCATTCTGGGCCATGGGGCCCTGCGGCTGTCTGCCAGCGCCTTCCGGCAGGAGGTGGAGCAGGTGGAGGGTCAGATCGCCGACATCCTGGCCGCCAACAACCACCTGAAAAAGACGGGCAACGTCCGCTCCGCCCTGGAGCGGGCCCGGAGACAGACAGAGGAGGAACAGCCATGATCGGATTGAGCGGCGCGGCAGGCGCGGTGCTGGCCCTCTGCGGCCAGGTCCGCTCCGCCCTGGAGCGCAAGGGTCTGCCCCGGAGAGAACTGGCCGGCGGCCGGGTGCGGATCGAGCCCCGGTACAACCAGGGCTCCGGCTTCGGCCTTGTCCCGCTGAACGGACGGCAGATGGCCCCCCTTTCTCTGGCGGCGCTGTGGGCGCTGCTGGGGATGTGCGGCGGCCGGGGCCTGGGGACCGGACTGCTGCTGGGCGGCGGGCTCAGCAACCTGTGGGAGCGGGTCCGCCATGGCCGGGTCCTGGACTACCTGCGCTTTCCAAAGGCGCCGGGGCCGCTGAAGAAATACACCTACAATCTGGCGGACCTGGCCATCCTCCTGGGCGCGGTGCTGCTGGTCCTGCGGCCCAGGAGGCGGTGACGCGTTCAAAAGCCGCCCCGCGCGATTTTGCGCGGGGCGGCTTTCTTCATAAAATTTTAAGAAAATTCCCTGTTTTTTCGAAATTAGAAGGGGTCTATACTGCATATATGGACCAAGTCATCAATCTGTAACTGTTTTGTAAATTGACAAGCGGACAATTTTGTGTATATATTAACTGTATTAGTACGGACAGTACAGTTTTCTCGAATTCTTCACAAATTTCCTATTGACAAATTCTTGGATTGTGTTATTGTATTATTAAAGTAATACAAAAGAACGCCTGTAACATCTGTCGCTCCGCCGCGTCTGATCTGTGAGGAGTTTTACAGAGATTTGATCGGGACGCCACGGAGTGTTGATGTGGATGCGGTATTCTGGCGTTGAAAAAATGTTCCGGCAGTTGAAGAGTTTGGCGGGGCTGTGTCGTATAGAAGAACGAGACGAAAGAAGGGAGCCTGTTATGAAGATCCTGATCACCACAGACTGGTATACACCGGCGGTAAACGGTGTGGTTACCTCTGTGAAAAACCTGCAGCGGGAGTTGGAGCGCCGGGGCCATGAGGTCCGGATCCTGACGCTGTCTCAGACGCTTCACTCCTGGTCCCGGGACGGCGTCACTGCCATCGGCTCCGTAAACGCCGGGCGGATCTATCCCGGCGCCCGCCTCCGCACCGCCATGGCGGGCCGCTGGGTGCGGGAGCTGATGGATTGGCGGCCGGATGTGATCCACTCCCAATGTGAGTTCAGCACCTTTTTCCTGGCCCGCCGCATCGCGGAGGAGCTGGATGTCCCCCTGGTCCACACCTATCACACGGTGTATGAGGACTACACCCACTACTTTTCCCCCAGCGTCCGGTGGGGCCGGTGCGCGGTGGCGGCCTTCTCCCGCTGGGTGGCGGCCCAGACCGACTGCATGATCGCCCCCACCGGCAAGGTGCGGGGACTGCTGCAGGGCTACGGCGTCCGCTGCCCGGTCTTCGTGGTGCCCACGGGCATCGACCTGCGGCGCTTCCAGCAGGAGGGCGATCCCATGCGCCGGGCGGTTCTGCGGGCCAGCCTGGGCATCCCTGCGGAAAACACCGTGCTGGTGTGCGTGGGGCGCCTTGCGGAGGAGAAGAACATCCAGGAGCTGCTGAAGCTCCGGGCCTCTCTGGGCAGCCGCCCTGTGACGCTGCTGCTGGTGGGGGACGGCCCCGACCGGTCCCGGCTGGAGCGGGTGGCCCGCGACCTGCGGCTGGAGGCCCCGGCGGTGGTCTTTGCCGGCATGGTGCCCCCGGAGGAGGTGCCGGAGTGGTACCGGCTGGGGGACCTGTTCGTCAGCGCCTCCTCCAGCGAGACCCAGGGCCTGACCTACATCGAGGCGCTGGCCGCCGGCGTGCCCGCCCTGTGCCGGGCGGATCCCTGCCTGGAGGGCGTCATCCTGGAGGGAGAGAACGGCTGGCAGTACCACAGCACTGCGGAGTTCCGGCAGCGGCTGGAGGACTTCCTGGCCAGCCCGGAGACCCATGAAGCACTGAAGCGGCAGGCTGCGGAGAGTGCGGAGCAGTTCTCCGCCCAGCGGTTTGCCCAGCGGGTGGAGCGCATCTACCAGATGCAGCTGGCCCGGCGGACGGCCTGCTGTGTCCAGGGGGTGACCGCATGAGCCGGGGCATGGAAAAGACCGCCTTGCAGGCGGCGTCCCTCTTCGGACTGATCTTGTGCGTGCTGGCCGGAATCTGGGCCTGGCAGGCGGGGCTGCTGACGTCCCAGGAGCGGCTGCAGGCCTTTGTGGCCAGCTGCGGCGCCGCCGGAGGGCTGCTGTTCGTGGCCTTCCAGGCGGTGCAGGTGGTGGTGCCGGTCCTGCCCGGCGGACTGGGATGCCTTGCCGGCGTGGTGCTGTTCGGCCCGGTGGTGGGCTTTGTCTACAACTATGTGGGCATCTGCATCGGCTCCCTGCTGGCCTTCGCCGTGGCCAGGAGCTGCGGAAAGCCCCTGCTGTCCATGCTGTTTTCCGAGAAGACCATCGCCAAGTACAGCGGCTGGACGGAAAAGAACGACCGCTTTGCCCGGCTGTTCGCCCTGGCCATCTTCTTTCCTGTGGCGCCGGATGACTTCCTGTGCTATCTGGCGGGCACCACGGAGATGACATGGCGGCGGTTCACCGCCATCATCCTGCTGGGCAAGCCCTTCTCCATCGCGCTGTACAGCCTGGGCCTGACGGTGCTGTTCCAGCAGGTCATAGGCTGGTTCAACTGAAAGAACTCCGCCGCGGCGGAGGAAAAAAGAGGAGACATCTATGCGCGTTTTCATTTACAAGGGCGGACTGCGCCTGGTGGGCAGAAGCGGCGTGGGACAGGCCATCCTCCACCAGCGGGAGATGCTGCGCCGGGCCCGGATCGACACTGCCGACCACTGGCGCCAGCGGGCCGGGGCCGTCCATATCAACACGGTGCTGCCGGATTCGGTGCTGGCGGCCCTGGCGGCCAAGCTCCTGGGGCGGAAGGTCATTTACTACGGCCACTCCACCATGGAGGACTTCCGCAGCTCCTTCCGGGGCTCGGACCGGCTGGCCCCTCTCTTCCGCAAGTGGATCACCTTCTGCTACAGCCTGGGCGACGTGGTGCTGACCCCCACGGAATACTCCCGCCGTTTGCTGGAGAGCTACGGCCTCAAGCCGCCGGTGTACAGCATCTCCAACGGCGTGGACACGGAGTTCTTCGCGCCGGATCCTGCCCGGCGGGCATCCTTCCGCCGCCGCTGGGGCCTCCGGGAGGGGGAGCGGGCGGTGATCTCCGTGGGCCACACCATTGCCCGGAAGGGGCTGCCGGAGTTTCTGGAGCTGGCCCGGCGGATGCCGGAGGCCCGTTTCCTCTGGTTCGGCTGGACGGATCCCCATCTGATCCCCCAGGAGATCCGGCAGGCCATGGAGCAGGCGCCGGAGAACGTGACCTTCGCCGGCTTCGTAGACCGGGAGACGCTGCGGGAGGCCTATTGCGGCGCGGATGTCTTCGCCTTTATGAGTCATGAGGAGACCGAGGGCATCGTGGTGCTGGAGGCCCTGGCCTGCGGCATCCCCACGGTGGTGCGGGACATCCCCGTCTACAACGGCTGGCTGCGGGAGGGGCAGAATGTCTACAAGGCCTCCGGCACAGACGAATTCCAGCAGAAGGTGGAAGGGCTCCTGACAGGGACATTGCCGGATCTGACAGCCGCCGGCCGCCGGGTGGCAGAGGAGCGGAGCCTGTCGGTGATGGGGGAGCGCCTGCGGGAGGTCTACCGGCGGATGGACATTCTGCCGGCAGCGCAGCCGGCGGCAAAAACGAACCTCCCCCAGGCGGAGAGACCCGTACGGCACAGCTTCACACCCTAATTCCCGGTATTCCCACGGGATAGTGCTGTTTTAATAGGGGAACTGGATCCCCACAGCGCCCGCTCCTGTTCCGGCCCGGCGGGCCGCCGATGAAGAGAAAAAGCGCCTCCGGCTTTTGCCGGAGGCGCTTTCGGCGCGTTTACTGGGGCAGCGTCTGGACCACGCCGCGGGCACAGTCCACAGAGACCATGGTGCCGTCCTTCAGCCGCTGGACGGCGCCGGCGGCGCCCACGATCACCGCCTTGCCCAGCGTCAGGCCCACGGTGGCCGCGTGGCCGTTGGTGCCGCTCTCCTCGCTGATGACGGCGGCCGCCTGCCGGATATAGGGCAGGAGGTCATTGGTGGTGTAGGGCACCACCAGCACATCGCCGGGGCGGAACTTGGCGGCCACATCCTCCGGCGAGCGGCAGACACACAGGGGGCCGGAGGCGTTGCTGGTCCCCACACCGACGGCGTTGAGCAGGGCCCCGCCCACCAGATGGACCTTGATCATATTGGTGGTGCCGGAGACGCCCACGGGCACACCGGCGGTGATGACCACCAGATCGCCCTGCTTCACCAGCTCCGCCTGTTCCGCCGCCTGGATGGCGAACTCGATCAGCTGGTCGGTGTTCTGGGCATAGGGCATCAGCAGGGGCACCACGCCCCAGTACAGGGCCATCTGCCGCTGGACCCGCTCGCTGAGCAGGCAGGCCACCACCGTGGTGCCGGGGCGGAAGCGGCTCACCAGCCGGGCAGTGGCGCCGCTCTGGCTGACGGTGAGGATGGCGTCGGCACCGATGTCCATGGCCGTGGTGCAGGCGGCATGGGCCGTGGCGGCGGCGATGGACAGGCGGCTGGAGCCCGGCAGGTTGCGCATCCGCTTGGCATAGTTGATGTCCGCCTCGGTCCGCAGGGCGATGGCGTCCATGGTCTGTACCGCCTCCACGGGGTATTTGCCCGCTGCCGTCTCGCCGGAGAGCATGATGGCGGAGGTGCCGTCGTAGATGGCGTTGGCCACGTCGGTGATCTCCGCCCGGGTGGGGCGGGGATTTTCCATCATGGAGTCCAGCATCTGTGTGGCAGTGATGACAGGCTTGCCGGCGGCCACGCACTGGGCGATCATGTCCTTCTGGATGATGGGGATCTCCGTGAAGTCGATCTCCACGCCCATATCGCCCCGGGCCACCATGATGCCGTCCGCCACGGACAGGATCTCCGCCAGGTTGCTGACGCCCTCCTGGTTTTCGATCTTGGCGATGATCTGGATGGAGGAGTCCGCCTCATCCAGCAGGCGGCGGATCTCCCGCACGTCGTCCGCCGTGCGGACGAAGCTGGCGGCGATGAAGTCAAAGCCCTGCTCCACGCCGAAGAGGATGTCCTCCCGGTCCCGCTGGCTCATGTAGGGCATGGACAGGCGGATGCCCGGCACATTGACGCCCTTGTTGTTTTTCATGGCCCCGTCGTTCTCCACCCGGCAGCGGACGTCCGCCGCGGTGGTCTCCAGCACCGTCAGGCGCACCAGGCCGTCGTCCAGCAGGATGGTGTCGCCGGCCTTCACGTCCCCGGGCAGGTCGGCGTAGGTGATGGAGCAGCCGTGCTCATCCCCCACGATGTCCCGGGTGGTCAGGGTGAACTCCTGGCCGGTCCGCAGCATGACGGAACCAGCGGCGAAGGACTTCAGCCGGACCTCCGGCCCCTTGGTGTCCAGCATGGCGGCCACCGGCAGGCCCAGCTCCGCCCGCAGGGCCTTCAGGGCGTCCAGACGGCCCTTGTGCTCCGCGTGGCTGCCGTGGGAGAAATTGAACCGGGCCACGTTCATGCCGGCTTCCAGCATCTGCCGCAGGACGCCCTCCCTGTCCGTGGCCGGACCGAGGGTGCACACGATCTTCGTCTTTCTCATAATAAAACATCCACCTTTCGGTCAAAAGGGATACACACTGTGAGACAGTTTATCACAAAGCCGCAGCGCAAAAAAGTGGAAAAGTGTTCAATAAACAAGAGGATTCCGCCAAAAGGCCCGCCGGTGCGGGAAGGCTCACATCCCCAGCTTTTCCCGCAGGGCGGCGATCATCTCCTGGTATTCGCCCTCGGAGAGCAGCACCGGCTCCGGATTCGTGATGGCGAAGGAGCCGCCGAACTCGAATCCGCCCTCGTACTTGGGCACGATATGGAAGTGCAGGTGGGGATTCGTGTCGCCGAAGGAGCCCAGGTTGATCTTGTCGCAGCCCCACAGCTCCTTCACCGCGCCGGAGGCCCGGGCCAGATCCCGGGCGAAGGCGGCCAGCTCCTCCGGCCCGCATTCGCACAGCTCCTTCCGGTGGTTCTTCAGCGCCAGGGCGCAGCGGCCCTTGTGGGCCTGATCCTTGAAGAGATAGAGCACACCGGCCTCCATCTCGCCGACCTTGTACATGATGGCCTCCCGGCCCTCGTGATGTTCATCGCAGTAAAAGCATCCCATGGCTAGATCTCCTTTTGTCAGAATACGGAGGAAATTTTCCCCTTATTACCATACAACCCAAAACCGCCGCCGTCAAGCGTCAGTTCAGGATTGCGCCGGGGCAGAGGTTCTGGTATCATCAGGGTATCAAGAACAAAGACGGAGGAGGAATCGACATGAAACTCGGCTTGGTGACGGACAGCCTGGCAGACCGCTCCCTGGCAGAGGCGGCGGCCGTCTGCCGGGGACTGGGGCTGGAGCAGGTGGAGCTGGGCTGCGGCAACTGGTCCCCGGCGCCCCATGTGGACCTGAAAAAGCTGACGGCGGACGCCGGCGCCCGGCGCCAGCTGCTGGATACCCTGGGGGAAAACGGCCTCACGATCTCCGCCCTGAACTGCTCGGGCAACCCCCTGTTCCCCGGGGAGAAGGGAGCCGGAGACCGGGGGGTGGCGGAGGGCACGTTCCTTCTGGCGGAGCAGCTGGGGGTGGAGACCGTGGTAATGATGAGCGGCCTGCCCGGCGGCTGTCCGGAGGACCGCACCCCCACCTGGATCGTCACGTCCTGGCCGCCGGAGACGGAGGAGATCCTCCGCTACCAGTGGGAGGCGGCCGTCCCGGTGTGGAAGGCGCTGGCCGCCCGGGCCCGGGACCACGGGGTGAAGCGCATTGCCCTGGAGTTCCACGGCTGGCAGCTGGTGTACAATGTGGAGACCCTCCGCCGCCTGCGGAGCGAGGTGGGCGGGGATATCTTGGGGGTCAATCTGGACCCCAGCCACCTCTTCTGGATGGGGGCGGACCCTGTGGAGGTGGCCCGCGCCCTGGCGGACTGCATCTACCACGTCCACATCAAGGACGTGCGCCTGGAGCCGGCCGCCGGGCAGAACACTCTGCTGGACACCAAGGGCGTGCTGGAGTTCGCCAGCCGCTCCTGGAACTTCGTCACCCCCGGCGCAGGCCACGACGCCGCCTGGTGGCGCCGCTTTCTGGAGACGCTGCGGGACTGCGGCTACGACGGCGCCCTCAGCATCGAACAGGAGGATTACACCATCCCGCTGGAGGAGGCCCTCCAAAAGGCCGTCTCCCTGCTGCGGCAGGCGCTGCCCGCCTGAAATGCGCAAAAGCCCCGCCTCACGAACGAGGCGGGGCTTTTTTCAGAACAGGATCACCGCAGGAAATTCCAGTACAGGGCAATGGCCGCCACCAGCAGGAGCTGCACGGCCAGGATCACCGGAACGCCCACCCGGAAGACCCGGTGGAGCGTCTTGTGGCGGAAGAGGTACATCCCCAGCAGGGCACCCACGCTGCCGCCCACCACGGCCAGCAGCAACAGGTTTTTCTCCGGCACCCGCTGGCGGAACCGGGGGTGCTTGGCCAGGAGCTTGTCCACGCCGAAGATCACAAAGGTCACGACGTTGATGAGCACCAGCCAGGCGGCCAGCAGCCCCAGGGGAGAGCCGATGAAGGCCCAGACCGCATCATTCTGTGCCTCCGGCAGGATCAGTGTTTTTTCGTCCATGGCGCACCCCCTGAAAATGAAGCAAGACTGGCCGGGAGCTCCCGGCCAGTCCAGTGTAGCAGAACTTTCAGTTTTTGGCAAGCTTGCTGAGCTCCACAGCGGTGGCAGCCGCCAGCTTGGCGTTGTTGTATACCAGCTGGATGTTGGAGGCCAGGGAGTCGCCGCCGGTCAGGTCCTTGATCTTGGCCAGCAGGAAGGGGGTGGTCTCCTTGCCGTGGATGCCCTGGGCCTTGGCCTCCTCCACGGCCTCGTCGATGGCCTTGTTGATGACGTCCGCATCCATGGAGTACTCCTCCGGGATGGGGTTGGTCACCAGCATGCCGCCGCCCAGGCCCATGTCCTGCTTCACATAGAAAGCCTTGGCCAGCTCCGCCGGGGTGTCGATCTCATAGTCCACGGCAAAGCCGCTCTTCCGGGTGTAGAAGGCGGGCAGCTCCTTTGTGCCGTAGCCGATGACGGGCACGCCGTGGGTCTCCAGGTACTCCAGGGTCAGCCCCAGGTCCAGGATGGACTTGGCGCCGGCGCAGACCACCATGACGGGGGTGTGGGCCAGCTCCTCCAGGTCGGCGGAGATGTCCATGGTGGTCTCAGCGCCCCGGTGCACGCCGCCGATGCCGCCGGTGGCGAACACGGAGATGCCGGCCATGTGGGCGATGATCATGGTGGTGGTGACGGTGGTGGCGCCGTCCTTGCCCTCGGCCACCAGCACGGGCAGATCCCGGCGGCTGGCCTTGGCCACGGCAGGGCCGGTCTTGCCCAGGTAGTCGATCTCCTCGGGAGAGAGGCCGGCCTTCAGCCGCCCGCCGATGACGGCGATGGTGGCGGGGGTGGCGCCGTGCTCCCGGATGATCTTCTCCACATTCAGGGCCGTCTCCACATTCTGGGGATAGGGCATGCCGTGGGAGATGATGGTGGATTCCAGTGCCACCACGGGACGGCCCTCGTCCAGGGCCTTCTGCACTTCAGGGGCGATGTCGAGATACTTGTTCAGAGCCATGATAAAAACCTCCAGATTTGAATTTCAATTGGGAATGAGGTGTCAGGAATTGGAAATGGGGGGACCGGGGACTTTAAAGCCCGGCCCGCAGCTTCAGCGCTTCCGCGCTCATGGCGGGGTTGATGGTCTCCGCCCCCTCCATGGCGATGGCGGAGGCCGCCAGGCCCGCCTTGGCGGTGCCCGTCAGATCCGTGCCCGCAAGATAGGCCCAGGTGATGGCCGCCATAAAGGCGTCCCCGCAGCCGGTGGTGTTCACCATCTCCGCCAGCAGGACAGGCAGGTGGACCCGCTCCCCGGACCGGTCGGCGGCGAACACGCCGTCGCCCCCCAGGGAGATGAACACCCGGTGGAGGCCGGTGGCCAGCAGGGCGTCCGCGGCGGCATGCAGGCTGGCCTCGTCGGTGATGGGCACGCCGGAGAGCAGCTCCGCCTCGATGCGGTTGGGCTTGAGGGTGTGGAGCCTGCCCAGCACCGGCTGCAGCTTCACCGCCTTGGCCGTGGAGACCGGGTCGGCGAAGATGGGCACCGGGCAGTTCTCTGCCAGATAGGCGATGCTCTCCGCGGGAATATTGGTGTCGATCACCAGCACCTGGCTGCCGGACAGCAGCTTCTGCCGCTGAGAGAGCAGCTGGGGCGTCAGGTGGCGGTAGATGTCCATGTCGCTGACCGCCAGCAGCATGTCGCCCTTCTCGTCGTTGATGAAGAGATAAGTGGAGGTGCGCCCCTCCGGGATCACCGGGGATTGGGAGATGTCGATGCCCAGTTCCCCGCAGCTGGCGGCGATCTTCTGGGCGTACAGGTCGTCGCCGAAGGCGGTGACCATCCGCACGTCCAGGCCCAGCAGGCTCATGTTGTGGGCGATGTTCCGGCCCACGCCGCCCAGGCTCATCCGCACCGCGCCGGGGTTGGAGTCCCGGTCCACCGGCACCTCCGACGGCCAGCCGCCGATGTCCATGTTGACGCCGCCCACCACCGTCACATAGGGCGCTGTGTGGACGATATAGCCCTTGCCGGTGATGTAGCCCTTCTTCATCAGGTTGGAGATGTGCACCGCCACGGAGGACCGGGTGATGCCTGCCTTCTCCGCCAGCTCCTGCTGGGAGATGAGAGGGTTTTCCTCGATCCAGTTCAGAATCTGCCGTTCCCGCTGGGTCATGGCGCCGCCTCCTTCTAAACAAAAATTAAGATAAATAATCTAATGCTTAGTCTACCTCTTTTTTAAAAAAAGTCAAGACCCAATTTTTAGCCGTCTGCCGTCCATAGGACGGGAATGCCCGCTTCGCCTGCCGCGGGCGCCGGACAGAGAGGCACTGACGGATCAGGAGCTGCATGTTCTCCCGGCGGAATGAAAATCGCGCGGGAAGCGGAACCAAACCGCCGCCTTTGCCGACTATACAGGCAGAGGAGGCGGTGCTTCATGAAAAAATGGTGCCTGTTCTTGAGCCTGTATTTCTGCATCTGTCTGCTGGCGGCCTGCGCCGGGGGAGACATCTCCGCCAGTGAGGGGGCCGATTCCGGCGGAGCGCCCGCGGAGGAGACCCAGACCGGAGGAGAGACAGCGGAGCCCGGCCGGGTGACGGAGACCTTCCGGCTGGTGACCGCCGGGGACAGCGATAATCCGGCCTCTGTACTGGCCGCGGTGGGCGGCACGTCCGGAGACGTGTACACCCTGGACATTTTCAGCGTGGAGGATGTGACGCTGGAGGGGTACACCCCGGAGGAGACGGCGGCCATGGACTGGTCCCCCATGCCCGGGGCTCTGGTGGAGGTCACCTGGGACGGATCTGTGATGGAGTCCTACCCGGCCCGGTTCGGCGATGTCACGTCTGTCCGCATTCTGGAAAGCGGATTCAACGACCTGTGTCGGCTGTATCTGGATGTGCTGGAGGACCTGTGGAACGTGGATGCAGGGCTGAACGAGGGCATCACGGAGCTGGGCGTGGACCTTTCGGAGACCTCCCTGCCGGAGAGCGAGCGCGCGGCGGTGGCCTACGCCTTTGGTATGCGCCACGGCCTGATGCCCATCGAGGGCACCTATGGGGAGCTGGTGGAGGCAGGCTATATCGACGGGGAAAACCTGACCTGGGAGGACGGCTGCCTCTTCTCCATCAAGGAGACCCAGGACAAGGACCCGGTGGTGTTCAGTCTGCCCGCTTTTGGCCCCGGGGATGAGATGCCGGACTACAACGGGGTCCGCTTTGACGCGGAGAAGTGGCGCAGCGGCACAGGGGCCTATTTCTTCTCGGACTGCACCGCTGTCCGAAATGGCGGCGGCCAGTGGGGCGATTACGCCGTGGGGGCGGAGGCGATCTCCTGAAAACCGGGAAAACGCCCGTTCCCTCTTGTAAAACTATTTGAAATGGAGTACAATACCCGTGATTATGCAGCCATTCCCAGCAAAAACAAGAAAACGGGTGAAGTTTATGAGCTATACAAAAATCGCGGCCATCTACGCCGACAGCGAAGCGCTCTCCGGCCAGACGGTCACCGTGGGCGGCTGGGTCCGCACCATCCGGGACATGAAGACCTTCGGCTTTATCGAGCTGAATGACGGGTCCTGCTTCAAGAACCTTCAGGTGGTCATGGAGGCCGGTACGCTGGAGAACTACAGGGACATCGCCGCCCAGAACGTGGGCGCGGCCCTGATCGTCACCGGCACCGTCGTCCTGACGCCGGAGGCCAAGCAGCCCCTGGAGCTGAAGGCCGCCTCCATCGAGGTGGAGGGCACCTCCACACCGGACTACCCCCTGCAGAAGAAGCGCCACAGCGTGGAGTTTCTGCGCACCATCCAGCACCTGCGGCCCCGGACGAACCTGTTCTCCGCCGTGTTCCGGGTGCGGAGCGTGGCGGCCTACGCCATCCACCAGTTCTTCCAGGAGCGGGGCTTCGTCTACGTCCACACCCCCATCATCACCGCCAGCGACTGTGAGGGCGCCGGTGAGATGTTCCGGGTCACCACGCTGGACCCCAAGAATCCGCCCATGACCGAGGACGGGGAGGTGGACTTCTCCCAGGACTTCTTCGGCAAACCCGCGAACCTCACCGTCTCCGGCCAGCTGAACGCGGAGAACTTCGCCATGGCCTTCGGGGACGTGTACACCTTCGGCCCCACCTTCCGGGCGGAGAACTCCAACACCCAGCGCCACGCCGCCGAGTTCTGGATGATCGAGCCGGAGATGGCCTTCACAGACCTGAAGGGCGATATGGACGTGGCGGAGGCCATGATCAAGTTCGTCATCCGCCAGGTGATGGAAAAGTGCCCCCAGGAGCTGGCCTTTTTCAACAGCTTCGTGGACAAGGGCCTGCTGGAGCGGCTGGAGCACGTGGCCTCCTCCGACTTCGGCCGGGTGACCTATACCGAGGCTGTGGCGATCCTGGAGCAGCACAACGACCAGTTCGACTACAAGGTCTCCTGGGGCTGCGACCTGCAGACGGAGCACGAGCGGTATCTCACTGAGCAGGTGTACAAGAAGCCGGTGTTCGTCACGGACTATCCCAAGGAGATCAAGGCCTTCTATATGCGCCTCAACGACGATGGGAAGACCGTGGCCGCGGCGGACTGCCTGGTGCCCGGCATCGGCGAGATCATCGGCGGCAGCCAGCGCGAGGAGCGGCTGGAGATCCTGGAGGGCCGCATCCAGGAGCTGGGCATGAACCCCAAGGACTACTGGTGGTACTGCGACCTGCGGCGCTACGGCTCCTGCAAGCATGCGGGCTTCGGCCTGGGCTTTGAGCGGCTGGTGATGTACCTCACCGGCGTCAGCAACATCCGGGATGTCCTGCCCCACCCGAGAACGGTCGGCAGCGCGGACTTTTAAAGAAAATGAAACCGGCCCCGGCGCTCTGTCCATTGCCTGGACAGGGCGCCGGGGCTTTTTCACAGCCGCGGAAACAGTGGGCGGCGCTCTCCGGATCCGGCTTGCGCAGATCGCCGGATGCGGTTTCTCTTGAGAAGAGGCGGGTCCCTGGTGTATAGTTATGGAAAACCCCAAAAGGAGGAAAAAATGGAAAGCGATACAATGGAGCTCCTGCGCCTGATGCTGGCGCATCTGCGGCCCAGGCTTCAGGGACGGGACGAGGAGTGGCAGGCGCTGGAGCAGAAGCAGGAAGGACTGATGGCCAGCTTCCGGGAAGCCCACGGCGGAGACGCGCCGCTGCTGGAGGAGGTCCTGGAGATGGAGGACACATGGGCCAGCGCGGGAGAACGGGCCTGCGCCGCCCACTTCTTCCTGGGGCTGCAAATGGGCCTGGACCTGGGGAAGCTGAACTATTTGCGGGAGGAGTAGGCGCCGCGCCGGAGTGCGCGTGAAAAGAGCGCCCGGACCAATCGGCCCGGGCGCTCTCTTTTTCGGATGAATGTCGGACTGTGCCGGATCAGGCCAGCACCCGCACGCAGCGGTCGATGAGGGTCATGTGGACCTCCTCGCCCTCTGTGAAGCGCTTGGACAGCTGGGGATTGTAGACCTCCACGATGATGGGCTGGTCGCCCAGCATGACCTCGTACTCCACCTTGGCGCCGTAGTAAGTGGCCCGGGAGACACGGCCGGGCAGGGGGCCCTCCTCCTCAGAGAGGAGAATGGACTCCGGACGGACAGCCAGGCAGCAGGGGCCGTCCTTCTGGACGCCCTCCATCTTGCCGGGAGCGGGGATGGGGAAGGTGTGGCCGCCCACTTCCACCAGGGCGTTCTCGCCGTCCAGCCCACGGAAGGTGCCGTCGATGAAGTTGGCCTTGCCGATGAAGTTGGCCACGAACCGGCTGTTGGGCTGCTCATAGATCTCCGTGGGCGTGCCCTGCTGGCAGATGACGCCGTCCTTCATGATGACCACCCGGTCGGAGATGGCCATGGCCTCGGACTGGTCGTGGGTGACGTAGAGGGAAGTGATGCCCAGCCGCTTCTGGAGGGCCCGGAGTTCGTCCCGCATGCTCTCCCGCAGCTTGGCGTCCAGGTTGGACAGGGGCTCGTCAAACAGCAGCACGCTGGGCTCGATGACCACGGCGCGGGCCAGGGCCACCCGCTGCTGCTGTCCGCCGGAGAGCTGGTTGGGGAACCGGCGCTCCATGCCCTTGAGCTGCATCAGCTCCAGCACGGAGTCCGTCCGGCGGATGACCTCATCCTGGGGGAGCTTGGCCACCTTCAGGCCGTAGGCCACGTTCTCCCAGATATTCAGGTGGGGGAACAGGGCGTAGCTTTGGAACACCATGGAGATGCCCCGCTTGTTGGGGGGGATCTTGGCCACGTCCCGGTCCCCGATGAAGACGCTGCCGCTGGTGGGGTACTCAAAGCCGGAGATCATCCGCAGCGTGGTGGTCTTGCCGCAGCCGGAGGGGCCCAGCAGCGTCACCATTTCGCCGTCCTGAATGGTCAGGTTGATATGGTCCACGGCGACAAAGTCCTTGCCGGTGTCGGGCTGCTGGAAGATTTTCGTCACATCATGTAATACCACGCTGGAGCTCTTTTTGCTGAAGCCCAGCTTTTCGTTTTGATTGCTCATGTCGTTCCCTCCGTTTTCTTGAGACTGTCCGCCTGCTTGGGCACCTTGGAACGGGGCGCCAGCAGCAGGTTGATGAGGCCGTTGAAGATGCCGATAAACACCAGCAGGATTATGACCATCATGGTGACAAAGGCTGCGGCCTGGCTGTATTTCGCCTGGTCAAAGAGGGTGTAGATCTTGCTGGTGACCAGGTTCCAGCGGGGAGAGACCAGGAAGATCACCGCGCTGACGGCGGTGATGGCCTTTACAAAGGAGTACACCAGACCGGAGAAAAAGGCGTTCCGCAGCATGGGCAGCGTGATCCGGCGGAAGGAGTAGCCGCTGCCGGCGCCCAGGATGGTGGAGGCCTCTTCGATGGAGTTGTCGATCTGCAGCAGCGTGGTGGTGCCGGACTCAATGGCCACAGGCATATTCCGGAACACGAACACGATCACCAGAATGGTGGCAGTGCCGGTGAGCACCAGGAAGCCGGTGTTGAAGGCCAGGATGTAGGCGATGCCCAGCACGGTGCCGGGGACGGCGAACATCAGAACGGAGGACACCTCGATGAATCGCTTGCCGTAGTAGTCCCGCTTGGCAGTGATGTAGGCGATCACCATGCCCAGCAGGCCGCCGATCAGGGCTGCGATCAGGCCCAGGATCATGGAGTTCTTCAGGCTGTCCCAGCCCTGCTGCAGGGCGCGGGTGTACTGGTCCAGCGTGAGGGTGTAGTCATAGCCCCAGGTCTTGACGAAGGAGCCGAAGACCACCGTGCCGTAAAACAGCAGGATCACAACGGCCACCAGCATGCAGAAGATGAACAGGGGCCACTTGATATGGGCCTCGTCGATGAGCTTGCGGGCCTGAGTGGGCTTGCCCGTGACGGTGACGAAGCTCTTCTTGTTGACCCAGTATTTGTTCAGCAGATACGCGATCATGGCGGGCACCAGCATCAGCAGTGCCAGCACGGAGCCCTTCCGCATGTCATAGCTGCCGGTGATGATCTGATAGACCTCCACGGACAGGGTGGTGAAGTCGCCGCCGATGGTGGCGGGGTTGGAGAAGTCCTCCAGAGACTGGATGAACACCAGCAGGCAGCCGGAGATGATGCCCGGCAGGGACAGCGGGAAGGTGACCGTCCAGAAGGTGTGCCACCGGCTGGCGCCCATGTTGCAGGCGGCGTCCTCCACCGACGCGTCGATGGAGGAGAGGATGCCGGAGAGCGTCATGTAGGCGATGGGGAAGAAGCTCAGCACCTGCACCACAATCAGGCTGCCCATGCCGTATACGTCGTTGCCCTCGATCCCCAGCAGGGATTTTGTAATCAGGCCCTGCCGGCCGAACAGGAAGATGATGGACAGGCACAGGATGAAAGGCGGAGACAGGATGGGCAGGGTGGCGATGGTCTTCAGAAAGCCCTTGCAGGGGACGTTGGTGCGGGTGATGGTATAGGCGAAGATGTACCCGATAAAGGTGGCGATCACCGCCACGATCAGGCCCAGAGCCATGGTGCGGCCGAACGTCTTCAGATACCGGGAGGTGGAGAAGATCTCCGCCGCAGTGGCCAGGGAGAAGGCGCCGGACTCGTCGGTCAGGCTGAAGAGCAGGACCTTGACCAGGGGATAGACCACGAACAAAAGCAGAAGTGCGATGACCGCGATCACGGCGAACAGCATCACCGGCTGGCGCATGATCATCTTGGTCTCGTTCCGCTTTTTCAGGCGGGCAGCGCTTTTGCCGCCGGAGCCGGAAGAGTTTGCCATTTGGGTTCCTCCTGTTGAATTTCAAGCGTTTGGCAAGAGGACTTCCTCCCCGGCGGGGAGGAAGTCCTGCAGGCATACAAGGGACGCTCCCGGATTACTCCAGGTTGTCAGAGCTGGCGACGTTGGCCTCGAACTGAGAGACGAACTCATCCTTGTGCTCGGCGGCCCAGACGGCGTCATAGTCGATGACGGCCACGGAGTCCAGCGTCACCAGACCCTCGGCCGGGGTGGCCTGGGAGTTGGTGGGGACGCGGAAGGAGTTGTTCTCGGCATACAGGTTCTGGCCCTCCGCAGAGCACATGAAGTCGATGAACTTCTTGGCGTTCTCCTGCTCGTCGGCGGGGCCGCCCTTGATCAGGGCCATGGCGCCCACCTCATAGCCGGTGCCGTCGGTGGGGAAGGACAGCTCGATGGGATAGCCCTCGGTGGTGGGCTGCAGGCCGTCGTGGGAGAAGGTCAGGGCAATGGCGGCCTCGCCCAGGGCCACGGCGTTGGGCGCCGCGGAACCGGACTTGGTGTACTGGGACATGTTCTTGTCCAGCTGCGCCAGATAATCCCACACGGCGTCTTCGCCCTTCAGCTGGATCAGCGTGGCCAGGACGGTGTAGGCAGTGCCGGAGGTGGCGGGGTGCGCCATGATGACCATGCCCTCATACTTGGGGTCCAGCAGGTCGTCCCAGCTGGTGGGATAGGAGTAGCCGTTGCTCTCGAACCAATCCTTGTTGCAGGCAAAGGCGATGGCGCCCACATAGATGGGGTTCCACACGCCGTCGGGGTCCAGATAGTTCTCCGGCGTGTTGGACAGCTCGGGGGACTGATAGGCCTCCAGCAGGCCCTGATCGGAGGCGGCAATGTAGTTGTCGGTGGAGCCGCCGAACATCAGCGCGGCCTGGGGGTTCTCCTTCTCAGCGGCCACGCGGGTCAGCATCTCGCCCGCGGAGAGGCGGATGGCGTTGACCTTGATTCCGGTAGCCTCCTCAAAGGCGTTGAAGTAATAGGCCACCTCGGCCTCGGGGAACGCGGTGTAGACCGTCAGGGAGTCGCTTCCGGTGGTCTCCCCGCCGCCCTCGCCGTCGGAGGAGCCTCCGCCGCAGGCGGTCAGCAGCCCCAGCACCATGACCACGGCGAGAAGCAGTGCGAATAGACGTTTGGACTGTTTCATAAGAGTGTCTCCTTTTCACCAATTTTAACTTCCGGACCCTCCGGAGATTTAGTCATATTGTAACATCTTCACCGGGGGAGTGTCAATGAATGGTAACGTTTGCGCACAGGGGGATTTTCGCAAAGAAAAGATAAAAATACAGAAAATGTATTTGATACAGAGACAAAAAAGCGTCGCTGTTGGATTTTTCCGGAAGTTTTGTTAAAAAGCAGAAGGTGAAATTGGTGAAACCATAAAATTTGTGACAGCGCTTACTTTGTAAAAAAATGCATTTCAAGGCCATTCTGCGTTTCAAGACCCGGCCGGACCGAAATTGCCCAATTTTTTTATCCGGCTTTAGGCAATCAGCCGAAGATTTTTGCTGGAGCCGGGAACATATTGACTTCTGTTCCGGCTTGTGGTAAACATAAAAGAAACAATTCGGGCGCTTCTGCTCTGCTGAAATTTGTCGATAATGCCGACTGCGGCGCCGTTCAAACGTTTTTTTTGATTATGCAACCGTTTCCGGGAATATGCGGCAGATTCTGCCCCAAGGCTTACCCGCTGGAAAAGAGAGGGAAGAGTTGGCGGAGCCATTCCTCCCTTTCTTACTGTTTTGCCGCCCGCTGCAGGGCGGAGAGAGGAGTGTGCGCGGAATGATGGAAGGACTGGCATACCTGCGGGAGATGAACGTGGCCTCCGTCCTGCTGCGCCTGACTCTGGCCATGCTCTTCGGGGGCTTCATCGGCCTGGAGCGGGAGCGGAAGCGCCGGCCGGCGGGGTTCCGGACCTATATGATGGTTTGCCTGGGCGCGGCGCTGACCATGCTGCTCAGCCAGTATGAGAGCTACATGGTGACCCATGCCTGGCATGAGACCGCCATGGAGATCGGCCTGCGGACGGATGTGTCCCGCTTCGGCGCCCAGGTCATCAACGGCATCGGCTTTCTGGGCGCGGGCACCATCATCGTCACCGGCAAGCAGGAGGTGAAAGGCCTGACCACGGCGGCGGGCCTCTGGGCGTCCGCCTGCATGGGCCTGGCCATCGGCGCGGGATTTTACGAGTGCGTGCTTTTGGGCTTCCTGCTGATCCTGCTGACCAACCGGCTTCTGCCCTTCGTGGAGGACGCCATCATCGAAAGCGCCCGGAACATGAACATCTATGTGGAATTCCAGACGCTGGACGATCTGGGGGACATCATCGGACGGATCAAGTCCCAGGGGGCGCAGATTTACGAAGTGGATCTGGACCGGGGCCGGGAGGAGCGGTCCAAGAATCCCAGCGCGGTGTTCTCTATCCGCCTGCCCGGCAGGCACTACCACGTCCGGGTCCTGGCGGCGATCTCCGAGCTGGAGAGCGTCTACACCATTGATGAAATCTGAGGGAGGTGCGGAGATTGCTGCCGATTTTTGACGGTGTGCGGGATGTGACCATGCTGTCCACCACGCTGCGGATGCTGCTGGCGGTGGTGTGCGGCGGCCTCATCGGACTGGAGCGGGAGTACAAGCGCCGGCCGGCGGGGTTCCGCACCCACATCCTGATCTGCCTGGGGGCGGCCATGACGACCCTCACCAGCCAGTTCCTTTACTTGAACCTCCATTACTACACGGACATGGCCCGGCTGGGGGCCCAGGTGGTGGCGGGCATCGGCTTCATCGGCGCCGGCGCCATCATCGTCACCCGGCGCCGCCGGGTGAAGGGGCTCACCACGGCGGCGGGCCTCTGGGCGGCGGCCATTGTGGGCTTGTGCCTGGGCGGCGGGTTCTACGAGGGCGGCATCTTCGCCACGGCGCTGATCCTGGCGGCGGAGATGTTCCTGTCCAAGCTGGAGTACCGGATGCTGGACAACGCCCCGGAGGTGAACCTCTATATGGAGTACAGCAACAAGACCTGCCTGGACAATGTGTTGCGGCTGTTCCGGGATCTGAACCTGAAGGTGCTGAACATGGAGATCACCCGCTCCACGGAGACGGAGACCCACAACGCCTGCGCCCTCTTTACCCTGCGGCTGAACAAGCGGTGCCGGGTGGAGCAGCTGATCCCCAAGATGAACGCCACGGAGGGCGTGGTGTCGGTAGAGGAATTGTAACAGCGGCGCAAGCCGGAAGAATAGGAGAGAGACTATGAAAAAATCATATGACGTACTGGTGATCGGCCCGGTGTCCCTGGACCACAACATCGACTATCAGGGCAACGAGCGCAAGGAAGTGGGCGGCGCCGTGGTGGCCTCCGGCTTCGCGGCGGCCAAAAGCGGCAACCGCACCGCTGTGTTCACCAAGCTGAACCCCGCGGACGCGGACGTGGAGGAGCGGTTCGCCGGATCCGGCGCGGATGTGTACTGGAAGCCGTCCCAGGCCACCTGCTCCATCCGCAACCAGTATTTCACCGCCGACAAGGAGAAGCGGGCCTGCACCTCCATGGGGGTGTGCGATCCCTTCCGGTTTGACGAGCTGCCGGATGTGGAGACGAAGATTTACCATTTCGCCGGCCTGGTGTACGGCGACTTCGACGGCGCCCTTTTTGCCGAGGCCGCCAGGCACGGCAAGGTGGCGGTGGACGTCCAGTGCCTGCTGCGGCACGTGGAGGCGGACCGGACCATGGCCTTCCACGACTGGGCGGAGAAGAAGCAGTACCTGCCGGTGATCGACTACCTTAAGACCGACGCGGCGGAGGCGGAGATCCTGACGGGCCTCACAGACCGGGCGGAGGCCGCCAAGCTCCTGTACAGCTGGGGCGCCAAGGAGGTCCTCATCACCCACAACACCGAGGTGCTGGCCTACGACGGGGAGACTATCTACACCTGCCCCATCAAGGCCCGGAACCTCTCCGGCCGGACCGGGCGGGGCGACACCACCTTCGCCGGCTATATCACGGAGCGCCAGCGGGCCGGGGTGGAGGAGGCCCTGCGGTACTGCACGGCCCTGGTCTCTTTGAAGATGGAGACGCCGGGCCCCTTCCAGGGCACCCGCCAGGATGTGCTGGACTATCTGCGGGAATTTTATTGAGAAACCACAGGAGCCGTCCGCAGACAGCGGATGGCTCCTGTACAAAAACTCCATTGACAACGGGTATTGTCCGTGATAAGGTAACAAGTGTCAATTACATAAAGGCAAACGAAGTCCCTAGAGAAACGGCGCATGCCTGCCGAAGGAGTGAAACTCTCAGGTGTCCCGGCACGGGATGAGGACTAGGGATGGATGTGGCTCTGGAGAAGCTCAAAGACGAGTACCGAAGGTGCAAGGCGGGGAGACCCGCTGAATCTCTCAGGTAAAAGGACAGAGAAATGGGGAAGGTCCCTCCGCGCCCGGCGGAGGGGGCCGTCTCGTTGTTGGGCTGGACAGAGACTGTCCGGCCCTTTTCGTTTGCGGACAAGGAGAGAGAACGAATGAACATGGATCTGTTGGCCGCAAAGGTCAGCGAACTGGCCGGCTTTGTGTGGAACGGCCTGCTGCTGTATCTGCTGGTGGGCACCGGCATCATCTTCACCATCCGCACCCGGTTCATCCAGGTGCGCAAATTCGGCACCGGCTTCCGGCGGCTGTTCGGCAGCGTGAACCTCAACGGCGAGAAGGCCGGCAAGGAGGGCATGAGCTCCTTCCAGGCGGTGGCAACCTCCATCGCCGCCCAGGTGGGCACCGGCAACATCACCGGCTGCGCCACCGCCATGATCTCCGGCGGCCCCGGCGCCATCTTCTGGATGTGGCTGGCGGCCTTCTTCGGCATGGCCACCATCTACGGCGAGGCGGTGCTGGCCCAGACCTTCAAGACCAAGGACGAGACGGGCCACGTCATCGGCGGACCCGTCTACTACATCCGGCAGGCCTTCAAGGGGACCTTCGGCAAGATCCTGGCGGGCTTCTTCGCCTTGGCCATCATCTTCGCCCTGGGCTTCACCGGCAACATGGTCCAGTCCAACGCCATCAGCAACGCCTTCCAGGAGGCGCTGGGCATCCCCACCTGGGTCGTGGGCGTGGTGCTGGCGGTGGTGGCCGCCTTCATCTTCCTGGGAGGCGTCACCCGCATTGCCTCCGTCACGGAGAAGCTGGTGCCCGTCATGGCCTGCTTCTATCTGGTGGGCGGCCTCGTCATGCTGATCGCCAATATCACCAACCTGCCCCACGCCTTTGCCCTGATTTTTGAGGGCGCCTTCAACCCCCAGGCCATCCTGGGCGGCGCCGCCGGCATCGGCGTGCGGGAGGCCATGCGCTACGGCGTGGCCCGGGGCCTGTTCTCCAACGAGGCAGGCATGGGCTCCACCCCCCACGCCCACGCCATGGCCAAGGTGGAAAAGCCCCAGGACCAGGGCATCGTGGCCATGATCTGCGTGTTCATCGACACCTTCGTGGTCCTGACCATGACCGCCCTGGTGATGATTACCAGCGGCGCCCTGAACGTGGGCGACATGGCTGCCAATCCGGCGGCGGAGAATATGGCCCAGGTGGCGTTTTCCACCGTGTTCGGCAGCTTCGGCAACCTCTATGTGGCCATCTGCCTGCTGTTCTTCGCCTTCTCCACCGTCATCGGCTGGTACTTCTTCGGCGAGCAGAACGTGAAGTACCTCTTCGGCGTGAAGGCCGTCAAGGTCTACGCCTGTATTGCGGTGGTGTGCGTGGCCCTGGGGTCCATGCTGGAGGCCCCCCTGGTCTGGAACCTCTCCGACCTGTTCAACGCGCTGATGGTGTTCCCCAACCTGCTGGCGCTGCTGGCCCTCAGCGGGCTGGTGGCCAAGGCGGCCAGGGAGGGAGACGCCCTGCGGAAATAAGCGCCCCGCCCAGAAAGGCCCCCTCCGCCCGGAACTTCGGGCGGAGGGGCTTTTCACGTCTCCCGGGCGGAGAGGTCCGGACCGCCCTGGCCGTAGGGAAGGGTGAAGACCGGGATGCCCTCCATGGCCGGGGCGATGGCGTACATGGGATAAAAAAACGCCAGACCCTCCGCCGTGAGATAGAAGTTTTGCGGGTTGAAGTGGCGCCGCAGCAGCCGGCGGACGCCCTCATGGTACCGGGAGATCCCGGCCGTCTCCTGCCGCTGGATCTCCGCCTCCGCCGTCTCCATCAGCCGCCGCTTCCACCCGCTGCGGCGGGGAAAGAAGGCGGACAGAGGCGCCGGATAGCCGGAG
>DWXY01000021.1 GCA_019118935.1 Candidatus Oscillibacter pullicola
CTTTCTTCTGTTTCTGCCTTGCTGTGGGACTACGAGCACTGTCTCTCCCGCATCCGGGCCTGCCGCGCCCCTGCCAAGGGACAGCAGCGGAAAACGGACATTGACCGCATTCTCTACGCCAGGGGACAGGAAGAAGTCTACGACAGCGACGAACTGTATGCCTTCTTCCAGCAACTTGCCCCGGAGCGTATCGCCGCTCTGCGAAAGGAGATTGTGGAACAGCAGTGGCACCTGATGACAGAAGCACAGAGAGAAACATTCCTGCGGGAGTGGCTGCAGGAGGGAGCCGACTACTATGACCTCCTGACCGACTTCCGCCACGGCGGATTCCGCATGTTGGGTGATCTGGTCTGCGACATCGACGATCTGGAGTCTGCCCGGGAGCGGAAGCAGCTCCGCCGCCCAACAGATTCTCCAGCTTTCCAGAAGATGATGGAGGCCTATCTGTCTGCCCCCTTCAGCGGCAACGAGCGGGCCGTGGTGTCTAAGGTCTGCCGCAAGCTGTTGAATAAGATTATCCATCCCAGCCTGGCGGCACCCTATGTGGTGGCCATTGGCAAGCGGAACCTGCTGTGGGATCTGCTGCCGGATCACATCGAGGAACATATTCTGGAGGTGGACCATGCTGAATGAGTGGAACGAGTTTCAGGACTACACCGGTGCGGTAAACTACACCGCCCGGAACAAGCAGGACACCACCTACCTGGGACGGTTCACCTTCGACACCATCCTGGATTTTGAGGGACTCAACCGGGTACTGACCACCCTGGCAAGAGGATTTCTGTTTCATAATGAGGATGGCAGCCCAGCCGAAGCGCCCCGGGAACGCATCGACTATGCCAAGCGGGGTTTATGCGCCTGGTGCAGTGTGCCGGACAGTAAAAAAACCACGCCCCGGGAGGCGTGGCAGTTTGGCAGTGATTTTGGGGAACTTTATTCGGAATTCCCCGGCCTTGTGGAGGAAAACGGCAGCGGATGGTTTCACAGGCATGTGCATCGGGTGGCAGCTTTTGTGCGGGAAAACCCGGAGAGGAGGGTGTCCAGCAGTGCCCAGAAGAAGTGTGCCGCCATTGAGAAGGGCTTTGACCGGGCCTGGCAGGACAAGGTGATCCAGATGCAGATCCCCCTGTTCGCCCCCACCACCAAGGGGCAGTGGGGCCTGCGGTTTGATAGTTTTCTGGCCCAGGCGCTGGAGCTGGGGCCGCTTCGGGATGAGGAGCGGTCACTGCCGCCTGAATTAGTAGAACAACTCCGCGCGCTCACGCCCAAGGGGGTTCCCGTGGAGATGGTGGAGACGATGGTGTCCTACTACCTCGCCAACAAGCCGGAGGATTCCGACTGGGTGGTGCTTCCGGTGGCCAACTTTGACGCATATTTCGGCACCACCAGCTTTGGGCGGAAGTATCTGAAACAAATCCCGGAGACCATTTTGGAGCGCTCGGAGACCGGGTTTGGATTATGCCGGTACCGGCTGGGGGAAACCATTGTGATCAAGTAGGGAAAATTTTGCGGAAAGTTTCTCACATGCCGCCCCCGCCTTGACCCCATGCCCTGCAATCTTCTATAATAAATAAGAAAACCGCTGTTGCTGGAGGTATCTATGGAGTACATCACCGTACGGGAAGCGGCGGAGAAGTGGAACATCTCCCTCCGCTTGGCCCAAAAATTATGTATCGAAGGGCGGATCCCGGGCGCTCAGAAATTTGGCTCCACCTGGGCCATCCCCGCAGGCGCGGACAGGCCTGAGGACCTGCGCCGAAAGAAAAAGGAATCAAACAGCTCACCGCCTGTTCAGGCCGCTCCGGTGGAAGCGCTCACCATGATGCCCCTGATGAACACCCCCTTCCGGCCGGGACAGTGCAGGGCCGCCGTGGAGGCCATGGCGGATGGCCCCCAAAAGGACATCGCCCGGGCGGAATATTACTATTTCAGCGCCCAGGCGGAGCGGGCGGCCCAGGCGACCGAGCCCTATCTGGCCAGCCCGGACTTGGGCCTGCGGCTGTCCGCCTGCTGGATCTACGGCTACGCCAATCTCACCACGGGGCAGATCCGGCAGGCCCGCCGCGCCCTGGAGACTGTGCAGCGCACGCTGGCGGAGAGCGGCGGCCTGTCTCCCCAGCTGCGGGCGGCGGTGTCCTTTGTGGCAGATGGAGCAGCCGTACTGCTCCATCTGCCCCTGCCGGATGGTATGCCCTCCACCCGAGAATTCCTGCCTCTGCTGCCTCCGGGCCTGCGGGCCTTTGCCCTGTATGTCCAGGCCCACGCCCTCTACTTGCAGGAGGACTACGCCAAGAGCGCGGGCATGGTGGAGGCCGCCCTGGCCATGGGAGCAGAGAACTACCCTATCCCCGCCATCTACCTCCATCTGGCGGCGGTGATGGACTATATGCGTCTCAGGCAAATGCCCCAGGCCCAGAGTCACCTGCTCGCCGCCTGGGCGCTGGCCCGGCCCGACGACCTCATCGAGGGCTTTGGGGAGCACCACGGCCTCATGGGCGGGATGCTGGAGTCGGCGTTTAAGGAGAGCCGGCCGGAGGACCTGCGGCGCATCTTGGACGTGACCTACCGTTTCTCCTGGGGCTGGCGGCGTATCCACAACCCGGACACGGGCCACGATGTGGCGGACAACCTGACTACCACGGAGTTCTCCGTGGCCATGCTCACCGCCCAGGGCTGGACCGGGCGGGAGATCGCCGCCCACATGAACATCTCCCCCAACACAGTGAAGCGGCACCTGGCGGAGATCAAGAAAAAGCTGGACATCTCCGACCGGCGTGAGCTGAAGCAATATATGCTCCACTGAAACGGGATAATCAACTACTGTGCGCGCATGCGAACAGTAAAAATTGGCAATAAGAGCGGCGGGATATCCCCAAGGAGGGGCGTATCCCGCCGCTTTTTTGCACGAAACGGCCTGTTTCCGGGGTGTGCCGGATGAAAGGAATGGGCCATTTCGGGGGTCAAAAGGGAGAATGGCGGGAGCAAATTTTTTATGGTAAAGTAAGTACACAAGCTGCACCTGCGGTAGCTGCAGCAAAAACATCATCGGAAAACGCCATGGCGTTTTCCGGGATGGGTTCCCCCATACCGGAACATCTCTGTCCTGCGGGAAATACAAGGACGGGTACGCCGTCCGGAAGGAGAAACTGCGATATGCGAAAACGAATGTTAAGCCTATTCTGTGTTCTGGCCCTCTGCCTGGGCCTGCTGCCCGCCACGGCGCTGGCGGCAGGAAGCTGGACCTACTACCCAAAAAGCGACGTGGAGGATAGGCTCTACGGTTATATCAAACAGGGAGACCTCCAGGTGGGCGTAAGGTCAGAAGCAGAGGAGGGTACTGGAGAAAAAAGCCCCTATAACCTGATTATCGGGTCTAACGGTGATAAGTTTGGCGATGCCACCGCGCTGGATCTCACCGGTACTATAACGGATAGTTCGGGAACACCGTGTGTCATCATCGAAGACAGCGGTACAACAGGCAGATATCAGATCACGTCGGTGCGCTTGCCGGACACGGTAAAACGTATCAGTGCCAGCGCATATCAATGGGCCGCCCTGACCTCCATCAATTTCCCCGCCAGCCTGGAGTCGATCGGGCATAGTGCGTTCAGCGGGTCCGCTCTGAAGGAGGCAGATCTGTCCAAGACGCAGATCACCACTCTGAAAAGCTCTACATTCTCCAACTGCGCATCCCTCACCTCCGTTCAATTACCCAGTACGCTTACATCCATTGAGGGATCCGCTTTTTATAACTGCACCAGTCTTACCGAGATCACCCTGGATGCAACGACCCCACCAACCCTGGGCTCTGGACAGTTGAGCACTTGCTCCTCCCTTGAAGTAATTTTTGTCCCGGAGGAAAGCGTGACGGCCTATCGGATGGCGGAGGGCTGGAAAGACTGCGCCGATAAGATCTGGGCCATCGGTTCGGACCCTGTGACCTATGGCCTGTCCGTTTCCTCCCCCGAGGTAGCCTTCGGCAGCTTCATCGCGGGCAATGTGCCGGAAGCCCGGACGGTGACCATCACCAATACCGGCACCGGCACCGTGGAGGTCTCTTTGCCCAGTAGCGAGAACTTCGACATCGCCGCCGGAGCGGGCTTCACCGGCGATACCGCCATCATCGCCGGGAACGGGACTGCGTCCTTCACCATCCGGCCCAAGAACAGCACTGTGGACAAAACGGTCTCGGAGAAGATTACCATCCAGGGCACGCCCACTGACAGCGACTCCCCGGCTCAGCCCAGCGTCTCGGTCACCGCCAGCTATACGGTGACCGCAAAGTTGACCTATACCATCAGCGCTGCTCCCGAAATGCTGTCCTTTGGCAGCTTCACCGCAGGTGAGGCCCTGCCGGCAGCACAGACGGTAACGGTGTCCAACACCGGCACCGGCACCGTGGAGGTCTCTCTGCCCGAGAGCCAGAAGTTCACCATCACCGGGGGAACGGGTTTCTCCAATGGGAAGGTTACACTTGAACCCAACGAAAAAACCACCTTTACCGTCCAGCCCGCGGACATCTCCACCGATGGAACGGTCTCTGAACAGCTGACCATCACCGGCACCTCTGTGGGGGCGGACCCCAATGAGACATCCACTGCCACTGTCGAGGCCAGCTACACGGTGGCGTTCCCCAAGGTGACGGTGGGCGGCGTGGAACTGAAAGCGGCTCCGGGCGGCGCGGCGGCCTACGCCCTGACCGATGACACCGGCGCCGTGACCACGGAAGATGCCTCCGCATCCCAGTACAACATCAAATGGGACGGTGAAACGCTGACTCTGAAAGAGGCAGTGATCGCTGTAACGGGCCAACATGGCATCCAGTCCGACGCGGACCTGACCCTGGCACTGGAGGGCGACAACTCCATCCGGATTGATAAGCAAGAGGGTAGTCCTGCATCTTATTACGGCATCCATGCCGGGAAAGATCTGACCATCACCGGCACCGGCAGCTTGGACATCACCGCTGACAGCGGTGCCATCCGAGCAGCTGCGCTGACCGTCCGGGACGCCATGCTCTCCCTTGTTTCCCAAAGCGACAGCGGAATTTCCGCCAACAGCATGACGCTGGAATCCGGCCGCGTCACCACCCGGGGGCAGGACTATGGGATTAGCGTCACCGGCACTCTTTCCGTCAGCAGCACGGCCTATTTGAAGGCCCGCGGCGGCAGGGCGGCACTGGAAACCAATCATATCACTATTGCCGGTACTCCGTATATGGAACAAGTGGATAATGTCAAAGTCGTCATTGAAAACGGCACTCTCACCCAGACGGGCGTGCTGTATGTAAACGGCGTGGACATTCTGGAGGACGGCGCGGTGCTTCCCCAGGGCGTCTCCTACGAGCAGAGCACCAATACCCTCACTTTAACGAACGCTGTCATCGAAGAGTGCTATGAAAGCGATGGGGGCTTCTTCGGCATTTACACCAACGGGGACCTGAACCTGGCGCTGGAGGGCAGCAGCTCCATCAGCGGCCGCGCCATTGTGGAGCGTGAGGAATTTTACGGGATCGCCGTTCAGGGCGCTCTGACCATCAGCGGCACCGGAAGCCTGGAGATCGCCGGTGCATCCGGGCCGGAGGGAACCATCAGCTATGGGATTATGCCGCTGGATGGGTTCACGCTCCAAAGCGGCAGTGTGACCGTTACCCTTGGCAACTGCTGGCAAAATGTGGGCCTCTACGGTGGCACAGGCGTTCTGGTGGAAGGCGGCGCTCTCACCATCAAGCCTGCGGCGGCTCCCCAAACCGCAGGGGTGAGCATGGGTATCCTGTCGGAAGCCGGGTCGGAGGATCTGAACGGCAAAAGCGCCGTTCACATCACCGGAGGCACCGTCTCCATCGAAGGAAACGAGCTTACCATACCTGCCGCTGATGTGAATGATTCCCTCAGCAACGGCATATCGGCTGCTTCCGTCCTTGTGGAGGGCGGCACCGTCACCGCCCGGGGCGGCGATATTACGGTGGAGGGCACCATCGACGAAACCACCCCAACTTCCGTGGTGCTCAGCTTCGGCATCGGATCGGGAAAACTCGTTATCCAGGGCGGCACCGTCACCGCCCAGTGCGGACAAATCTCCTGTACCGACGAAAACATCCAGACCACCCGGAGTGCGTTCTTCTTTGAGCATGACGAAGACGGCTATGAGGCCGAAAAGATGCTCACCGTCTCGCCCCAGGCCCTGAGCGCGATCGCGGTGAAACTGGGGTCGTCCGAGGCTGACGCAGCAGAGATCGCCGGCTCTCCCTTTACCGGCAAATGTGACCTCAGCTATGATGCTCTGAAGCAGGCCGCCTATTTCCACAGCGAGGTCGTTGCACCTCTGACCCTGACAGCGGACCAGACCTCTCTCACCGGCGGCGGCACCGTCACTCTTACGGTGGGCGGCGCGCTGGCCTCCCAGACCGACAAGCTGTCCCTGACCTGTTCCGACAGCTCCATCACGGTCACCGGCGGACCTGACATCTGGACGGCCGCACTGCCCAATGCGGACAAGGACTATACCTTCACCGTTACCTACACCGATGAGACCTATCCCGACGGCGTCACCGCCGCCTGCACCGTCCGCACGACCCACCGCAGCTCCGGCGGCGGCTCCAGCACCACCTACTCCATCTCTCTGCCCGGCAAGGTGGAGGGCGGTACTGTCACGGCCAGCAAGCGCTACGCCGAGGAGGGGGAGATCTTCCGCTTCACCGTCACCCCCGACGAGGGCTGGGAGCTGGACACCCTTACCGTCACCGACAGCAGGGGCAGAGAGATCGACCTGACCGACAAGGGCGATGGGGTCTATTCCTTCACCATGCCCGCCAGGCGGGTGGAGATCGAGGTCTCCTTCCGGGAGATCGTTGTGGAGCCGGAGCATCTGCCCTTTACGGATGTGCCGGAGGACGCCTGGTATGCCGAGGCGGTGCGCTATGTCTATGAACACGGCCTGATGGCTGGCACCAGCGGCTCCGCCTTCAGCCCGGAGGGGGCCACCACCCGGGGGCAGATCGTCACCATCCTGTGGCGCATGGCGGGCAGTCCCGTGGTAAACTATGCCATGGATTTTGAGGACGTGGACCCGGCGGCCTACTACGGCGAGGCCGTCCGCTGGGCCGTTAGCGAGGGTGTCGTGGGCGGCTACGGCAACGGCCTGTTCGGAGCCAATGACCCCATCACCCGGGAACAGTTTGCCGTCATGCTGTATCGCTACGCCCAGCACGAGGGCTGCGATGTGTCCATCGGCGAGGACACCAACATCCTCAGCTACGCCGATGCCTTTGATGTGTCCGAGTATGCCGTCTCCGCCCTCCAGTGGGCCTGCGGCGCGGGGATCATCAGCGGCACCGGCGACGGTTCCACCCTCAGCCCCCATGGCCAGGCTACCCGCGCCCAGGCTGCGGTCATGCTCATGCGGTTCTGTGAGGAATATGTGACCTGGTAAGCAGCAAACCAAGACGACAGCCCCTGTTGGCCACTGGCCAACAGGGGCTGCTTTTGATCTTCTTCCGTTTTTTCGGGTCCATGATCCCTCCCGAATGCCCACGGTAGAGCCCGCCGGTTTCGTCACGATGTACAATCCAGACCGGTTCTTTTTGCCAGATCCAGCATTCCGAAGCAGAACATCTCCCACCATGTCCATGTTGTCTGTGACGGGTCGCCCTCCCGGATGCGCATGGTGCGGCGGATCTCCTTGGGAATCACGACGCGGCCCAGATCGTCAATTCTTCTCACAATGCCAGTCGCTTTCATCTATATAATTCCTCCCACGGTGTTTTCTTGAAACCACCCATAGTATCCGCAGGAACGGACTGGCTATGCAGATTTTCACAGGAGGGCGCTGGGAATTGACGGAATTTCATTGGAGGAGGGACAATATTTGGAAGAAAGGCACAGCCGGTTTCGCCCCGGTTCAAATTTACGTTCCGCTCTGGCGGAAGCCCAGCAGGCGGGCGGAGTTGACGATGACCAGCACCGACCCGGCGTTGTGGACCAGGGCTCCCACCACCGGGTTCAGAATGCCGGTGATGGCCAGGAGGATGGCCGCAAAATTCAGGGCCATGGAGAAGGTGAGATTGTATTTGATGGTGGTCATCATGCGCCGGGACAGGCGCAGCAGGTGGGGCAGCTCCCGCAGGTCGTCGTTCACCAGGGCGATGTCCGCCGCGTCCACGGCGATGTCGCTGCCCACGCCCCCCATGGCGATGCCCACCAGGGCTTTTTTCAGGGCGGGGGCGTCGTTGATGCCGTCACCCACCATGCACACCGGGTTTCCCGCCTGCTGGCTGCGGTCGATCCAATCCAGCTTATCCTCCGGGCGGCAGTTGGCCCGGTACACTGGAATGTCCAGGTTTCGGGCAATGGTGCGGGCGGCGTTCTCGTGGTCCCCGGTGAGGAGCACCGGAGTCACCCCCGCCGCCTTCACCCCCCGGATGGTCTCAGCCGCCTGGGGGCGCACCTGGTCGGCCAGGGCCAGAAAGCCGGCGGCCGCTCCGTCTGCCGCCAGGCAGATGAGGGTGCAGCCCTGCTCCAGCCAGGGGGCCGCCCGGGCCGCCAGCTCCGGAGGCTGGGGAATGCCCCGCTCCGCCAGCAGGGCGGGGCTGCCCGCCAGCACCTCGCGGCCGTCCACCCGGGCCTGCACGCCCCGCCCGGGGAGCATCTGAAAGGCTTCTGAGCCGGGGAGGGGCTCGCCGGGGTGCTCCTCCCGCCAGCAGGCCGCCACCGCCCGCCCCAGGGGGTGCTCCGACCGGGCCTCCGCTCCGGCGGCCAGGCGGTACACCTCCTGCCAGGTCCGCGCGGGGTCCAGCGAGCACACGGCGGTGACGGCGGGGGTCCCCTGGGTGAGGGTGCCCGTCTTGTCGAAGGTCACCTGGGTGACGGAGGCGAGCCGCTCCAGGGCGTCTCCCTCCCGCACCAGGAAGCCGTGGCGGGTGGCGTTGTCGATGGCCGCCATGATGGCGGTGGGGGTGGCCAGCACCAGGGCGCAGGGACAGAACACCACCAGAATGGTCACCGCCCGGATGATCTCCCCGGTGATCAGCCAGGTGAGGAGGGCGGCGGACAGGGCGATGACCACGATCCAGGTGGCCCACCGGTCGGCCAGCCCCACGATCTTGGCCTTGCCCGCATCGGCGGACTGGACCAGGCGGATATAGCGCTGAATGGAGCTGTTCTCTCCCACCCGGACGGCCTCCATGTCAAAGGAGCCGAACTGATTTACCGTGCCGCTGGACACCTCGTCCCCCGGCCCCTTGTCCACCGGCAGGGACTCTCCGGTCATGACCGCCTGGTTGATGGAGGTCTGTCCGGTGAGGATGAACCCGTCCACGGGGACGGTCTCCCCCGGGAGCACCCGGAGCCGGTCTCCCTTCCGGACGGCGTCGGCGGAGATGATCTCCTCCCCGGCCTCCGTCAGCCGTCGGGCGGTGCGGGGCGTGAGGCGGACCAGCCGCTCGATGCCCGCCCGGGCCCGGGCCACGGTGAGCTCCTCCAGCAGGCCCCCCAGCTGCATGATGAAGGCCACCTCCCCGGCGGCAAAGATCTCCCCGATGGCCACCGAGGCGATGAGAGCGATGGACACCAGCACGTCGGCCTTGATGTCAAAGGCCGTGACCAGGCCGATGACGGCCTCCAGGAGGATGGGTACGCCGCACAGGAGGATGGCTGCCCAGGCCGGGTGGATGGGAAACAGGGTGGGGTCGATCAGGCTGACCACTAGGGCCAGCCCGGACAGAATCAGAAAGACAACGTCTCTCTTCACGCCGCCCCAGGATGACAGGGACTCCAGAAATCGGATCATGGTGCGCCTCCTTTATACCTATGGGGGTATATGTTTTGACGAGGGCATTATACCCCCATAGGTATCGCCTGTCAAGGGGCGCGGGCAGACAAAATCCCTCCGCCGGCACAGCCGGCGGAGGGATGCTGCTTCCTGGGCGAGATACGTCCGGAACAGTGGAGTCAGTCCCGCAGGTCCGCGTTCCAGTCGAAAATCCGGCCGGTCCGGGGGTCGATCTCAAATTCGTACTTTATACCCCCGTACAGGAGGTCCCCCTCATAGCGGGTGCGGCCGTCGTCCCCCTCCTCCCACAGGCGCACGTCCGAGGCGGAGGAGCCGGGGACCTTTTCCTGTACCAGGGCGGCCGCCTGTTCCAGGGAGATGGGGTTCTCCGGCAGGGCGGCCAGATGCTCCTCGTCCACCTCATAGTCCGCCCCCACAATGGCGCCGCCGTCCATAGCCACCTGGAAGTCGTAGTCGCCGTAGCCGGTCTCAAACTCAATGTCGTAGAGGGGGATGCCGTTGTCCCGGTCCCGCTCAATCTTGACACGGCTGGCGTCCGAGGAGGGCACCCCGGCGTTGTTCAGGGCGATGGCCAGAGCATCCTGTTCTCCGATACCGCTCTCCTCCCCCTGTCCGCCGGAAGAGGCCGAGGAGTGGTCCGAGGGGGCGGCGGTCTGTCCGCCGGAGGGGGCCGCCGAAGCGTCGGACCGGGCGCCCCCGTCCTGGCTCCAGGAGGACGCCGGTCCGCCGGAGGAAGCGCCGGCGGGAGACGCGGGGGGCGTTTGGCCGCAGCCTGCCAGAGCGGCCAGCAGAGCGGCCGCCGCCAGGGAGAGAGGAAAGGCGCGTTTCATAAGAGCTGCACTCCTTTTCGATGGGGTCCGCAGGGGACCGGATACCTCCATTTTAGCGGCACGTCCGAAAAAATGCAACCGCAGGACAAGACCACGGTTCCGCCTGCGCCCTGCGGCGGCGTTGCAGATAATTTTCCGGGAAATAAGGAGGGCCGCCTGTCTCAGGCGGCCCTCGGATCAGGATTTACTTCAGCTGGAAGGAGGCACACTCGGTGCCCTTGCAGCTGGTGGGAGAGCTGTCGCAGCAGCCCACGTTGATGCTCTTCAGGGAGCAGCAGTTCTGGGGAGCGTGGTAGGCACAGTTCTCCACGGTGCAGTGAATGCTGGAATTACAAGTTTTCTGATCCATTGTTTCAAACCTCCTCAC
>DWXY01000022.1 GCA_019118935.1 Candidatus Oscillibacter pullicola
GTAGGATGAATCCAGGATCGTGACGCGGTACGCATATCCCGTTGCTACCACAGATGCTAGGAGAGAGCTGGGTCCGCCGGATGCATAGCTGTGCCCGATACTTACGAGGAAACTGTCGGGGCGACTGGTAATGCCATGGATTACGGCAATCCTGTACCATCCTGCTGCAGAGACGGGTCCAGGTTTGCCCGGGATGCCGGGCGCCTTATTGGACTAAGGCGAAAAAACACCCCCTGCTATACTGGTGCGGGAGGTGCTGTATATGGATGCAAAGACAGAATTGGAGCGGAGGCTGGCGGAACTGGCCCCCGGTATGGAGGCGGAGATCAGACAGGCCCTGGAGGCGTACCGGATCACCTGGGCGGAAACGGACGGTGCCCTGGCGCTCCGTGAGCGGATCGAGTCATTTCTGGCGGCGAAGCGGATCGACGGCCTGTCCCCGAAAACGCTGAAAGACTATGGCTTCGTGCTGAGGTCTTTTGCGCGGAATGCGGACAGGCCGCCGGAGGAGATCACCGCCGACGATATCCGGAGGTATCTGGCCGGGCTGTCGGAGCGGGGGCTGAAGGATGGGAGCATCGTCACCCACGCCAACACGCTGCGGAGCTTTTTCACATGGCTGGAGCTGGAAGACGTGATCGGGAAAAACCCCATGCGGAGGATCAGGAGCCGGAGCGTGGACCGGGCGGCGGTCCGCCGCCCTCTGACAGAGACGGAACTGAGCCAGCTGCGGAAGGGCTGCCGGAACATCCGGGACCAGGCGCTGGTAGAATTCCTGTCCTCCAGCGGCTGCCGGCTGAGCGAGGCGGCGGGGCTCCGGGCACAACAGGTCAATTGGAAGCAGCGGAGTGTGCGTGTACTGGGAAAGGGGCGGAAGGCGCGGACGGTGTTCTTCTCCGCTCACGCCGGCGGTCTCCTGCAGGAATACCTGAGTCAGCGAGAAGGTGGAGACGCGCTCTTCGCAGCGGTCAGAGCGCCATGGACCCCTTTGACGCCTGGAGGCATAGAAAAGGCCCTGGCACGGATCGGGCAGCGGGCCGGGCTGGCACGGCGGGTCCATCCCCACATCCTGCGACACACCTTTGCCACGCAGGCCCTGAAGGGCGGGATGGCGCTGCCGGTGATTCAACAGCTCCTGGGGCATGAGGACCCAAAAACCACCATGATCTACGCCGCGATTCTGCCAGAGGCGGCGCGGCGAGCATATACAAAAATATTTGACCGAAAGGAGCACGACCATGAATGAAACGACTGTGACCACGGTAAAGGCCGCCATCGCGGCGGCGGTGGCCACCATGACGGCCCTGTGGGGCTGGTTCGGGTGGCTGGTGATCGCCTGGGTGCTGCTGATGCTGGCGGACTGGCTGATCGGCAGCGCCGCAGCTGCCAAGGAGGGGCGCTGGTCCAGCGCCAAGATGCGGGAGGGTGCCTGGCACAAAGGCGGCATGATCCTGGTGGTGTGCATCGCCCTGGTGGCGGACTGGCTGATCGGGAGCATCCTGGGGCATATCCCGGCGGTGTCCCTGCCGTTTGAATACTCCGTCCTGCTGGCGCCGCTGGTGATCGTCTGGTACATCATCGGAGAGCTTGGCTCCCTGGCGGAGCACGCCGTCACCTTCGGGGCGCCTGTCCCCTCCTGGCTGCGCAACATTTTGGAAATCGGCAAAAACGCCGTCGACGCCGCTGGAGAGAGCATTGCTGGCGAGAGCGGACAGGACAGCGGCGAAGACACGAACAAAGAGAATTGATCCGTTATCAACCGGCATTGCCGGAAATTTGAAAGGAGTTTCACCATGAACGAGAAGAAGACACAGCAGGACGCCCTGAACGACTACACCGCCGGCAGGACCGGCCTGGACGAGACCAACGAGACCCTGAAGGAGATGGGCAGCCCTCTGCGGCTGGACCCCACCCGCAACCTGTTCACCGCGGAGGAGCTGATGGAGACCCGGGTGGGCGAGACCCCTGCTGAGGCCAACGGCTGGGGCATCATGGACCACGGTGTGGGCTGTCTGGAGAAGGTCCATATCGTGGACGGCAAGTGCGTGTCCTGCGACATGGGCGAGGAGGCCGCCTATGTGTACATCGGCGGCCGCAAGTACCGCCTGCGGGGCGATGCGCTGACGGAGGAAGACTGATGAAGACATACATCGGCACGAAGATCATCCAGGCGGAGCCGGCGCTCCGGATCGACGGGAAGGTCTATTCCCCGGACGAGATCCTGCCCGAGGACACAGACGTGGAGGTCGGATACCGGGTGCGGTACCCGGACGGGTACGAGAGCTGGAGCCCCAGGGATGTGTTTGAGGCGGCGTACATGCCGGTGCTCAACAATCCGCAGTTGAAGACGGACGCGCCCAGCGTCAGCCAGCAGATGGTGGACGACTTCATTCTGGAGACCTGGACCACCACCCTGGGAGACAAAACCACGGTGGTGCGGGCCATGCTGCGGAATGGCTTCGAGATCGTGGAGAGCAGTGCGTGCGTCAGCGCCGAAAACTACGATGAAACCATGGGCCACGCTATCTGCATGAAAAAGATCAAGGACAAGGTTTGGTTCCTGCTGGGCTTCCTGCTGCAGACGGCGGTGCACGGCGTGAAGAAAACGGAGGTCGAACAGCCTGCCGGCGGCGTGAGCTTCGGGACGGCCCTGGAGGCCATGAAGAAGGGCAAGGGTGCCCGGCTTCCGCACTGGAAGCCCGACGTGGTGATCCGGGCGCAGTATCCGGACGAACACTCTAAAATGACGGCGCCCTATCTTTACGTTGAGAGCCGATATGGGAGAGTTCCGTGGAAGGAGACCATGATCGAGCTCTTCTCGGACGACTGGGAGATCGTGGAGGGCTGATATGGTCCATATTGAGAGGACGCCGCTGAAGAAGATCCTGCGGGCGGTGGTCTACCAGAACACGGAGAAGCTGTCCCTCTCGGAGATCGTGGAGCGGGAGAAGCCGGACATTGCCATGACGGGGGCATTCTACAACGCCAGCAAATGGGCGCCGGTGTGCCCGGTGAAGGCGGGCGGGACCGTCCTGTTTGCGGATCCCCAGTACAACTACTGGGCCATGGGCTGGGATGTGGGAGCCGACGTGCTCCCCGTCCTGGTCCCCCCTGGCGGGGAGAGCGACTGCCGGAACTATGTGGCAAACTGCCTGCTGGTCCGGGCGGGACGGCCGCAGCAGAAGCTGTACTACAACGACGACGTGGGCGGCCGGCGGGGCCGGGTGGCCGTGGGGCTGACAAAGGACGCCTGGATCACCTACGGGGCCTCCGACGGCTCCAGCGGCGCCATGACGCCGGAGGACCTGCGGGACTACATGGCGAGCCAGGGCTGCCAGTTCGCCGTCATGATGGACGGCGGCGGCAAGGTCAACCTGTACGTGAAGAGCGGGAATGTGCTGATCCAGGGCAAGGACCCCAGCCAGAACCTGATCCTGCTGTACCTGGACGACGGAGAAACGGAGGAAACACCTGTGAGCGACCAAAAGACGGTGTGCCTGGACCCAGGCCACGACGCAAGCAACCTTGCCAACAAGAGCCCGGACGGCACCTACTATGAGCACGAGTTTGCCCTGGACATGGGGAACCGGATCAAGGCCATCCTGGAGCGGCACGGCGTGGCCGTGACAGAGACCCGCACCGGCGGCGAGGCAGTGAGCCTGGCCCAGCGGTGCAAGATCGCCAACAACATCCGGGGGCTGGACCTGTTTGTGAGCCTGCACTCCAACGCGGCGGCGGGCAGCGGCTGGTCCTCTGCCTCCGGGTGGAGCGCCTATGTGTTCAGCAAGACCAGCGGCGGCTATACTGCGGCGCAGAGCATCCTGGAGGCGGTGAAGGCGGCGGGGATCGCGGTGCGGTCCTCCCCCATCGTGGAGGACCCGTCCCTCTATGTACTGAAAGGGACGGTGGCGCCGGCGGTGCTGATCGAGCACGGCTTCCACACGAATGAGGAAGACGTGAAGAATCTGCGGAACAGCAGCTACCGGCAGAAGCTGGCAGAGGCGGAGGCACACGGCATCCTGGACTGCCTGGGTATTGCCTGGGAGGAAGAGGACGCACCGGAGCCGGCAGAGCCGACGGAGGCTGAAAAAGCGGTGGAGTGGATCACCAGTGAGGGCATTATGCTGGGCAACAGCGCCGGGGACCTGATGCTGGATCAGGGCATGACCCGCAAACAGTTCGCCGTCATGCTGTACCGGTATCACAAAAAATTCCATCCAACATAAACGGACGAGGGGCCGGCCGGTGCGGCCGGCCCCGTTTCTTACAGGAGGCGAGACGACGTGCCATCCAACTGGCTGTACATCGACAGCAACTTCCCCACGTTCACCGGGGAGGAGAACCTGAAAGAGCAGGTCACCACAATCCAAAACTACATGTATATGCTGGTGGAGCAGCTGCGGTACACCCTGCACAACCTGGATCTCTCCAACATGAACGAGGCGGCGGTGGACGACTGGGAGAACGCCATCACCGAGCCCATCTACATCCATCTGGAGGACAGCGACGAACGGATTACCCAGCTTGCCATCACGGCGGCGGGGCTGTCTGCCCGGATGGAGGACGCGGAGGGGAACATCACCACCCTGCAGGCCACAGCCACGGGACTGGCCGCGCAGATCACAGACGCCGAGGGAGACATCGCGGCCCTGCAGGTGACGGCCGACGGCCTCTCCAGCACGGTTGCCAACCAGGCAGGGCAGATCAGCAGCCTGCAGCAGACGGTGGGCAGCTTCTCCCTTTCTGTGAGCAATGGGGAGAGCAGCTCCACCATCTACCTGTCCGCAAACGGGGCCGTGATCGACTCCGCCCGGGTGACGTTCACCGGAATGGTCCTGTTCGCGGATCTGGAGACCTCCGGCGCCACAGTCATCAACGGCGACAACATCACCACGGGGACCATCTTCGCGGACATCATCCACCTGGGCGGACAGATGGACGTGTACCGCACGGCCAGCGGGTTCTCCCTGGGCGGTTATATCGGATACATGTCCGGCATGACGGCTTCAGGGAGTTCCACAGCGGGAATCGCCATTGCCAGCAGTAACGAGGCGGCGGTGGTGATCTGCACCACCAACGGCGCCCGGATGGGATACGACGGCGTCTCCACGGTGGTGTGCACCAGTACGCAGGTGTCCATCACCGGGGACACGGTATTCATCAACGGGGAGCCGGCCGCAACATCCGACGCGCGATTGAAGACGGAGCAGCAGTACGACGTGGAGAAATACCTGGGCGTGTTTGACCGGCTGAAGCCCTGCACCTTTGTCTATGATGGGCACAAGCGCCGCCACCTGGGCCTGATCGCCCAGGAGGTGCAGGAGGCCCTGGCGGACGAGGGTATCCCGGAGAGCGACTTCGCGGCCCTGTGCACAGAGCCGCCCGGCGAGGAGCATCCGGACGGCCTGTACACCCTGCGTTACGGTGAAATCCAGATCATGTCCATCGCCAAAATCCAGCAGATGGCGGCGGAGATCGCAGAACTGAAAGAACAAGTGGCGGCCCTGTCGGCCGGGAAGGAGTAAGACATGAAGATAACGCTGATGGAGGCCGTCATGGCCAACCTGGCGGCGGAGGAGGTCGGGCGGCAGGCCGTCCCCTACTCCCTGGCTCTGGCCCTGATGAAGGTCAAACAGGCCACGGCGGCAGAAGCGGAGACCTTCGCGGCGGAGGAGCGGAAGCTGGTGGAGAAGTTCGCAGCCAAGGACGAGGACGGAAACATCCGCGTGGCCCAGGGGCGATTCACCTTCCGCGCCCCCGGAGAGCGGGGAGAATACGAGGAGCAGCACCGACAGCTTGCCGAGACGCCGGCAGAGATCCGTTTTACGAAGCTGCGGGCGCCGGCGCCGGACACGATCTCCGTAAAATCACTGGAGGTCCTATCCCGATTCATCGACTTCCGAGGAGGTGACAGAAAGTGAGACTGCCGCAGGTATCCTATGCCGACGGGATCAAGACCGCCAAACAGGACGAGTTCGCCGGCCTGAACCACAACCTGGGCGCCAAGGACGGGGAGCTGTGGGATATGCGAAACCTGTGCAGCGACTACTCCCCCCTGCTGGCGACCAGGCAGCGGCGAATGCTGTACAAGACACTGCAGGCCCCCGGCGGGCTGTTCTGCTGGGACAAGCTGTGCTGGGTGGACGGGACCGCGTTCTACTATGACGGCGTGGCCAAGGGAACCGTGACAGCCGGGCAGAAGACCTTCACCGCCCTGGGGGCCTATATTGTAATCTTCCCAGACAAAGCCTACTACAACACGGCGGCGGACGAGTTCGGCAATCTGGAGAGCACCTGGACCGGGGCCTCCCTCACCTTCACGAACGGGAAGCTGTATGAGGAGGACGCGGAGGCCAACTGCATCCAGGCGGCGGGCGTCAACTGGGCGGACTACTTCAAAGCCGGGGACGCCGTGACCATCGCCGGATGCACGAAACACCCGGAGAACAACAAGACCCCGGTGATCCGGGAGATCGACGGGGACAAGCTGTACTTCTACGAATACATCTTCACCCTGGATGGAGAGGACGGCGTGACGCCGTACACCGAAACCGGGGAACTCTCGGTATCCCGGACAGTACCGGACCTGCTGTTCGTCTGCGAGAACGAGAACCGCCTGTGGGGCTGCGACAAGACCACCATCTACGCCTCCAAGCTGGGGGACATTTTCAACTGGAACGTGTACGACGGTCTGGCCACGGACAGTTACAACGTGGACACCGGCAGCGCCGGCAGCTTCACGGCCTGCATCTCGTACCTGGGGTATCCCATCTTCTTCAAGGAGGACCACATCTACAAGGTGTACGGCTCCATCCCAACGAATTTTGAAGTGATGGGCAGCGCCACCCTGGGCGTGGCGGCCGGCAGTGACCGAAGCCTGGCCATCGCCGGCGAGATTCTGTTTTATCACTCCCGGGCGGGGATCATGGCCTACTCCGGGGGCATCCCCCAGCCGGTGAGTGCCGCCTTCGGCATGGAGCGGTTCAAGGACGCCGTGGGCGGGTCCGATGGGCTGAAATACTACGTCTCCATGGCCGGGAAGGACGGCGCCTACCTGCTGTACGTCTACGACACCCAGCGGGGGGCGTGGCACATCGAGGATGTCACCCAGGCAACGCATTTCGCCAGATATCAGGGCAATCTCTATCTGCTGGACGAGGGCGGGGAAATCTGGATCACCGGAAACATCCAGAGCCCGCCGGAGGAAGCCACGATGGAGGATGCCTTTGACTGGATGGCGGAGTTTGCCGACTGGTACGAGGACAGTCCGAACAAGAAGGGCGTCTCCAAACTCCTGCTGCGGCTGGAGGTGGACGAGGGCGCGGAAGTGCAGCTCTTCATCATGTTCGATTCGACGGGCGAATGGATCGCGGTAAACGGGACGCTGGAGGGCGGTGTGAAACGGAGCTACACCCTCCCCATCGTGCCGCGGCGCGGGGACCATTACCGGATCAAACTGGAAGGGCGCGGCGGCTGCCGGGTATATTCTCTGGCACGGGAGTATTACGACGGGAGCAGCCTGAAATCTCTACCGGGAAGACAGTGAGGAGGAAAGATCATGCCGAATTTCACCTATGACGGATTTCTGACAGCGGCCAGCAACGCCGGCCTGCTGGGGGAGTTCTCTCAGGCGGACCTGGACACGGCGAAGAAGTATCCGGAGTTCGGATACTCCATCCTGGGGCTGAAACAGGACATCCACAAGGCTACCACGCCGGAGGCAAAGCTGCTGGCCAACGAGGCGGCCAACCAGCTCCGGTCCAGCTACGGCGGGTACACCGGCGGAAAATACGGTGCGGACTACATCTCGGACGGGAAGATCCCGAACCAGATCGACAGTGTGCTGGACAAGATCAACGGCTTCGGGAGCTTCACCTTTGACCAGGAGCGCCCCACCTATGAGAACCAGTACGCAAAACAGCAACAGGCGCTTCTGGACGCCATCATCAACCGGCCGGACTTCTCCTGGAGCAAGGAGGAAGACCCCCAGTGGAGCAGCTACAAGAAGTCCTACCTGCGAGAGGGGGACCGGGCCACCGCAAACGCACTGGGCCAGGCGGCAGCGGCCAGCGGAGGACGGCCCTCCACGGCGGCTCTCACGGCGGCCACCCAGGCCGGGGACTACTACGCGACCCAGCTGAACGACATCATCCCCACGCTGTACCAGCAGGCATACGACCGCTACCTGAACGAGTACAACATGAGCCTGCAGGATCTGAATGCGGTCAACACGCAGGAGCAGCTGGACTATGCCAAGTACCTGGACCAGCTGGGACAGTTCAACACAGACCGGAACTTCGCCTTCAATCAGTATCTCTCCGACTTCGACATCCTACAGAACCAGCTGGCCTCCCTCCAGGGGCAGGACAGCGTGGATTACAGCCGCTGGATGGACCGTGTGAACCTGTACGAGCAGAACCAGGCGGAGGAAGCCGACCTGGCACGGGCGCAGGTGGACGCCATCCTGTCGACCGGCGGAAGCCCCAGCGCGGACCTGGTGGGCGCCTCCGGATACACCAACGAGTATGTCCAGGCGCTGCAGGAAGCCTACCGGCGGCAGGCAGCCCAGCAGGCGGCCGGCGGAGGCGGCAGCCGGTCCGGCAGTTCCGGAGGCGGAGGCAGTGCGGACTATGACGGCCTCTTTGCCGCGGCGCTGGAATCGGGACACCCCAAGAGCTTTATCGCCAACAACTACAAGAAGTACGGGTTTACCTCCCAAACCGGCCTTTCCGACGAGTATGAGGAATGGGCGCTGGAGCAGGAGGAAAAGGCGGAAGCGGGCGCGGTTTCCTTCAACCAGCTGTATAACCGGTTGAGCATCATCCTGTCTGAGGAGACGCCGGACGCGGCGCAGAGCCTGGTGGACCGCCTGTTGACGGACGATGTGTGGGATTCTCTGAGCGCAAGCGAGCAGAACCGGATCCAGCAGTTGCTGCGGAATTATGGCAGTGTGGAATAGGAGGTAAAGGATGCCGGCGCCAAAATTCAGAATGCGGGGTACAACGGCCGCAAGCGAGACAGAAACAACACAGAAAAAGACTTCCACGGCACCAAAATTTCGGATGCGGGGCGCGGGAGGGGGTACGTCCCCCTCCCTGCCGACGGTGACCAGCCAAGCGGCGGGCGAAACCACCGGAAAGAAAAAAGCTGGGCGTCCGACAGCTGGTGGGAAGCTGGATAAGATCACGTCCCCGCCCCGGGAAGTGGAAAACCAGGTGGCGGAGTTGCGGGCGCTGCGGGACGAGGCCCACCAGGAGTTCCTGAACTTCCGGGGCGCGGAGATCACCGCGGGGGCGACAGGGATGCCCGCGGAGTCATATACCGGGCAAAGATACCGCACGGCGGAGGAAGCCTACCAGGCGTGGCAGGACTTCAAGACCCTGTATGACAACATCCGCAACCGGTATTACGTGGAGGAAAACGAACAGCAGCGGGCGCGGCTGGCGGAAGACACCTCCATGCAAGCCGGCTTTGCCCGGGCGGACGGCATCCGGGACACCCTGAACCGCATCCAGACCCTGGAGCAGACCCGGGGCGCGGCGCCGGGGCCCATGACGGAGGACGCCGTCAGCCAGGCTGTGCAGGAGATCGCCGGGCAGTACGGCCTGTCCCAGGAGGACAGCCGGAATCTGACCACCGTTCGGAAGGCGCTGGAGGCGCAGCTGCTGGAAGAGACGGATCGCATCAGCGCGGCAGGCTACGACTACGAGCGCATGACGGAGTACCAGAAGCGGCTGGACCGAGCGGCGGAGGCGGAACAGCAGCAGCGGCAGACGGCGGCGTGGGCCGGGGAGCATCCGGTCCTGGCCTCCCTCGCCTCCGTGGGCGCGTCTGCCCTGCAGGCCATCGACATCCCCCGGCTGATCGCCACCGGCGGCGGGAGTGAGGAAGACCTGCGGACCTACACCCCGGCAGACCCCAACGCGGCCATCATCAGCAGCTTTGTGACCGGGGTCCGGGACACGGTGTCCAAGAAGATCGCGGATAACACGGACTGGGAGCTGTTCGGCCAGAACATGGCGTCCTTCCTGTACAATACCGGAATGTCCATTGGAGACAGCGCCTCCCAGGTGGCGCTGCTGGGCCCGTGGGCCACGTACCTGATGGGCGCCAGCGCGGCCAGCCAGCAGGCCGTGAACGTGCTGGAGCGGGGCGGCAGCAACTCCCAGGCGTTCTGGGGCGGCCTGGCCGCCGGCGCGGCGGAGGCCGTGTTCGAGAAGTTCAGCATCGAGAAACTGCTGGAAGCCAAGACCATCAACAGCGTGAAGGCCCTTCTGCGGGCAACCGCCCAGCAGGCGGGCACAGAGGCCAGCGAGGAGATGTTGACGGAGATTGCCAACATCCTGTCGGATACCGCCATCATGGGGGAATCCTCCGATTTCGAGCAGCTGGTGACGCAGTATCAGCTGGTGGGCCTAGACGAGGACGAGGCCCGGAAGCAGGCGTATCTGGACAGCGTGGCGCAGGTGGTATGGGCCGGCGCGGGCGGCGCCCTGTCCGGCATTGCCATGGGCGGCGCAACAAGCGGCGTGGACCTGGCCGGACGGAATATCCGGCAGGGCATCCAGGATTATCAGGCGGGGCCGGCCGACAACGCCTATGACGTGATGCGGGAAAAGGGAATGTTCTCCCCGGAGGCCAGAGAGGCCGTGCAGGCGGCGGACCGCAGGCGGGGCGTGACGGAGGCCGTGGACCGGGCGGCCTGGATGACGGACCGCTGGAACCGGAAGGCCCGGCGGGATTATTTGAGAAACCGCGGGAGCGCCCAGGTCGAACAAGAATTGCCCACGGTGTCCCAGCAGGCACAGGGCCCGCAGATCACGCAGGCGGAGCCTGCGGGCACGCAAAACGCCGCCCAGGAGGGGGCGGCGCAGGAGTTGGATGGATTTACGGCCAGAGAAGCGGAAAACCTTCTTGCCAGCGCAAAGAACAAGGTTGTTGGGTTCGGGACAACCATTCGTGACTTTGTTCGGAACGCCGTGAACTCCCGCTCAAGCAATGAACGTCTCTATCTTGGAAAAATTCCGGAGTCTACCGTTCAGAAAGTGCGGGAGGAAACCGGGCTGGACATCAGCGGCTTCAGCTCCATCATGAACGGCGGCGAAGTCCGTCACGCTCTCAAAAATCATGCACAAACGGATACAGAGGTAGCACGGGGGCAAGTCGGGATCACGGAGGAAGATTTTGAGCGCCTGCCGGAAATCTTGGCAGACCCGGACAGTGTGCGCCTTTCGGAGAAGCGGGACAGCGCAGGCCGCCCGGCTATCATTTTCACCAAGAAGATCGGAGATCGGTATGTAACGGTGCAGGGATACTCGCAGGGGAAACAGGGGCTGATTTTTGACACCATGTGGGCAAATAAAGAGAAGCCTCCCGCTACGGTCAGTGCTGTGCAAGCACCCCCTGACCTTACGTCCGAGACGAGCAGCGGTACGGCTCCTGCGAACACTGTACCACAGTCTGGAACAGGAGTCAACCGCCCGCAGGCGGCCCCCATCAATTACGACATGGCGGAAGAGGGGGCGCAAATCGTAAGGTGGTTCAAGGAGAAGTTCGATTACAGTCCCCCGTTAAAGGACATCGTGGAATACGCTCGGAGCCAGGACCGGACAGCATACCCCAAAGTCATGGAGGCGATCCGGGCCGGTTTTGTAAAGGCGGGAAAGCGAAAAGGCGGCCTTTACGTTGTCAGAGAGACCCGGCCGCAGACGGAGACGGCGGAAAGCACAGATCAGCAGCCGGTGACGGCGGAAAGGACGGAGCAGAATGGACAGCAGGGAGCAGAGCCGGGAGACGGCGTATCTGATGGAGACCTCGGACGGCTTTCTGGTACGGGTACCGGAGAGCAAGCTGGAGGCGTGGGAACAGGCGCAGAAAGAGGCAGAGGCCCCTCTGACACCTTCCGAGCAGCGCGTGAAAGACAGAATTCTGTCCATCATCTACGGGGAGAACCGGTAAGCAGCCGGGACCTGGGGCTGCGGCGGGGCACGGACGCCAAGACGCTCCAGGTCATTCCGGAGAGCGCCTGGGACGACGGCCTGCGGGCCACCGCAGACCGGGTGCGGGACGAGACGGGGCTGGAGACCGTGTTCGTCGTCGGCGGCATCCAGATCGAGACGCCGGACGGCGCCCGGCTGGTGCGAGGCGCCTACACGGGGGATCGGATCATCGTGCAGGCGGACAACATCCGGGCGACGCCGGACCAGATCGCGGACCATGAGATTTTCCACGCCCAGGCGGCGCAGACGCCGGGCCTGGTCCGGGAGCTGGAGGACCGTGTCCGGGAACAGTACGGGCCGGAAGAGCTGGGCCGTGTGGTGGAGCAATATATCCGGAAGCTGCGGGGCGTGATCGACGTCACGGAAAACGCCGGCGAGGACGGCACCCAGGCAGAGGCGTGGGCCATTCTGGAGGAAATCTTCGCGGACGCCTACGCCGGGATCAATGCCTTCTCCGCCCACGCGGAGCGGTTCAACGAGACCGTAGAGCAGACCATGGCGGAGCGGGGCGTGGGCCGCGGCAGCCAGAACGCCGCGGCAACAGACAGGACCACCGGACCTCCGGCAGAAGGCCGCTACAGCTTCGGCGGGGAAACCGCGCAGCGGGCGGACCTGGAAGCCCTGGACCGAGCCAAGGAGATGGAGCGCCAGGGCGTGGCCATGGAGACCATCTTCCGGGAGACCGGGTGGTACACCGGGGCTGACGGCAAGTGGCGGTTCGAGATCGACGACAGCGGCATGGAGTACAGCCGCTGGGGAGACCTGAACCGAAGCGACCGGGCGGAGTATGCCCGCTTCCGGGAACTGGAGGGAAAGTTCATTGCCGGCTCCATCACGCTGGAAGAGCAGAACGAGCTGCGCCAGCTGATCGACCAGGGGCACGGCCCGGGCCGGGCGGAGGAACAGCAGACGCTGCAGCTCTCTGATTTTGTCCGCCATGACGAACTGTATCAAAATTACCCCCAGTTGCGAAGAGCTGAACTGCGCTTTGCAGACCTGCCGGACGGAACATACGGGACGTACAATACGGAGGTCAACACCATTACACTGGACAATTCCCTGCGTTCTTCCCCGGAGGATACACTGGTACATGAGATTCAGCACGCCATCCAGACGGCGGAGGGTTTTTCCGGAGGAAGCAGCCCGGAATATTGGGAGAACGCAAGGATAGACGCAGAACTGGCGGCAAGCGCAGCCCGGGAAAACCTGCGGCTATGGCTGCAGGACATAGGCTATCGGGACTATGTAAGACAGTCTATGGACCGGGTGGTGGCCGGTGAGATCACATTGGACCAGCACTGGGAGAACCTGCAGCGGTTCAAGGAGAACTCTGACCGGGCGCGGGAGATCGCTGCCAGCGAACGAGAGGTTGCCAGATATGAAGAGCGCCTTCGGGAACTGGACAGGATGGGACAGACAGCCCAGGAGCTCTACCGAAACACCGCCGGAGAGATCGAGGCCAGAGACGCGGCGCAGCGACGGCAGATGACGCCGGAGCAGCGGCGGGAGACCATGCCCAACACCGGGGACGAAAACACGGTGTTTGCGGACGCCGGGGACAGCTACTCCATGCAGGAACCGGATGCGGCTGCACAGGAGGAAGCGGACCGCCTGTTCTTCCAGGGTGTGGAGGCGGACACCATCCGGGAGCTGACCGGCCTGGAGCGGACAGAAGACGGCGACTGGAGGATCGCTGTTGACACCGCACCGGCGGCGGCGTATGATGGCGGCAGGACGATAGATCAGCGAGGAGGGCTGGACGATGGATCAGAAGCTGAAAGAAATGCTGGAGACCTTCTACGGGCGCAAGTTCGAGGACCCGAAGCCGTGGACGCCGGAGTACGAAGAGAAGGTATCCAAGAAAATGGAGGAATACAGGAAGAACCGGGACAACGTGCCGGCATACCAGGATGGGCAAGAGGACGTGTAATTGACCGCCCGTCCCGGGCGGCAGGTATTGCGGCTGAAAATGCGGGCCGGTACGGCGCGGACGCATTTGTGGTGGAGGATACCGCCATCAAGGAAAAAAACCCCAACGCCTGGGCGTTGACCAGCGATGGGAGCATCTATATCTCCGACAGCATCCCGGCAGAACTGGCGGACGTGGTGGGATACCACGAAGCTGTCCACGCTGCAAAGCAAAATGAGAACGAGAGCTATTTGGAACTGCTGAATCGGACCGACGGCGAGGTATCCTTTGGGAGCCAGAAGGCACAAGACGTCATAAATCTACTCGCGGGCCGCCGTTTCAATGGGGCTGATTTTCTATCGCTTGATGATAGCCAAGTCAAAACTGTTCTCGACGAGCTGAACGCTCTTGTCTGGGGCTATCATAAGGCAGACCCGGAAAATGCCCGGGCGCAGTTCGCGGATATGTTCCGGGACTACGACGCCTACATCGCGGACCTGGACGCCGCCATGGAGAGCGGCGCGGCGGAAGATGGCGACGTGCGGTACAGTACGGACGAGGACACGGCGGCGGCACCGTCGGACAATCCCCTCCCCTCTCCGGATCAGGAGCGCCGGAGCGATATGTTCCGGCCGGCCGGCATGAGCGACGAGCAGTACAACCGGCTGAACGAGCAGTGGAAGAGCAGACCGGCGGCGCAGCGGGCGGAGCCCGGTACGGTGCCGGAGGGCTTCGACAGCATCGACGACTACACGGCGGCCCTGGAGGCCGCGGCGGAGGAACGGATGCGGAACCGGAGCCGGGAGGAATTCGAGGGCTCTGACGCTCTGGAGAACCTGGGCATCCGGATTGCCAACAGCGTGGGCCTGTACGGGAACACCCAGCAGCTGATCGAGAACGACCGGGCGGCAAAGTCTGTCCGGAAGGAGATCAAGCGGGCGGAGCGCCGGCTGCAGGCAACGGACGCGGAGAAGAACTTCGCCTCTGGCGTGGCGGCGGGCATCTACGGTGAGGCGGACATTCCGCCCGGCATGGACGCGGACACGGTGATAGAGCTGGCGGACTACTACTGGGCGGAGAAGGCCGTGCAGAACGACCTGATCCGGGAGCAGCGCACCAAGATCAACCAGAACCTGGACGAGCGGGTGCGGCGGCTGATGGACGGCGTGGACGACGCCAAAGTAAAGGTCCCGGCGGCCGTCATCATGCGGAACCGGACCCCGGAACGGAATATGCGGCGGATCTTCGGCAACGCCAAGGGCGACGAGATCAACGACTACCTCTTCCGGCCTGTCCAGGACAACGAGGCAGAGCGAATCCGATTCGTGAACCGGATGCACAACGAGGTCCGGACCTTCAAAGACCGGAACGGAAAGGACCGGCGGCTGAACAAGGAAGAACGGGCCCTGGTGCAGCTGGTGATCGAGGGCCGGGCGGCGGAAGACGCTGTGAACGCCATGGAGCGGAGCCGGGATATTCAAAATGCGGCGGAGAACATCAAGAACGCCCGGAAGCTGGCGGGAAAGGACGACCTTGCGAAGCGGCGGCAGGCGGAGATCGACGCCTCCGTGGATGAAGCAAGGGAATTCAACCTGGGAACGGACGAGCGGCGGCTGGCAATTCAGTACAGCCGGTGGCTGGAGACACAGGAACGGCTGGAAGGCGCGGACACCACCATCATCGGGAACGCGGTGGAGAAGTACCGGGAGCTGTTCAACCAGCTCTACGATGCGGCCAACGATTTCCTGGTGGCCCACGGCTACGAGCCCATCGGCTTCATCCGGGGGTACGCGCCCCATCTCCAAAGCCAGGAGACCCAGGACCGTTTCAGCAGCGCCCTGGAGCGCATGGGGATCAACCGGGAGATCGGGAAGCTCCCCACCTCCATCGCGGGGAGAACCAGAAACTTCCGGCCCAATATGCCGTGGAACCGGTTTTTCAAGCACCGGGACAGCCAGGGAGAATTCGCGGACCCGGACATTGCAGAGGGATTTGAGAAGTACGTGGATTCCATGTCGGACGTGCTCTATCACACGGACGACATTATGCGGACCCGTGCTTTCGTGCGGTATTTCAGAAGGACCTACGCCCCGGAGGAAATCCGGAACCAACTGGAACAGGCCGACGCGCTCCGATACGCACCGGCGGACCAGCAGGCGAATTTTCTGCGAGAGAAGGGAAAACTGTCCTACACATCCGCGCCGACCTATGAGGACGTGCACCAGACCATGGAGCAGTATGTGGACGAGCAGTATCAGGCCATCGAGAGCCTGACGCTGTACGGAGACCTGGCGATATTTCTGGACGACTATGCAAACAACCTGGCAAACAAGCAGCTGTTCGAGGACCGGGCCATGGAGAAGAGCTTCGGGCGGACCACGCTCAACGCGGCAAGCAAGCTGCACCGGGCGTTCACCAGAGCCCAGGTGTCCGCTAACCTGTCCTCGGCCCTGAACCAGGGCGGCCAGCTGCCCGTCATCCTTGCGGAAAACGGGGCGCGGAACGTGGCCCAGGCACTGATCGAGCTGCGGAGCAAGGACCTGAAAAGCTGGGCGGCGGGCAGCGACTTCCTGACGGAGAAAAAGGGCATCAACTACATCGTGACAGGCTTTGGAGACCGGGCAATCAACGCCGCCTTCAAGCCGCTGGAAATCGTGGACGGCATCGTATCCACCCTGGCGGTGCGGAGCCGGTATTTGAAGGAGGTCCGGGCCGGGAAGAGCGCCGCGGAGGCCATGCGCCTTGCGGACCGGTTCGGACGGGAGGTCATGGCCAGCCGGGCCAAGGGCAGCGTGCCGCTGGCGTTCCGGTCCAAGGACTTTCTCAACCAAATGGTCCATATGTTCCAGCTGGAGGCACTGAACAACTGGGAGCACGTCACACAGGACCTGGGGAACCGGGATTTCCGTGAAATGGCCCAGGCAAAGGGAAAGCGGGCGGCGGCGGGTTCGCTGGCGGCCGTTCTCGTGAAGATCGTACTGGGGGCCTTCCTGCTGAACCGGATCGACGAAGAGCTGTACGGCGGGACGCCGGCGCCGTTTGACATTCTCGGCCTTGCGGGGAACTTCATCGCCGGCGGCCTGGGACTGACGCAGATGGACCTGTTGCAGACCCTGGTGGACAACGGCTGGGAGCGGCTGACCGGAGAGCGGCTGTTTGACACGGACGCGGAACTGGACGAATTCGACGCCGCTGCCGGCTGGGATGACTTCGTGTGGAACTGTCTTAACGAGATCCCGTTCGCAAGCAACGTGGCGGCATTGGCGGGCATGGGAGACCGAACGCTGCCTATGCCGGATTTGAGCAACCTTACGAGCCTGCCGGGGACCATCGCGGAGGACGGCCTGTTCTCCTGGGAGGTGGCGCGGCAGCTGGCAGGCCTCACCGGAGATGTTCTGCCGGGAGGCCGGCAGATTGAAAAGTCCATCCAAGGCGGGGAAGCACTGGTCCGCGGCGGATACTACCGGGGAAGCGGTGAGAACCGGCGGCTGCAGTTCCCGGTGGAGCAGGATTTCTGGAGCATTGTGCGGGGAACCCTGTTCGGGCGGTCTGCCCTGGACGAAAGCCGGGACTTCTACGCCTCCGGGCAGACGGGCCTCTCAGCGAACCAGACGAAGGCCTATGAGCAGATCGTGGACATGGGCGCGGACCCGGAGACCGTCTACCAGGCGATCCAGGGCTGGAGAACCGCGGAGAACGACGAGGACCTGACCTCCTACGGACGGAACGTGGCAAAGCGGGACGCCATCACGGAGGCGGACCTGACGGACGCGCAGAAGCTGGCACTGTACCGCGGGCTGAGCGATGCGGACAGCAGCACACCGGACCACTTCCGGGAGATGATGGACACCGGACTCTCCTGGGAAGAGGTCATGGAGGCATACGACCAGTACCAATTCCTGAACAGCGACGAGGACGTGCCGGAGGCCGACAGACTGTCGGCCACGGAGAAAGCGACGGAGTTTGCCAGCTGGGTGGACCGGCAGAACTACACGGAGGACCAGGCGGAGACCGTCAAGGAGGCCCTGCGCTACTGGCAGATGATCCCCGCAGAGGCCAGCCAGAAGGTGCAGGTGGCGGACGAGTACGGGATCTCCAACAGAAGCCGGAACGCGGTCTCCGACGAGATCGACCGGCTGAAGGGCGAGGGAAACAGCGTCACCCAGGGCCTAGCTGAAGAGGCGATCCAGAATGTGTCGGGACTGAGCAACCGGGAGCGGGCCGTCCTTTGGCAGATCCAGAACAAGTCCTGGAAATGGAATAAGAACCCCTTCGACAAGCGGGTGGGCCGGGAGGTCTACGACCGGATGCACGAAGAGGACGAGAATTGATGAAGAGAGCCCCCGAGGATCAGTCCCCGGGGGCTCTCTTAAACCTTACTATCGGAAATATTCATTGTACAGAGAATCGGCTTTTTCCCTATCTCCACGATTTATCGCACAATAAATCTCCTGGACAATTTCTTTACACGCTTTTATGTCCCGCTCGTGCCAAGACAGGTATAAATGTTCGAATTTAT
>DWXY01000023.1 GCA_019118935.1 Candidatus Oscillibacter pullicola
TTGATCTCTTTCATCTTCTCCTGCGCCAGATCCGCCAGCGGATTGTCGTGGTAGTTATCCGGGTGATACTTCCGGGCCAGCTCCCGATATGCTTTTTTGATCTCCTCGTCGGAGGCGTTCTCCGACACACCCAGTATCTGATAGGGATCGTTCATGTGGTCTCCTCAGCCTTCTTGTGTTTCTTTCTCTGTTCCCTGGGGGGCATTTTGTGGAAGGTGCCCTCCAGCACGGCCCGGCCCACGGCGAAAAGCCCGGTGTACACCGTGCTCTCCAGCAGGGGGCGCCAGACGCCGAAGTCCCACAGCTCAAAGGCCGTGGCGATCATGTGGATGGAGTGGTCCAGCGTCCTGGCAAAGGCCCGGCGGCTCTCCTCGTTCCACTTGCCGTCCCGCAGGCCGTAGCGCAGGGCCACGGGATTATAGTTCCCGGAGACGGCGTCTTTTTGCAGGTCGTCCGCCGCGTCGATCAAATACACCCACCGGCCCAGGTGGTAGAGCATCTGCTCCAGCACCCGTCGCCGCACCGGGTCCTCCACCCCGGCAGCCGCTGCCGCCAGCAGCTGAGCGAAGGTGTCCGCCGCCTGATCCATAGAGGGACAGCGCTCGGCCTCCAAGCGGCCCAGAGCCGCCAACTGCTCCCGCACCCGGCCGTCAAACTCCGGCCGGGCCGCGGCGGCCTTTCGATAGCCGCCCCGCAGTGCAGCGGCGGAGGCCCGGTAGCTCAGCCCCTTCCAGAGGCCGTGGTCCTCCACGCCGTCCCGCAGCTGCCAGTAGGCCAGGATCACGCTCTCATCCGCCGCCAGCTCCAGTGCCGCCGTTGCGGGCTGGTATGCCCGGGGCCGGACGGGGCTGGACACGCACCGCCGCCGGCGGGGCGCAGCCTCTTCCGGATCCGACAGCAGGATGGCCAGATAGGTGAAGTCGTAGTTCAGGATCATCCGGGCCGCCGGGCCGTACCGCTCCCCCAGGGTGTGGCACAGCCCGCAGTAGGCCCGCCGGAACCGGTCCGCCTCCTCCTGAGGCAGGATCTCCAGCGGGGGGCGCACATAGCCGAACACCGCCTCAGAACACCCGGACGATGTTGAAGGTCAAGCCGCCCCTGGCCCGCAGCCTGCGGTCATAGAAGATTGCAAAGACGATGCCCGCCACGAATCCGGCCACCGCCACCGCATACTGCGCCGCCACGCTGGCCGTCAGCAGGGACATGATGACATATCCCGCCAGGAACAGCACCACCGGGATCAGGTACACCAGTACCACAATCCGCAGCATGTTCTTGGTGCTGCTCTCCACCACCACCTTCTGTCCGGGCCGGGCGCCGATGGGGTTGCTGGCCCGGGCGTGGACCGCCGCGCCGGTGACGCCGCAGCCGGCGCACTCCTCGCAGTCGTGTCCGCAGGCGGATTTCCGGGGTACGGAAATCTCCGCGTGGTCCGCATCTAAAATTCGTTCAACTGTTGCGATCTGCGTCATGTTGTCTCGTCTCCTGTATCTGGGGTCTCCTCGGCGGGCGTATCAGGCTCCGCCGGCTGATCGGGTGTCTGTTCGGAAATGGTGACACGCACCTGATACGTCCCGCCGGAGACGCCCACGTCGTGTCCCACCACCGTCACCTCTGCGGGGACGGTGTAGGTGCCCACAGCGGAGCCGAAGTCCGCCAGGTCCACCGTCACCAGAATGTTGTCCGAAGTGATGGCCGCCACATCCCCGCTGGTGCCGAAGATGGACACGGCCAGCTGCTCTGTCAGCAGGTCCACGGTCCGGTCCTCCGGTGCGTTCTCCAGAATGAAGTTGGTGGCCGTCACCGTGGTGCGCTGCATATCCTTGAAGGAGATGCGCAGCGTGGCGCGTGTGACGCCGCTGAGATTCTCGCATCCCTCCGGGATGGGAATGGCGTAGCTGTAATTGGTGGTGCTGCCCAGCTCCGCCAGGTTGAAATCGTCCAGAACGATGCTGTCCATGCTGTTCAGTACCTCTGCCGGGCCGGACACCTGAATGGTGTTGGGCACGATCTCCCAGTCCACGTTGTTCATGCGGGCGCCGGCGGACTCCACGAAGTTCATGGTCAGCTGCAGCTCCCGGGTGACATACACCGGCAGCGTCACCTGAATGGTCTCCTCCGTGGTCTGGAGGCTGGTGTTCTCCAGCAGCTGGTCGTTTGCGTCATAGAACTGGATGGGCAGCTCTCCCGTGACCGTGGAGGTGGCGTCCTCTCCCAGCTCCAGGGTCACCTTGGCGTAGCTGACGGCGTCCACATCCGCCTGATCGCCCCGGACCTCGATCTCCGTGGGACTGATCTGCAGCTCCCCGGCGGAGTAGCCCTCCGCCACATTGCCGGTGATCTCGCACCGGACATCCACCGTCTTGTGGTACAGCTCCGCCACGTTGATGGTAATGGTGGAAGGGTTCCGGTCATTCACGGAGATCCGCTGGCGGAAATAGTCCTCCGTATAGCTGTAAATCACCGAGGTTACCGTCTGCACGCCCGTCCGGCTCACATTGGACAGGTCCGCTGTCACTTTGATGTAGTCCTTGTCCAGCAGCGCCAGGTCCCACATGGTCCCCTCCATCTCCAGATCCACGGTGGCCACGGTGTTTTCCTCCAGCAGCATCAGCCCCCGGTCGGTGAGCACCGTCTCTCCCGTGTAGGTGATGGGCACGTCCCGAAACCATTTGGTGTGGGTCACCGGGCCGCCGTTGGTGCCGTAGTTGTCTACGAAGATCCACACCACGATGGCCGCCAGCACGCACAGGGCCATGTAGAACACCTTTTGTCTGCGGTTACTTTTCATGTGTGTCGCCTCCCGTGCCCCCGGCCCGCAGCAGGTTCGCCAGACTGAACTTCGGCTTGTCCTCCCCGGCCTCCTGCGGGACCAGCTCGTTCCGCAGGATATTGGCCAGCGTCTCCGGCTTCAGGTGCCGCTTGAGCATTCCCCCGATGGCCACGGAGATGGACCCGGTCTCCTCGGAGACGATGACCACCACGGCGTCGGAGTTCTCGCTCATGCCGATGCCGGCCCGGTGGCGCATCCCGAGCTCCCGGGAGAGGTTCACGTTCTTGCTGAGGGGCAGCATGCATCCGGCGCCAAGCACCCGCCCGTTCCGGACGATGACGGCGCCGTCATGCATGGGAGCCTTCACAAAGAAGATGTTTTTCAGCAGTTCGCTGGAGACCGCCGCGTCCAGCACCGTGCCGCTGCGGACCATGTCGTCCAGCAGGTTTTCCCGCTCGAACACGATCAGGGCGCCGGTGCGGGACTGGGACATCTCGGTGCAGGCCAGCACCGTCTGGTCGATGGCCTGTTCCACGGCGGTGCCGGCCTCCGTGCGGGAGAAGAAGGCGATGAAGCGGCGGCTGCCCACCTCCTCCAGGATGCGCCGGATCTCGGGCTGGAAAAGGACGATCAGCGCCACCACGCCCCATCTCACCAGCTGGTTCATGATAAAGTTGATGCTGTTCATATTCAGGACCATGGACAGCATCAGCGCCGCCAGAAACACCAGCACGCCCTTGAGCAGGCTGGCGGCCCGGGTGCTCTGAATCAGCGTCAGGACCTTGTAAAACACAAACACCATGATCGCCATATCCAAAATGTCCGTGACCTTCAGCATCATCAGATACCGGCCGATGATCCCGGGCAGTGTGGAGAGCGTGACAAATTCCATTGGACGTCATCATCCCTTTCAGGCCATGAATATCTAGATTATATAAAATCTGCCTGTAGAATGCAAGGCAAACCAAGCTAAAATTCACGGTCTGTTCAGAAAGTCACCCCAGAATCTCCCCCATGGCCCCCAGAAAGCGGCAGACTTCCTCCCGGGTGTTCCAGTGGGAAAAGCTCAGCCGGACGGTGCCGGTGTCCAGCGTCCCGGCGGTGCGGTGGGCCAGGGGCGCGCAGTGAAGTCCCGCCCGCACGGCGATGCCCCGGTCCGCCAGGGCCGCGCCCAATGCCTCTGCGTCCATGCGCTCCGGGACGACGGAGAGCACCCCCGCCTGGGCCGCCAGGTCCGGCAGGGCATACACCTGCAGTCCGGGGAGCCGCCGCAGGCCCTCCGCCGCCTGGAAGGTCAGCTGCCGCTCTCCGGCACAGATGGCCTCCGGCCCCAGCTGGCGGACGAATCGGACCCCCGCCAGCAGCCCCGCGATGCCGGGCATGTTGTGGGTGCCCGCCTCCAGCCGGTCCGGCAGGAAGTCCGGCATCTCCTGCTGGATGGAGAGGCTCCCGGTGCCGCCCTCCAGCAGCGTGCGGACGGGGACATCCTTTCCGCACAGCAGCACGCCGGTGCCCTGGGGGCCGTACAGGCCCTTGTGGCCCGGCATGGCGATGAAGGCCGCCCCCAGGGCCGTCATGTCCAGGGTCAGCATCCCGGCGGACTGGGACGCGTCGATGATGAAGGGCACCCCCCGCTTCCGGCAGATGGCGGCGATGGCCTCCACCGGCTGGACGAAGCCGAACACGTTGGACACGTGGTTGCAGATCACCGCGTCCGTGCCGGGCACGATCAGGCGGTCAAAGGCCGCCGTCACCGCTGTGGGCTGAAACAGGGGCGCCGCCGCCACGGACACCTGGGCCCCCAGGGCCGCCAGGGGCCGGGTGACGGCGTTGTGCTCGTATCCGGAGATCACGGCCTTCCCGCCGGGGGGCACCAGGCTCTTGATGGCGATGTTCAGGCCGTGGGTGGCGTTCATGGTGAAGGCCACCTGCTCCGGGTTCTCCAGATGGTACAGCTCTGCCAGCTCCGTCCGGCAGTCGAAGGCGGCCTCCGCCGCACGCATGGCGGCGGGGTATCCGCCGCGGCCGGGAGAGCTCATGGTGGCCATGGCGTCCCGCATGGCGTCCGCCACGGTCCGGGGCTTCTGGAAGGTGGTGGCCGCGCTGTCAAAGTAGATCACGGTCTCACCTCCCGAAACGTCCCCCGCTGGGTCAAGAATATCTGAACAGGGTCCAAAGATTCCCTGTGAAGGGCCGTCAGGGCAGCCGTCAGGTCGGAGTCCGCGATCTGCACGGCATAGGCGCAGCCCCGGTCCGTCAGGTCCCGGGGGGCCCGGAAGATCCGGCTTCGGATCCCCGACCGGGCCAGCGCCCGCTGCATCCGCTGGGCATAGGTCACCGAGCGGGCGATAATCAAATAGTGCTCCACAGACACTCCTCCTCTCTACCCATTCTATGGGCGAGAGGCGCGGACGTGCGAAAAGGACGCGCCCGTGGCACGTCCTTTTTTCAGGGGAGCCGCTCCAGCAGCGCCACCGCATGGGCCGCCATGCCGGAGCCGTCCCCGGTAAAGCCCAGATGCTCCTCCGTGGTGGCCTTCACGTTCACCCGGTCCGCCTCCACCCTCAGGACGGCGGCCAGGTTCGCCTCCATCTCCGGGCGGTAGGGGCCCACCTTGGGGGCCTGGGCGATGAGGGTGGCGTCGATGTTCACCACGGCCCATCCCCTCTCCTCCAGCAGCGCCGCCACCTGCCGCAGCAGCTCCAGGCTGGAAATGCCGGCGTAACGGGGGTCGCTGTCCGGGAACAGCTTGCCGATGTCCCCCAGCTTGGCGGCGCCGCAGAGGGCGTCCATTACCGCGTGGGTCAGCACATCCGCGTCGGAGTGGCCCAGCAGCCCCCGGTCCCAGGGGATCTCCACGCCCCCCAGCACCAGCCGCCGCCCCTCCGTCAGCCGGTGGACGTCATATCCATGCCCGATCCGCAGATTCGTCATATCCGGTCCTCCCTGGCCTGCAGAATCGCCTCCGCCAAAATCAGGTCCACCGGGGTGGTGATCTTCAGGTTTTCCTCGTCCCCCTCCACCAGATAGACCCGCTTGCCCAGCCGCTCCACGGCGGAGCAGTCATCCGTCACAGGGATGTCTCCCTCAACAGCCGCCTGAAGCGCGGCTTTCAGCAGCGCGCTCTCGAAGATCTGAGGTGTCTGCACAGCCCGCAGAGCCGCTCGTTCCAGCGTCTGGTCCACCGTGCCGTCGTCCCGGACGGATTTGATGGTGTCCTTCACCGCCACCGCCGGGGCCGCCGCACCGCAGCGGGCGGCCTGCTCCGCCACATCGTCGATGAGTTCCGGCGTCACCAAGGGGCGGGCGCCGTCCTGCACCGCCAGCAGCTCCATGTCCTCCCCGGCCTCCAGCGCTGCCAGAAGCACCGAGTGGGCCCGGCTCTCCCCGCCCCGGATCACCTTGGTGCATTTGGTGATGCCGTAAGTCCTGCACAGCTGGGAGATCTCCAGAAAGTTCTCCTCCCGGGCGGCCACCACGATCTCGTCGATCCGCCGGGCCATCTGCAGGGCCGTCAGCGTCCGGGCCAGCACGGGAATGCCGTCCAGGGGCTGCAGCAGCTTGTTCACCCCGCCCATACGGGAAGAGCTGCCCGCCGCCGCCACCAGCGCGGCGCAGCGGGGGCGCTGAGCCTCCCGGAATTTTTTGAAAAACGCCATGATCCGACCTCCCTGGAAATTTCTCCTGAAACAGCAGAATGTTCGCGGACATGGTCCGCGAACACGTTATCCCCGGTTCTCCGGTGTCTGGAGCATGGCCCGCTCCACACGCCGCTCCACCTCTTCATAGCCGCTGTCCTCCGCCAGCACCAGCTCCGACAGCAGGATCTGGCGGGCCGTATGGAGCATCTTCCGCTCCCCGTTGGAGAGGCCCCGCTTCCGTTCCCGGAACATCAGCCCCTTGATCACCCGTGCCACCTCGTACAGATCCCCGCTCTTCATCCGCAGCAGATTTTCCCGGTACCGCTTGTTCCAGTTGCTGCTCTCCTCCACCGCCAGAGACGGGATGGCATCGATCAGAGCCTCCGCCTCCGGCCGCTGGATGACCGAGCGGACTCCAATGGCCTGGCTGTTGGCGGTGGGGATCTTCAGCAGCAGTCCACCCACCGGCATTTTGAACACATAGTAGTCCTGTGTACTCCCCGCGACCTTTTCCTGAACAATGGCGTCGATCACGCCGGCCCCGTGCATTGGATGAACGACCAGATCCCCAACGCTGAACATGGTAAACTCCTTCCCATTTCCGCCGGGCGGTGACTGGAACCCGCTCTCTCTATTTCCACTTTTCTGTTTTCACGAGTCTCATTATACCGGCTTTTCGGCGGCTTTACAAGCTTATTTTGAAATTTTTTTACTATTTTTCAATCTTTTTCCAGCGTTCCGCGTCTCCCGCAGAGAATCATCCACCCGCGGCGAGGGCATCAACTCCTCCAGACACGGCCCCCGCGCAAAAGAGCCGGGCGGCATGTCTGCCGCCCGGCTCCGGAGGATTTTGTTATCTCTTGTTGGAACGGCGCCAGATGTGCATCTTCTCTGCCTCGGCGATCAGCTCTTCCCGGAACTGGGGATGGGCGATGGCGATCAGGCCCTCGGCCCGCTCCCAAGTGGACTTGCCCTTGGCGTTGAACTTGCCGTACTCCGTCACCACATAGTGGAGGTTGGTGCGGGTGGCGGTGACCACGGACCCCTCCAGCAGCGTGGGCCGGATGCGGGACTTCAGCTGACCGCTCTTCTTGTCCATGTAGGAGGAGGAGCAGCAGATGAAGCTCTTGCCGCCCTTGGACAGGTACGCGCCCATGACGAAGTCCTGCTGGCCGCCGGCGCCGGAGATATGGTGGGTGCCGGAGGACTCGGAGGACACCTGGCCGTACAGATCGATGTCCACCGCGCCGTTGATGGAGATGAAGTTGTCGATCTGAGACACCCGGGCAATGTCGTTCACATAGCTGACGGGAGCAGCCATGCACTCGGGGTTGTTGTTGAGGAAATCATACAGCTTCTGGGTGCCTGCCGCGAAGGCGTAGGTCTGCCGGCCCCGGTCAAAGGGCTTCCGCAGGCCGGTGATGCGGCCGGCCTTGGACATGTCCACGAAGGCGTCCACGTACATCTCGGTGTGCACGCCCAGGTCCTTCAGGTCGCTCTCGGCGATCATCTTGCCGATGGCGTTGGGCATGGAGCCGATGCCCAGCTGCAGGCAGGCGCCGTCGCAGATCTCCGGCACTACCAGTTTGGCCACCGCCATGTCCACCTCACTGGCGGCTCCGCCGCCGCCCAGCTCATCCAGGGCAGGGTTCTCCCCCTCCACGATCATGTCCACATCGTCGATGTGGATGCAGTTTTCAAACCCGCCCAGGCACACGGGCATGTTCTTGTTGACCTCCACGATGACGGTCTTGGCGCACTCGCACACGGCCTTCAGGTGGGAGCCGCCGGGGCCGAAATTGAACCAGCCGTGCTCGTCCATGGGGGCCACCTGGAACATGGCCACGTCCAGGCTCTTGATGCAGTTGCGGTAATACCCCGGCAGCTCGGAATACCGCAGGGGGATGTAATAGGCCAGCCCTTCGTTCACGGCCTTGCGCTCGATGCCGCCCATGTGCCAGGAGTTCCAGCAGAAATGCTCCGCCGCATTGGGCACGTCGAAAATGGCGGGCTTGTGGGTCAGGATACCGCCCCGGATCTTCACGTCGGTCAGCTCGCCCATCCGGCGGGCCAGCGCCTTGTCCAAGGCATCCGCCGAGCAGACGCTCCAGCCGTAATCCACCCAGTCGCCGGACTTGACGGCCTTGACCGCCTCGTCGGCCGTCGTCAGCTTCTGTTTGTACACTTCCTGGTAGCTCATGTTGATCTTCCTCCTGTAATTCCCGTTTGTTGTATGATGTCAGCGGTGTTGTCTTACATTGATTGTCAAGAGTATAACATACCAGCTTTCGAAAAGCAATCCATACCGTGAAAAAAATCACAAAATTTTCAAAAAAAGACAGGCTCCTTACCGGAGCCTGTCTTCTCTTTAGTCTGGAAATCCGTGCGGATTACTCCTCCACGGGAGCCTCTTCTTCCTCGGCCTCGTCAGCCGCGGGGGTCAGCAGGGCGCGGATGGACAGGGAGATCTTCTGCTTCTCCTCGTCAATGGCCGTGATCTTGGCGTCCACGATCTGGCCCTCGGACAGGACATCCTCAGGCTTGTCGATGCGCCGGTCGGCGATCTGGGAGATATGGATCAGGCCGTCCACGCCGGGCACGACCTCGGCAAAGGCGCCGAAGGTCATCAGCTTGACGATGCGGACAGAGGCCACGTCGCCCACCTGGTACTTGTCCATGAACACCTGCCAGGGATCGATGCTGTGATCCTTCACGCCCAGGGAGATCTTCTTCTTCTCGGGATCGAAGGAGATAACGTACACGTCCATGGTATCGCCCACCTTGCAGACCTCGGCGGGGGTCTTGATCCGGCTCCAGCTGAGCTCGGAGATATGTACCATGCCGTCCACGCCGCCGATGTCCACGAACACGCCGTAGCTGGTCATGGACTTGACGGTGCCGGTGTAGTGCTTGCCCACTTCGATGTTGGCCCACACCTCCGCCTGGGCGGCCTTCCGGGCCTCCTCAGTGACGGAGCGGATGGAGCCCACCACGCGCCGGCGGGCGCGGTTGACCTCGGTGATCCGCAGCTGGACCTTCTGCTTCACCATGGCAGACAGATCGGCGCCCCGGGGCTGACCGCTCTGAGAAGCGGGGACGAACACCCGCACGCCCTTGACGGACACCACGATGCCGCCCTTGTTCTCCTCGGTGACAGTGCCCTCCAGGACGGTCTTCTCCTCCACGGCCTGCTCGATGTTCTCCCAGACCTTGGCGGCGTCCAGACGCTTCTTGGACAGCTCCGCGTAGCCCTCCACGTCGTTGACGCGGACCACATAGGTCTCGATCTGGTCGCCCACGTGGATGATGTCCTCCGCCTTGACATTGGGATCGTCGCTCAGCTCGCTGAGCTTGATGTAGGCCGCCTGCTTGGCGCCCACGTCCACCTGCACTTCGGTGGGGGTGATGGCGGTAACGATGCCGGTGACCCGGTCACCGTTATTTAAAGTTTTAAAAGACTGATTCAGTAATTCCTCGAAGGACTCCTCTTTGCCCTCGGCCGCCTTGATTTCTTCGCTCATCGTTGCATATACCTCCTTAATGATGCCCGCAGGCGTGGAGGCGCCAGCCGTAAGGCCCGCAACAGTACAACCATTGAAAAAATCCGGCGAGAGCTCGTCCGCGCGTTCGATCTGGACCACGCGGGGGCATCTCCTCAGGCAAATTTCCGTCAAATGTTTGGTGTTGGCGCTTTTACGGTCTCCCACCACGACCATCACGTCTGCTTTGCCGGCGATTTCTGCCGCCTCAGACTGACGTTCATGCGTAGCATTACATATTGTATCAAAGATTTTTACGTTTGTACACTCTTTTTTTATGATTTTCCAAGAAGTTTCAAAAAGTTTTCGGATGCAGGTGGTCTGCGCCACTACGGTAACAGGGATTTCCCGGTTTTTCTCATCCCCGTCCAGCCAGGCCTCCACAGCCTCCGGCCCGTCGAACACCAGAGGCTGGCGGCACCAGCTGGCCACCCCCATCACCTCCGGGTGCCGGGGTTCGCCGATGATCACCGGCCGGCGGCCCTCCGCCTCCGCCTGGGCCACCAGGCGCTGGATGCGGATCACATTGGGACAGGTGGCGTTGACGCACCGGACGCCCCGGGCCTCCAGATCGTCCAGCACGGATTTCAATTCTCCATGGGATCGGATCACCACCGTGTCCCCCGCCGCCAGGGCAGCCGGGTCCTCGGTCTTCCGGACGCCCCGGCGGGCCAGGTCCTCCACCACGTGGGAGTTGTGGATCAGGTCTCCCAGCATCCAGCAGCCGCCGGTCTCCTCCCCGGTCTTTGCCGCCAGCTCCACCGCCCGCTTCACGCCGTAGCAGAATCCGGCGCTCTTGGCCAGAAGGACCTTCATCGCGTCTCCCCCCCCAGGGCGTAGGAGCGGCGGAGCACCTCGTCGGCGATGGCCTGGACCTCCTCCGGCGAAGGCCGGCGGCTGGTGGCCTCCGGCCGGTAGGCCTGGCCGAAGATGATGCGGGTCCGGTGGAAGAGACGTTTGTTCCCCTCCACGTACACCGGCACGAACTGCGCCCCGGAGCGGATGCCGATGACGGCCACACCGCCCTTGGCGGGCAGATCTCCCTCGTGCTCCACCCGGGTGCCCTCCGGGAAGATCAGCAGGTTGTCCCCGCTCTTGATGGCCTTCAGGGCGTTTTTCACCGCCTCGATGTCCCCTTCGCCCCGGTCCACAGGGAAGGCGCCCAGCTTCCGCAGCACCCAGTCAAAGACCTTGTTGCAGAACAGCTCCTTCTTGGCCATGATGTGCAGCCGGTAGTTCACCGGGACCTTCAGGGCCACCAGCACCGGGTCCCAGTTGCTGTTGTGGTTGGGGCACAGCAGGGCGCCGTGCTCCGGCAGGTTCTCCCGCCCGATGACGGTGACCGGGTGGAAGATGTTCGCCACCAGGGTCACCAGATAGTAGACGAATACGAAAAATCCGTTCAGCGGCTTCTTTGGCTCGCTCATTGTCCCGCCCCCTTCCGGATGATGTCCAGCAGCGCCGCCTCGCTCTGGGCGAAGTCCAGGTCCGTGGTGTCCAGCAGCACCGCGTCCTCCGCCTGCCGCAGGGGCGCGGCGGAGCGGTGGGTGTCGTTCCAGTCCCGCTCCTGGATGGAGCGGAGGATGGCCTCATAGGGCTCCGGAGTCCCCCGCTGCTCCAGCTCCAGCATCCGCCGCCGGGCCCGCTCCTCGGCGGAGGCGGTGAGGAACACCTTCACCTCCGCGTCCGGCAGCACCACGGTGCCGATGTCCCGGCCGTCCATGATGACGCTGTGCTCCCGGGCCAGCTGGCGCTGCATCTCCAGCAGATACGCCCGGACCTCCGGATAGGCGGAGACCAGGGAGGCGTACCGGGACACCTCCGGCAGCCGGATCTCCTCCGTCACGTCCTCCCCGTCCAGCGCCATGTGCTGGAGGCCGTCCTCCCCGTAGGTCAGCCGGATGGAGAGGGACGGCAGCATGGCCACCACGGCGGCCTGGTCCCCCGGGTCGATGCCCCGCCGCCGGGCGGCGCAGCCGATGGTGCGGTAGATGGCCCCGGTGTCCACATACAAATAGCCCAGCCGGGCGGCCGCGCTCCGGGCCAGGGTGCTCTTCCCCGCGCCGGAGGGACCGTCAATAGCAACGCGAATGGTCTTGTTCATCTGTCCTCTTCCCTTTGTTCCGATGGGGCGTCCGCCGCGGCCATCCCCGCCGCCCGGCCGGTGGCCCAGGCGATCTGGAGGTTGAAGCCGCCGGTGTAGGCGTCCACATCGATGATTTCTCCTGCAAAGTACAATCCCTTTACAAGTTTTGATTCCATGGTCTTTGGGTCGATCTCTCCCACCTTGACACCGCCGGAGGTCACAATGGCGTCCGTCACCGGGCAGGGCCCCGCGATGTCCACGGAGAAGTGCTTGAGCACCTGGCCCAGCCGGTGCCGCTGCTCCCGGGTCAGGTCGTGGACCTTCTCATGGGGCGGGATCTCCGTCCGCTCCACCACCGCCGGAATCAGCTTCTGGGGCAGCAGGTCGTCCAGGGCGTTGCGGAAGTCGTGGTTGGCGTACTTCTCAAAGTCCCGCAGCAGCCGCTTGTCCAGGGCCTGGTCGTCCAGGGCGGGCTTCAGGTCGATCTCCAGCCGGTAGGTCTTCTTGTCGAAGTGCCGCATGTGGGCGGAGGCGGACAGGATCACCGGCCCGCTGAGGCCGAAGTGGGTGAACAGCAGCTCCCCGAAGTCCGTGTAGATCTTCTTTCGGTTCTCAAACACCGTCAGTCCGATGTTCCGCAGGCTCAGGCCCTGGAGGGTCCTTCCCAGGCCGTAGTCCCGCAGGGGCACCAGGGAGCCCTGGAGGGGCGTCACCGTGTGTCCCGCCTCCCGGGCCAGCCGATGGCCCTCTCCTGTGGAGCCGGTGGCGGGGTAGCTGACGCCGCCGGTGGCCAGAACCACCGCCCCGGCGGGGTATGTCCCCCGCTCCCCCAGGACACCTGTGACGGCGCCGGAGGCGATCTCCAGCTCCACAGCCCGGTCCCGGACCAGCCGCACCCGCAGGGCCTTCAGCCGCCGCTCCAGGGCGGCGCTGACGTCAAAGGCCCGGTCGCTGACGGGAAACACCCGGTTCCCCCGCTCGGTCTTCAGCGGCACGCCGATGGACGCAAAAAACGCCATGGCGTCCCGGCCGTCGAACCGGGAAAAGGCGCTGTACAAAAACTTGCCGTTCCGGGGCACGTTGGCCAGCAGGGTCTGCACATCGGCGTTGTTGGTGACGTTGCACCGGCCCTTGCCGGTGATGTTCAGTTTTTTGCCCAGCCGCTCATTGGGCTCCAGCAGCGTCACGGAGGCCCCCCGCTCCGCCGCCGCGACGGCGGCCATCATGCCGGCGGCGCCGCCGCCCACCACCACGATCCGCTCACTCATCGTCCATCTTCCCAAACACGCCGTACTTGTTCCAGATGTCCTCCAGGTCCGCGAAGGTGCGGGACACGTCCGTGCCCATCCGGCGCCCCACCGCGATCAGCAGGGCGTTGATAAGGGACAGCGGCGCCACCATGGAGTCCACAAAGGAGATCATCTCGCTGGGGGCCAGCAGGGCCGCCTCCGCCATCTGGTAGACCGGGGACAGCTCGTTGTCCGTGATGGCCACGATGGTGGCCCCCCGGTCCTGGGCGAACTGGACGGTGTTCATGGTGACCTTGGAGTACCGGGGGAAGCTGATGGCCACCATCACATCCCCGGGGCCGATCCGCAGCAGCTGCTCGAAGATCTCTCCGGCGGCGTTGGACTGCACCAGCGTCACGTTCTCCGACAGCAGGTGGAGATAGAAGTTCAGATACCCCGCCACAAAAGAGGAGGTCCGGACCCCCAGGATGTACAGATGCCGGGCACCCAGGATCAGGTCCACCACCTTGCTGAACTCCGCCCGGTCCGCCTCTTCCGCCACCATCCGCAGCTTGTCCATGTCGGACTGGATCACAGCGGACAGCACGTCCTGTCCGCCGAACAGGTTGTCCGCCGCCTGGATGCGCTGGGTGGAGGTCAGGCGGCTGCGGATCATCTCCTGCAGCGCCCGCTGCATGCTGGGATAGCCGTCGTACCCCAGCTCCGAAGCGAACCGCACCACTGTGGACTCGCTGACGCCGGAGAGCTTCCCCAGCTTACTGGCAGTCATGAAGGCGGCCTTGTCGTAATTCTGCAGGATGTAGTCGGCGATCCGCTTCTGTCCCTTGGAAAAGGTGGACATGTTGCGTTCGATGGTATGTAGGATGCTCTTAGCCACTGCTGTTTCCTCCGTCGGCCGCCCGCAGGGGGCCGTTCTTGATCTTGTCCGGCAGCTCCGCTGGCCCGCCGGACGTTCCGCGGTCTATTGTAGCACAGTTTTTTCAAAATTCAAACCGCTTTGCGGGATTTTTCCGTCTCCCTGCCGGAATGGAAAAGGCGCCGCCCCATCCAGGGCGGCGCCTTCCGCTTCCCAGTCAGGGGGCGGCTCCCAGTGCCCCCGCCTCGTCCTGTGTCAAATACCGCCACTTTCCCGGCGGCAGGTCGCCCAGCTCCAGGGCTCCCTCCCGAACCCGGCGCAGCCGCTTCACCGTCAGGCCGCACTGGGCGCACATCCGGCGGACCTGCCGGTTCTTCCCCTCGTGGATGGTCACTGCCAGCACCGCCGTTCCGGGCGTCTCCCGCAGCACCTCCACCCGGGCGGGGCGGATGGGCTCCCCCTCCAGGTCTGTGACGGCCGCCAGCCGGGCCGCCGCACCGGCCACCGGTCCGAACACGGAGACGTGATACGTCTTTTCCACCTCGTGCTTCGGGTGCAGCAGGTGCTGGGCCCAGGCACCGTCGTTGGTCAGCAGCAGCAGGCCCTCGGAATCCAGGTCCAGCCGTCCCACGGGATAGACCCGGGTCCCGCAGTCCGCCACCAGCTCCGCCACTGTCTTCCGCCCCCGCTCGTCCGAGAGGGTGGAGACATAGCCCCGGGGCTTGTTCAGCAGGATGTACACGGCCTCCGCCCGGGGCGCCAGGGGACGGCCGTCCACCAGGATCTCGTCCCGGTCCGGGTCCGCACGCTGGCCCAGCCGGGCGGTCTGGCCGTTCACCGTCACCCTTCCGGCGGTGAGATATGTCTCTGCCGTCCGCCGGGAGCACACCCCCGCGGCGGACAGCAGCTTCTGCAGTCGTTCTTCCATGTTGTCCTCTCTCTATCCCGGCAGCCCCTGCTTCAGGATGCTCAGGGCGCTCTCCATCCGGGGCGCCACGTCGGCGCCGTACAGCAGCGCCACCCGGCCCACCTCCCGGCCATTGACCGAGAACACCGCCTCCCCGGCCCGCCGGCCAGCCCGGATGGGGGCCCGCAGAGGCCCGTCCAGCTCCACGTCCATCTCCAGGGACTCCCCCTCCGCCAGCGGCCAGGCGAAGCTGTCCGCCGCCACCAGGGGCACCGCGGCGCTCATGCCGTTTTCCACCTGGGCCCGCTGGATCGTCTGGCCCAGAGAGGCTCCCAGCTTGGCGGGATAGGTGGAAAAGCCGTAGTCATACAGGGCCGCGTGGTCCGCCCAGTCGTTGCCGTCCTGGAGGGTCACCGCCACCAGCCGCTGACCCGCCCGCTCCACACAGCTCACCAGCGTCCGGCCTGCCGCCATGGTATAGCCGGTCTTCAGGCCGATGCACCCCTCCACCTGGTTCAGCAGCTTGTTGTGGTTGGTCATGGTCCGCCCGCCGATGGTGACGCTGCGGGTGGAGGCCATCCGCACCAGGGTCTCATTCTCCACCGCCGCGCAGGCAAGGCGCGCCATGTCCCGGGCCGTGGAGTAATGGTCCTCATGGTCCAGCCCGTTGGGGTTGGCGAAGGAAGAGTGCTCCATGCCGATCTCCCGGGCCGTTGCATTCATCAGCTTTGCAAAGTCCTCCTGGCTGCCGCTGATGTGCTCGGCAATGGCCACGGCCGCATCGTTGCCGGAGCAGAGCAGCAATCCGTACAGCAGTGTCTCCAGCGTCAGCTTCTCCCCCACCTTCAAATACATAGAGGAGCCCTCCGTATACGCCGCCTCCCGGGAGACGGTGACCACATCGTTCAGGTCCCCCTCCCGGATAGCCACCAGGGCCGTCAGGATCTTGGTGGTGCTGGCAATCAGCATTTTCGCGTCGGCGTTCTGCTCATACAGCACCCGGCCGCTGTCCACGTCCATCAAAATGGCGGAGGAGGCAGACGTACTGACCGCGTGTGCCTGACAAGGGAAAAAGCTAGACAGGGCCGCCAGAGCGATCCCCAAAGCGGCAAGCCGCCGGAGCAGGGTTTGCAAATGCCATCACCTCATTTGTTTGGTGATGGTAGTATACCCCGTTCAGACGGGTTCTTTTTCTTCCTTCTTGTCGAAATATTTTTCCACTTTGTCCACCAGATCCGGCATCATCTCCACCACCCGGTCCAGCGTGGTCATGGGCGGCATCGCCACCGGCAGCACCCGGGTCGTTCCCTCCCGGATCACCAGGAACGCCACAGGCTCGATCTTCACACCTGCGCCGCTGCCGCCGCCGAAGTCCTTGGGCTGAACTTTGCCGTAGTCGGCGCCGCCGCAGCCGAAGCCCATGCTGACCCGGGAAATGGGGATCAGAGTCACGCCGTCGGGCGTGGTGATGGGCTGGCCCACGATGGTGTTGGTGTCCGCCATCTCCCGGATCTTGTCCATCGTGGAGCGCATCAAATCGCTGAGGGGTCTCTTCTTGTCCATTGTCTCGTCCATGGATGCCATCCTTTCTCGTCACGCGGCGGGGTGTTCCGCCGCCTTGTTGTCTGCTGCCTTGGATGCGGGCGGCGTCCGCCGCCGCTTCATGAACCGCCGGAGCCAGCCGATGGCCGGGACCGCCAGCTGCGTCCCTACGGCGATCAGCGTCCCCAGCCGGATGGAGATGCCCAGCTCTCCCTCCGCCCGGGTCTCCTGCGCGTCAAAATCAATTCCGAGGTGAATCCCGGGATCCCGGATCACCACCAGCTGCTCCAGAGCCGGCATCCCGGTCCAGACCAGGGCGTGGAGTCCGCCGTACAGCTCCGCGGCCGCCGCCGGGTCCTCCGCCCCGCCCAGGGTGACGGACAGGCGCAGCGGGTCCACGCGGATGCTCCGCCGGGTGCGGCGCAGGGCCTTTTGGGCGGCGGGCCACAGCGTCCTTGCGGCGTCCTGAAGATCTTCCAGTTTGGGCTTCGGGATTTTTTTCACCGCCTCTGCCAGGTCCTTCGGCTCCTTTTTAGGCTTTCCCGTTTTTTTGGTTTCCTGCGGCGTTTTTTTGGTCTCTTTGGACGGTGCCAGCCGGACCCGGAAGAGGCCGATCGTCAGATCCGCCGCGGCCTGCTCCCCTCCGAAGGACACATACAGCCCCAGCCGCAGCCGCCATAAGAAAATCGCAAGAGCCAGCAGCACCGCCAGCGTGATCCAAAGTCCCAGCAACGTCCATCACCTCCTGACCGCTCCGCCGGAGCGGATTCTCAAGGCGCCTCTTCCTCCATGGCGCCGGCCGTCTCCGGCGTGTCGGCTCCGGTGATCTCTGCCGTGTCCGCCGGGTCCACGATCTGTCCGTCCTCGCCGATCCGCATCTGCCCCTCGCCGCCAAGGTCCGGCAGCTCCGGCAGGTCATCCAGGCTGGTCAGATGGAAGGCCCGGAGAAACTGTTTGGTGGTCCGGTACAGGCGGGGCCTTCCGGGCACCTGCAGGCGGCCGCACTCCTCGATCAGTTTCCGGTCCAGCAGCAGGCCGATGGTGTAGGCGCTGTCCACCCCCCGGATCTGATCCACATAGGCCCGGGTGGTGGGCTGGTAGTAGGCAATGATGGTCAGCACCTCCAGCGCCGGCTGGCTGAGCTTGGCAGGCTTGCGGATCTCAAAAGCCTTCCGGATCACATCCGCATAGTCCGGCGCGGAACACAGCTGCCAGGTGTCCTCCATGTGCAGCAGGCGGATGCCCCGGCGCTCGTAGGCGTAATAGTCCATCAGCTTCTGGAGCACCTGCTCCACCGTGGGGCGGTCCATCTCCAGGGCCACGCAGATCCGGTCGGTCTGCACCGGCTCCCCGGAGGCAAACAGGATGCCCTCCACCGCCGATTCGATCTCTTTCATCTCCATCTTGGAATGGTCCTCTCTCACAGTTTCAGATCCTGGGGCAGCTCCCGCTCCTGCCGGACAGTGCAGTCCGTCTCACTCCCCGCCAGATGCAGGATGCGGGCCCGGCACAGCTCCAGCACCGCCAGGAAGGTGGCCACCACCTCGCTGCGGCTGCGGCTGCCCCGGAACAGCAGCAAAAACCGGGTGACGCCGTGGGTCTTCAGCCGCTGCAGAATCTCCCGGGCCTTGCTCTCCACGGGATAGGGCTCGTGCTGGACGATGTCCTGGAAGGCGGACCGGGGCGGCGGCAGGGAGCGCTCCGCCCGGCTCTGGATCTCGGCCATGGCCAGGACCAGGTCCGCCGGTGTCTGGTCGTACTCGTAGATCTTCCCCCGCTTCACCGGCTCCGGCGGGCGGGTGAGGATGTTCCGGCCGAACTCCCCCATGGGCTCCAGCCGGGCGGCCATGGATTTCACCCTGGCGTAATTCTCGTTGCGCTTCCGCTCCTCCAGAGAGGCGATCAGGGCGTCCATCTCGCTCTGGGCCTCCTCATCTTCAATGGAGAGGAGCATCCGGGTCTTGATGTACACCAGTTGGGAGGCCATGGTGACGAACTCGCTGGCCACCTCCAGGTCCATCTCCTGCCGCCGGGCCAGCCACGCCATGTACTGGTCGCAGATCAGGGAGATGGAGATGTCCTGGATCTCCATTTTGTTCTTGCCCAGCAGATATAGGATCAGGTCCAGAGGGCCCTCAAAGTCCTGCATCTCCTCCTCGGATTTGCTGCGGACCACCTTTTCCAGCTTGAATACGGGGTTTTGCAAACCGTTCACCTCAACCAAAGATCAGGGACAACAGGGCGCTGTATATGCCCAGGATGCCCCGGGAGATCAAACTGCTGCCGATGCCCACAAAGGACAATACCAACAGCACGACAATGCCGTACCGCTCATACCGCATCAGCGTGATGTACTGCCGGTCCGGCAGAAACGCCGCCAGCACCTTGGACCCGTCCAGCGGCGGGATGGGGATCAAATTGAACAGCCCCAGGCCGATGGACAGAGGCGCCAGCGTGTACAGGCAGAAGCTGAACACCACGTCCATCGCCACGGAATAAGGTGCGTAAAGGTAAATCACCTTACTGATCAGCATTGCCAAAACCGCCAGCACAAAGTTGGAGGCGGGCCCCGCCAGGGCGGTCAATGCCATGCCCTGCTTAGGCTTTCGGAAATACCGGGGATCCACCGGCACCGGCTTGGCCCAGCCGAACCCTGCCACAAACATCATCAGCAGGCCGATCCAGTCGATGTGCCGCAGGGGATTCAAACTCAGACGGTGCATGGATTTGGCCGTGGGGTCCCCAAGAGCCAGGGCCGCCAGGCCGTGGCAGGTCTCGTGGACCGTCAGGCAGAGAAAAATCGCGGCCACCCGCAGCACCGCGTCCAGCAGTGAAGTCAGGTCCAGCGCGGAAAGCAATCCCTGTAAATAGTGCAGCATGTTCGTCTCCCTGTGATGATAACCCAAAAGATAGGAGTATTATACCAGTTTTCCCCCCGCAATACAAGGAAAATCACCGGAATTCAAAGGGCTTTCGGGCGGAAACAAGCGGAGCGGGTGCTTTCGCACCCGCTCCTGATTCAGCCGGCTTAATAATCAGCCCTTCACCATGGAGGCGATCTCCTCAGCGAAGTTCTCCTGCTTCTTCTCGATGCCCTCGCCCTTCTCAAAGCGGATGGCGTCCTTGAAGGTCACCTTTCCGCCTGCGGCCTTGGCGGCGGAGGCGATATACTGCTCCACGCTCATGGAGTTGTCCTTCACGAACTCCTGCTGCAGCAGGCAGTTCTCGGAGTAGAACTTGTTCAGCTTGCCCATGACGATCTTCTCCCGCACGGCCTCGGGCTTGGAGGCCATCTTGGGATCGTTCTCCATCTGGACCATCATGATCTTCTTCTCCTCGTCCAGAACGTCCTGGCCCACCTGGGACTTGTCCCAGAAGCGGGGGTTCAGAGCGGCAATCTGCATGGCCACGTCCTTGCCGATCTCCTCCACCTTCTCGGCGGGCAGGTCGGACTCCAGGTTCACCAGCACGCCGATCTTGCCGCCGGCGTGCACATAGGGCACGGAGACGTTCTCGGCGAAGCGGGCGAAGCGGCGGATCTTGATGTTCTCGCCGATCACCAGCACCATCTCCTGCTGCTGCTGGGTGACGGTCAGGTCGGTGCCGGCGTACTTGCACTCCATCAGCGCATCCAGGTCAGCGGGAGCCTCCTTGGCCACAGTAGCGGCCACGCCCTTGACGAAGTCCACGAACTTCTCGTTCTTGCCCACGAAGTCGGTCTCGGCGTTGACCTCGACCACCACGCCCACGCCGTCGATAACGGCGGCATAGGCCATGCCCTCGGCGGCAATGCGGCCGGCCTTCTTGGCGGAGGCGGCCATGCCCTTCTCGCGCAGCCACTCCACGGCCTTGTCCATATCGCCGTCGGAGGCGGTCAGCGCCTTCTTGCAATCCATCATGCCCACGCCGGTCATCTCGCGCAGGTTCTTTACATCAGCTGCGGTAAAAGCCATTTTGAATTCCTCCAAACAGTTTTGGTATATACGCGCAAATGCGGGCGCAGATTACTCGGCGTCGGCAGCAGCCTCTTCAGCGGCGGCCTCAGCGGTCTGCTCACCCTGCTTGCCCTCCAGCACGGCGTTGGCCATGATGGAAGAGATCAGCTTGATGGCGCGGATGGCGTCGTCGTTGCCGGGGATCACGTAGTCGATCTCATCGGGGTCGCAGTTGGTATCGGCGATGGCCACCACGGGGATGCCCAGCTTGTGGGCCTCGGCGATGGCGTTGCGCTCCTTGCGGGTGTCCACGATGAACAGGGCGCCGGGCAGCTTCTTCATTTCCTTCACGCCGCCCAGGTACTTCTCCAGCTTGGCGATCTCGCCCAGGTGCTTCATGACTTCCTTCTTGGGCAGCATGTCGAAGGTGCCGTCCTCCTGCATGGTCTTCAGCTGGTTCAGCCGGTCCACGCGGGTGCGCATGGTCTTGAAGTTGGTCATCATGCCGCCCAGCCACCGGGCATTCACATAGAACTGGCCGCAGCGGGTGGCCTCCTCGCGGATGGCCTCCTGCGCCTGCTTCTTGGTGCCCACGAACAGCAGGGACTGGCCGCTCTCAGACAGCTGACGGACGAAGTTATAGGCCTCCTCCAGCTTGCGGACGGTCTTCTGCAGGTCCACGATATAGATGCCGTTGCGCTCCGTGTAGATGTAGGGAGCCATCTTGGGGTTCCAACGGCGGGTCTGGTGACCGAAGTGGACGCCCGCCTCCAGCAGGGCCTTCATGGATACGACGCTAGAATTTGCCATAGTTGTGTGTTCCTCCAATTTCAATTTAGTTGGTCCTCCGGCGGCTTCATCCCCCCTGCCAACCCGGCCGTTTTTGGCCCTGGGCACAGACAGAAAGTCGACGCGCCGTGCGGAATGCTGAAATATAGTATCACAATCCGGTGTACAATGCAAGTATTTTTTCCCAAAAGCCGTGTAAAATTCCGGTATCTCTCTGAATTTGTTTGGTTTTTGCGGGCTGTCCCCCATTTGCTGTTGTGCCGCACTTGTCTGTCTGCTATAATGACCATAATCCGTTTTCCAGTTCATATTAAGATACGGCAGATCAGAAAGGAGCAATGGATGGACACTGAAAAGCAGAAATCGTCCCCGGATGGAACAGTTCCGGTCCGAAAGGCACTGCAGGTCCTGACGGCGGAGGACGTGGCGGCCCTGGAGGAACTGTGCGGAGACGTCTCCGGCTACTTTTACAAAATGCTGGACTACATGGACCAGCGGGTCCGGGACGGTGTGCGCCAGGGGGAGTTCACGGAGGAGCAGGCCCGGGCCGACCTGGACCTGGCCCTGTGGTACGCCTATGCCTGCAACAATATCGGCGAGTACGACTACTATTACAAGGCCGCCCAGTGGATGCCAGCCTCGGAGATGGCGGCAGCGGCGGCCAAGAGCGGCATCTGGTACTACCGTTACGCCTGCGCCCTGATGTACTGCGGCTGGCTGGAGGAGGCCCGGCATTACGCGGAGGCCGGCGTGGCCCTGGACCCGGAGTATCCCTGGGGCTGGCTGGAGACCGGCAAGCTCCGGGCCCACTTCGGCGATGCGTCCGGCGCTCTGGAGGCGGTGGACCGAGGGCTGGCGCTGGTGCCCGGGGACTACGAGTTCACCACCCTCCGCCGGGAGATTCAGGAGGGCCGGACTCTGGAGGAGATGGAGTTCCACTGGATCGACCCGGCGTGTGACGCGGTCCTGCAGGCCGGCGGAGACGAAAACGAGGCGGAAAAGCGGCTGTCCATCGCCGGGATCTGCTGCGACCGGGAGAATCTCGCCGCCATTAAGGCCGCCCTCTCCCCCACGGAGTGGGAGGCGGACGCCCCCTACTGCACCTTCCAGATCCCCTATCAGGGAGGCAGCCTCACCGGCCGGTTCTTCCTGAATGAGGCGGCGCTGTCCAAGGTGCCGCTCCCCTGGGTGCGGGAGCTGGTGCGGCGGCTGCCGGAGCTGGACCGCCGGGGCAGGACCTTTCTGTCCGCCCAGGCGGGACTGGGGACGGAGGACCTGGCCCTCCAGTGGTTCGCGGTCCAGCCGGACCGGGTGCTGCGGCTGTGCTACGGCCGGGAACAGGAGCAGCAGATCGTCCTCTTTGACGAAGGCTTCTCCCTGTGCAAGGAACATCAGCCCGCCCTGGCCAGGCCGGAGGGCGGCGCCTTCCTGGCCTTTGTCCTGCTGGAAGCGCCCGCCTGGGACCCGGACCAGTTCCGCCGGGATCTGCGGGACCTGTACGGCATCCCCTGCCTCACAGAGGCGGAGGAATCCGAAGACGGCGGCAGCACCCTGACCTTTGAGGTCAGCGGAATGCTGGCGGCGGTGTGCCTGTACCCATTCCCCGTGCCCCACGGCGAGGCGGAGGAAAACGCCGCCCACAACTACCTGTGGCCGGAGGCGGTGGAATCTGCCGCCCGCCACCGGGGCCAGCTGCTGGTGACCGTCCTGCCCCGGGAGCAGTCCGCCCGGGAGGCGGCCATGCTCCAGGTGAAGCTGGTGTGCACCGCCTGCCGCCAGCGCGGCGCGCTGGGCGTCTACGCCAACGGCACCGTGTACCAGCCGGAGTTCTATCTCAACGCGGCCCAGCCCATGGAGGACGGGGAGCTGCCCCTGCTGGATCTGGTGTGGATGGGGCTCTACCGCCGGGAAGCGGGCCTGTGCGGCTACACCGACGGCCTTGCGGCCTTCGGCAAGGAGGAGATGGAGGTGCTGGACACCCAGGCCGCCCCCGGCGACCTGCACAGCTTCCTGCTGGATCTGACCAGCTACGTATTGGAGGAAGACATCACCTTCCACGACGGGGAGACCATCGGCTTTACCGAGGGGCAGTACCTGCCCATCTCCCGCAGCGCCGGTGTCTGGCACGACGGCATGACGCTGAAGATCAGCTATCCGGAGGAGCCGTGACCGCTCCGCCGGCATACGCAAATGCCCCCGCGGCTTTCACCGCGGGGGCATTTGTCAGCAGCGTTTGCGCCGCTTCCGCTCCAGGCGGGGATCCCGCCGCTGAAAGGGCTTGTCGATGAGGATGATGTCGTCTCCGATCCGCTGGATGCACTCCCAGGGGATGTAGAACTCCTCCCCCCTGCCGAACAGGCCGAAAAAGCGGCCCGGGCCGTAGACAATGATGGCCACCACCTGCCCCTCCGGCACCCGCACGTCCAGGTCTGACACGTAGCCCAGGCGGCAGCCGTCGCAGACGTTGATGACCTCCTTGCACCGGAAATCCCGGATCCTGCACTGCACCGCGCTCACCCCCTGCCCTGAGACTATGCGGCGGACGGAATGTCCCAACACTGTTTTGTGCAGACGGGCGGAAAGCGACAAAAGCTTCCAGTATAGGAAAAAAGCCCTCCGGCCATACTGAACTCATGAAGTTTCAGGGTTTGAGGGGGCACAGCCATGCAGGGCAAGGTGGAGATCGCAGGCGTCAACACGGCAAAGCTGAAGGTCTTGAAAAACGAGGAGACCATGGAGCTCCTGCGCCGCACCAAGGCCGGGGACCAGGAGGCCCGCCGGGAGCTGATCGAGGGAAATCTGCGGCTGGTGCTCTCCGTCATCCAGCGCTTCGCCGGCCGGGGCGAGAACGCCGACGACCTGTTTCAAGTGGGCTGCGTGGGGCTCATCAAGGCCATCGACAACTTTGACATCAATCAGCCGGTGCGGTTTTCCACCTACGGCGTGCCCATGATTATCGGCGAGATCCGCCGGTATCTCCGGGACAACAGCGCCATCCGGGTGTCCCGCTCCATGCGGGACACGGCCTACAAGGTCCTGCAGGTCCGGGACAAGTACCTGGCGGAAAACCAGCGGGAGCCCACAGTGGAGCAGATCGCCCAGGAACTGGGTATCCCCCGGGAGGAAGTGGTCTTCGCCATGGACGCCATCGTGGACCCGGTGTCGCTGTACGAGCCGGTTTACTCCGACGGCGGCGACGCCATCTGCGTCATGGACCAGGTCAGCGACACCCGGAACACCGACGAGGCCTGGACGGACCGCATCGCCCTGAAGGAGGCCATGAAGCGGCTGGACGACCGGGAGCGGCGCATCCTCTCCCTGCGGTTCTACGAGGGAAAGACCCAGATGGAGGTCAGCGCGGAGGTGGGCATCTCCCAGGCCCAGGTCAGCCGGCTGGAGAAGGGCGCCATCAACACCATCAAGAAAAATATATGAGCAGGCGGGGCCGGGAAACCGGCCCCGCTGTCTGCTTACGTCTCTGAGGCTTCTGTCGTCTCCATCGGTGAGATCCCGGTAAAGAAGTTCCCGCCATCCGACAAAGTGAACGTCTCGGACAGGTCCGCGGCGCTCTGGCCGGCTTCTCCGCCGCCGGGGCCGCGGCCGCCTGCGGGCGGTTCCGCGCCGTCAGGTGTGGTCTCCCCATCCGCCGGGCGCTCCGGGTGGTCCGCCGGGGCCTCTCCGCCAGCGTTCTCCGGCGCCTCGCCCTCCGGGCGCTGGGGGCGCTCTCCCTCCGGAGGCATCCCGCCCTCCGGCGCCTGCCGGGGATCGAAGTCCGCGGGGGGCTCCCCACCGTCCATGGGCCGTCCGCCGCCGGGGCCGCCCATGCCGTCGGACGCGCTGCCGGCCAGCTGGGTGTCTCCCTGCCACAGGGTGTAGTCCCCTGCCGTCAGGTCCGGGGAGGACACCACCAGGCAGGTGAAGTCGTTTACCGGCGTCCAGGTGCCCACGGTCTCCCCGTCGGCGTTTTGCAGGGTATAGGTCTGGCCGCCGCTCTGCCGGGATGCGAAGGAGAACACCACATAGTTCTGGGCCCCGCCGTCGATTTGGTCATACATATTGCCGGAGGCCGTTACCGTGCCGCCGTTGATGGTGATGCCCATGGTGGCGTCGATGCCCGCGTCCCCGCTGCCGGAGCAGGCCGCGGCGGTGACAGCGCCGCCGTTGATCACCAGCCAGCCGTTGGAGTCGATGCCGTCGCCTTCGCCGGTCTCGCCGGTGACCTGGATGTTCACGGAGCCGCCGTTGACGGTGGTGACGGATACGTTGTCCTCATTGGTGTTGATGCCGTCATTGCCGGAGGTGATGTTGATGGTGCCGCCGTTGATGGTGAGGTGCAGCTCCGTGTCCAGCCCCTCGTTGTCGGCGGTGATGTTCAGCACACCGGTGCCGGCCTCTCCCCCGTCCACATTCATGGACATCTTAGAGTAGAAGGCGCCGTCGTATTTGTGGAGCTTGTCGCTGTCCTCCACGGTTGTGCCGTCCTCGCTGAGCACCACGCTGTCCGGGTCGTAGATCCGGGCCACATAGGAGCCGGTGACGTTGTTGATGGTGCCGTCGGCGATGAGGACATTGGCACCGGCGGCGGAGGTGTCCACGGTCTCCGAGGCGGTGTCCTCGTCCGCGCTGCCGCACTCATAGACGTTGTAGAAAATCACCGCCGGGGCCACGGTACAGGTGATGTCCACGCCGTTCAGGATCAGCGTCACCACCGCCGCCGGGTCCTCCTCCGCATCCTCCCCCAGGTCCACGGCGATCTGCCCTGCGGACAGGGTGCCGCTGAGGGCGTAGGTGCCGGGTTGTGTGATGTGGACCACCGTGTGGGCCTCCGCCTCTTCGGCGGTGTGCTCGTCGGCTTCCGTGCCCTCGCCGTAGGTGAAGTCGCGGCCGGATTCATAGCAGACAATGTCATGGGCCGTGTAGACGGCGGCCGTCTCGTCCGCGGAGACCGCCTCCCCGTCCACAGTAATGCCGTCGTCCGAGAGGACGATGGAAACAGTATCCGGGAATTCCTGCGCGGCCGTCTCGCGGCCCTGCGCGCCGCAGCCGGAGAGTGCGGCCGCAGCCACCGCCAGCCCCAGGAAGAGAGAAGCAATTCGTTTCATCGCAGCAAATCCTTTCCGTCAAGATGGAGGCAGTCTATCATGGATTTCTGAATTTTCGCTGAAAAAAGAACGAAAAAAATTGACCTTTTCACAGGTTCGGAGTAAGCTGAAAGCAAGTGATCAAAAACGAGGAGACCGCACACATGGACTACAAAAAGCTCAGAGACACCCGGAACAGCTCCAACCCCTTCGCCCGGCGGCTGGGGATCTTTGTGGAGGAGATCGGCCCCGGCTACGCCCGGGCGGTAAAGGACATCACGGCGGAGGACGCCAACCCCGTGGGGGTTGCCCACGGGGGCTGCTACTTCTCCCTGGCAGACACGGCCTGCGGCTCCGCCATGGCCTCCCACGGATATTACGCCGTGACGGTGAACGCCTCCTACAACTTCCTCCGCAGCGCCAAGCTGGGGGACCATCTGGTGGCGGAGGCCCGGGAGACCAAGCCCGGCCGGACCCTCTGCTTTTACGAGGTGGAGATCCGGGACCAGGCGGGGACGCTGCTGGGGAACGGGTCCCTCACCTTCTACAAGCTGGACCGGGAGATCCCGCTGTGAGAAGAGCAGACAAAAAGACCGCCTTTCGGCGGTCTTTTTGTCTGCTTATTTCTTGAAGCTGTCCTTCAGGCTCACGGAGCGGTTGAACACCAGATGGCCGGGCTTGGAGTCCTTGCTGTCCAGGCAGAAGTAGCCCAGGCGCATGAACTGGAAGCTGGCGGGAGCCGCGGCATCCGCCAGAGACGGCTCCACCTTGCAGCCGGTGAGGACCTCCAGGGAGTTGGGGTTCAGGCACTCCAGGAAGTTCTTGTCGGCGGCGTCCGGGTCCGCGTCGGTGAACAGGTTGTCGTAGAGGCGCACCTCCGCGTCGATAGCGGTGGCGGCGTCCACCCAGTGGATGGTGGCGCCCTTCACCTTCCGGCCGTCGGCGGGGTCGCCGCCCCGGCTCTCCGGGTCATACTCCGCCAGCACCTCCGTGACATTGCCGTTGTCGTCCTTCACGCAGCCGGTGCAGCGGATGAGATAGGCCCCTTTCAGGCGGCACTCCGGGCCGTTGGGGTAGAGCCGCTTGTACTTGGGCACCGGGATCTCCAGAAAGTCGTCGGACTCGATCCAGAGGTTGCGGGAGAAGGCGATCTCCCGGGTGCCGGCGGCGGGGTCCAGGGGGTTGTTCTCCACGGTGACGGTCTCGCTTTTCCCCTCCGGATAGTTGGTGATGGTCAGCTTGATGGGCCGGATCACCGCCATGGTCCGCTGGGCGGTCTCGTTCAGGTCCTCCCGCAGGCAGTGCTCCAGGAAGCCGTACTCCACCACGTTGGCGGACTTGGCCACGCCGATCCGCTCGCAGAAGTTCCGGATGGACCGGGGGGTGTAGCCCCGGCGGCGCAGGCCGCAGAGGGTGGGCATCCGGGGATCGTCCCAGCCGGAGACCCGGCCCTCCTCCACCAGCTTGCGGAGCTTGCGCTTGGAGAGCACCGTGTGGTCGATGCCCAGGCGGGCGAACTCGATCTGCCGGGGATGACTGGGCAGGTCGCAGTGCTCCACCACCCAATTGTACAGGGGGCGGTGGTTCTCAAACTCCAGGGAGCACAGGGAATGGGTGATGCCCTCCAGGGCGTCCTGGATGGGGTGGGCGAAGTCGTACATGGGATAGATGCACCACTTGTTCCCCTGCCGGTGGTGGGGCAGATAGTTGATCCGGTAGAGCACCGGGTCCCGCATATTGAAGTTGCCGCTCTCCAGGTCGATCTTGGCCCGCAGGGTGTACTTGCCCTCCGGGAACTCGCCGTTCTTCATCCGCTCGAACAGGTCCAGGCTCTCCTCGATGGGCCGGTCCCGCCAGGGGGAGCGGGCGGGGGTGGTGGTGTCGCCCCGGTACTCCTTGAACTGCTCCGGCGTCAGCTCGCAGACGTAGGCCAGGCCCTTTTTGATGAGGCCCACCGCCTGGCGGTAGTCCTCCTCAAAGTAATCCGAGCCGTAGAAGAACCGGTCGCCCCAGTCAAAGCCCAGCCAGTGGATGTCCTCCTTGATGGCGTCCACGAATTCCTCGTCCTCTTTGGTGGGGTTCGTGTCGTCCATCCGCAGGTTGCACAGGCCGCCGAATTTCTCCGCCGTGCCGAAGTCGATGGTCAGCGCCTTGCAGTGCCCGATGTGCAGGTAGCCGTTAGGCTCCGGCGGGAACCGGGTGTGGACGGTCATCCCCTCGAACTGGCCGCCGGGGCCGATGTCCTCCTCAATGAAAGCGTGGATAAAGTTCCGGCTCTCCGGCGCCTCGTCCTGCGTCAGCTTGATATCCTCTGCCATGCGCTGTCATTCCTCCCTCTCGCGCAGTGTGTCGTTGGTATGCGTACACGTTAGGATATTTATTATACAAAATCTGACTGGGAAATGCAATACGTTGTTTTGGACGGCCATTGGCAGCATGCGGACAGCAAAGAATGATCTGTATGCGGGAATATGTCAAAAGCTATCACACATTCACAAAACGGAGATTGACCCGTCCCCAATGCGGCAAAACCGAGATGTGCCGGCACCGCATCATAAGACCGACCTGACGCGGGCAGCGCCTTTGACGAACCGGCAGGACAGTTGCGTTCTTCCGCCGGATCTGGTACGATACGAAAAAGGGCCGGCGTCTCCGGCGGAAAGAGAGCGTCTGTATGGAACCGGGATTCATCGACCTGACGGCGGAAAACATCGCCGATCAGCACCTGTGCTGCATCATCCGCAGCAAAAAGCCCCACCCCGGCGTGGAAGCCAAGCGCCGGTGGCTGGCGGACCGGCTGCCGGAGGGGCACATCTTCCGGAAGCTGGATGTCAAGGAAAAAGTCTTTATCGAGTACGCCCCTTTGGAGACGGCCTGGGTCCCCGTGGAGGGGGACAACTACCTGTACCTCTACTGTCTCTGGGTCGCCGGTGCATACAAGGGAAAGGGGTACGGCCGGGCGCTGATGGAGCACTGCCTGGCGGATGCCCGGGACCGGGGAAAATCCGGCGTCTGCATGCTGGGGGCGGAGAAACAGAAGGCCTGGCTCTCCGACCAGTCCTTCGCCCGGAGGTACGGCTTTGAGACGGCGGATGAGACGGACTACGGCTACACCCTGCTGGCCCGATCCTTCGACGGCACCCTCCCCCGCTTCACGGACCGGTCCAGGGCGGGGACCATCGAGGAAAAGGAGCTGACGGTCTATTACAGTGACCAGTGCCCCTATGCGGCCAACAGCTTGGAGATCGTCCGGCAGGTGTGTGGAGAGGCCGGGGCGCCGTATTCTCTGGTGCCTGTGGACACATTGGAGAAGGCCAAGGCCCTTCCCTGCGTGTTCAACAACTACGCCGTGTTTTACGGCGGTGCCTTCCAGACGGTGAACCTGCTGGACGCCGCTTCTCTGCGGCGGCTGCTGAAGCGGTGAAACCGCCCTTTTCCGCCGCCGCAACCGATTGTTGCCGGATAGTTGGTAGTCAAAGGAGCTGGATTCTGGTAACATAAAGGCTGAAAGGAGGTGGGGCCATGACTACGCTGGGTCAGCGGATCAAGGAACACCGCCGGCGGGCAGGCATGTCCCAGGAGGCTCTGGCCCGCCGGATGGATGTCAGCCGCCAGGCGGTCACCAAATGGGAGTCCGGCCAGAGCGCCCCCAGCACGGAGAACCTCTTCCGCCTGGCGGAGCTCTTTGGCACCACGGTGGACCTGCTGCTCCCATCGGAGGGGGCGGACGTCCCTGCGGCGGAGGCACCTCCACCACCGTGCTCCTGGAGCCGCTGGCGCCCCCGGGTCCTGGCGGCTCTGGCGGTGACCGCGGGGTATCTTGTCTTTTACCTGCTGGGCCGCATCCTCTGGTGCCCCCTGGAGGGCAGCTCCCTGCTGGGCTGGCTGCTGTGGGAGCGGCCCAGCGGCGGCGAGAGCTATCTCTACGGCTGGCTCCTCAGCAGCGGTCTCTTCTGGTGGGCCATGGCCCTCTCCGCCCTGACGGCGCTGCTGGGGCGGTACCGGCTCTCCTGCACCACCTGCGCCTATTTTCTCATCGGATTTTTGATGGGGCTGGTTCTGGGGCCCCACCTGGCGGGAGCGGCCATGGGACACGGCCACTACGGCTGGGCCTTCTGGGGCTGCATCTATCTGCTTTCCCTCCCCATGGGGCTGCTGGCGGAACGGGCGGGACGGAAGGGCGTGACGCGCGCTTCCCGCCGGGGGCGGCTGCTGGCGGCGGGACTGGTCCTGTGCCCGCTCCTGTCCGCCGTTCTGGTGGCGCTGGCAAAGGCGCCCTGAAATTCGCAAAAAGAGTCCGGAGAGAATGCACACCCTGCGTTCTCTCCGGACTCCTTTTTGTGGCCGGACTGCACGCTACTCCAGCAGCCAGTCCTCCACCACATCCCGCGCCGCGACGGGCGTCACGCTCCCCCGCATCAGCTTGGACAGCAGTGACAGGATCCCAGACTGCGAGGCGGTGATCCCCGGGATCTCCGTCCGCTCCCCGCCGCTCTCCACGCGGATGCCGTAGCACTCCCAGAGGGCGTCACGCTCCTCCACCAGCAGAAAGTAGTCCACCGGTACGCCGCGGCACGGCCTTCTCCCTACCAGGAAGGCCCGCACCTCGATTTCCTCCTTCTGTCTGTTGTCACACACGGACGAAAAAATTGTAGCACCGCCGTTTTGGGGAATGCCGTCGAACCCTGTCGAACGCCCGGCTTCCCCCGGCTTTTTTACAGGGCTCCCTCCGCCCAGGAGAGGAACTCCTCCCGGCCATACAACAGGTTCAGCGCCTCCAGCATGCCGTTTGGCGTCAGGTGCTCCGGCAGGTCCATCCGCTTCAGCAGGGCCCGGCGCTTCGCGGCGCTGTCGGTTCCGCCGGTGAGGCCCAGGGCGAACAGGTCCGCCTTGGTGATGGGGTCTTTCCGGCGTTCTCCCACAGTCTCTTCGTCGGCGAAGGTGGCGCCCGCCCGGCGCAGGGCCTCCAGCAGCACAGCGGGCTTCATGCCCTCCACTCCCAGCTTGCCCTCTTTGCCGGGGGTCCGCTTGCGGCGCTCCTTGCCCGGGATGTCCGGGATATATGCCTGCTTCACCCGGTTCCGGGGGAGGGCACCCTTCAGATAGTTCCGGATGACGAACCCCGCCCCGTCGCTGTCCGTCAGCACGATGAGTCCCCGCTGTTCCGCCAGGCGGCGGAGAAAGGCCAGCTTCTCCCGGTCGTTGAACACGGCGAAGCCCCCCAGTGTGATGATGGTAGCGTCCACCACCTGACTGAGGGCGTTTTTGTCGTAGCGGCCCTCTACCACGATGACCTCTCGGATCGTTTTCTTCATCGCCGCTGCGCCCCCAGACGCACCAGCAGCAGCTTCAGCTCACCTACGGCGTCCACGCCCTTCTCGCTCTTCATCCGCCGGTCCAGCACCTGGCACATCTGCACCGCGTCGGCGCACCAGGCGGCGGTGGTCTTTTTGGCGGCGGAGAGCAGGAGCTTGGCCGGGTAGTCGCTCTTCATCTCCCACAGCTCCATGAGCCAGTACTTGTCCTTGCCGCTGTCAATGGCCATCCGGGCGGTATAGATGCGCCGGAGCTGGTTGCCCAAAGCCGCCAGGATCATGATGGGCTCCGTCTGCATTTTCAGCAGGTCCCCCAGGATGCGGGCCGCCCCGTCGTAATTCCCCTGGAGCACCGCGTCGGACAGGCGGAACACCTCCGCCGACAGCACCGGGTCCGCCACGGCGTCGATGTCCTTCTGGGTGATGGCCCTGCCCTTGGCATAGGCGCCGATCTTTGCGATCTCCGGCACCAGACCCGTCATCAGGCCGCCGCAGGTGAAGATCAGGTACTCCGCCGTCTGGCGGTCGATCTCCTTCCCCAGGGCCTTGAACCGCCGGGCGATCCACACCACCAGGTCGCTGTTGTCCGCCGGGCGGAACTCCACTGCCTCCACATGGTCGGTGACGGCCTTGTACAGCTTCTTCATAGTGCGGTTGGGCTTGTATTCCACCGTGTCGTAGAGGAACACCACGCAGCAGTAGGGCGGCACATCCTCCAAGAAGGCGATCAGCTTTTCCCGCTGCTCCTCGTTCAGCTTGAACAGGTCGAAGTCCGACACCACGATCAGCGTCCGCTCCGCCATCATGGGCATGGCCTCCGCCGTCTCCGCCAGGGTCTGGACCGTCAGGTCCTTCCCCTCCAGGGTGTGGTAGTTGAACTCCTCGAACCCGGCGGGGACCAGCTTCTTCCGCAGCTCTTTGAGATAGTACTCCCGGAGATACGTCTCCTCCCCGTAGAAGATGTAGGCGTTTCCCGCCGTTCCCGCGGCCAGGTCGTTTTTCAGTTTCTGAAAGGCCTCGTTGGCCTTGGATGTCTTTTTCGCGTATGCCATGGTGTCTCCTCAATTCACAGATAGATGGACGGTGCCCTGCTTGTCCGTCCGGTAGATCTCCACATCCGCCAGCACCAGGCGGCGGAGGGCGTCCTCTGTGGGGTGGCCGTAACTGTTGTCCCCCACGCTGATGATGCCTGTCTCCGGCGTCACGGCCTCCAGCAGCTCCTCCGAGGTGGAGGATTTGGAGCCGTGGTGGCCCACCACCAGGGCCTCGATGTCGGGCAGGTCATGGTCGGCGATCAGCTGCCGCTCCGCGGCCATGTTCCGGTCCCCGGTAATCAGCAGGTCGTAGTCGCCATAGGTGCACAGGACGGCCAGCCCCTGTTCGTTGTCGCCCTCCACGTCTCCCGGCGGGTAGATGGTGAGGCTGCTCTCCCCCAGGGTGTAAACCGTCTCCGCCTCCACGTATTGAATGTCCACGCCGTGGTTCCGGGCGGCCAGCTCCACCCGGAACCGCGCCCCTGCATCGTCGGACACGTCCGGCAGGAGCAGAGTGTCCACCCGCGCTCTCGCCAGCAGCTCCGCCACGCCGGAGATGTGATCGTAGTCATAGTGGGTCAGAATCAGATAGTCCAGCGTCCCACAGCCCATGGTGGCCAGGTGGTCCGCCGCGATGCCGCCGGCATCGTACCAGCTGTTGCGGCTGCCGCAGTCCACCAGGGCAAATTTCCCGCCGGAGGTCAGCAGCACGCTCTCCCCCTGCCCCACGTCCAGCACATAGGCGTCCAGGCCGCCCCGGGTGTAGTGGGGCGCGCCCAGCCGCACCGTCGCCGCCAGGGACACCGCCGCCAGCACACCGGCCACGGCGTACTTCCGCCTGGCCTTGGGCCGCAGGAAAAAGGCCGCGGCGAAGAGGACATACAGAAATACCAGCCAGTATTTCAGGTACGGGTTGGTGAAGTACAGGGCGTGGTGGGGGATGGACGCCAGAACCCCGGATATCCAGAGAATATACCGGGTCAGCAAAGCCGGCACGAAGCCGATCACCGCCCCCAGGGGCATCCAGAGGAAGCTCACCAGCACCGCCCCAAGCCCCAGCATGAACACAAGGCTGGAGGCCGTCAGGCACAGCAGGTTGCTCACCGGAGAGATCAGCACCAGCGACCCGAAGTAGACGGCGCACAAAGGCACCGTGAACGCCATGGCCCCCACAGTGGCCGACAGGCTGGCGGCCAGGAAGCGGCAGACCTTCCCTCTCGGCTTCTCCCCCAGCAGCAGGTCCTGGACCTTCGGCGTCAGCCAGAGAAGCCCCGCCATGGCCCCGAAGGACAGCTGCAGGCTGATGGAGGCCGCTGCGAAGGGGTTCGCCAGCAGGATCAAAAACAGGGCGGCAGACAGCGTGGTGGGCGGGTCGCTGTCCCGCTGAAACAGGGGCGCCGCCAGCACGAACACCACCATGATGCAGGCCCGGACCACCGAGGGACTGGCCCCGGTCAGCAGCGTATAGAACATCAGGACGGGCAGCGCCAGCGCCGCCGCCAGACGGTGCCGGTGCCGTCCCGTGAACAGCAGGATCAGCGTCATCAGAAAGCCGCAGTGCATCCCGGACACCGCCAGGATGTGGCTGAGTCCCGCCTCCGACAGGTCGGACCGGGCTTCTTCCGACAATCCGGACGTGTCCCCGGTGAGGATGGCACCGAGGAACGCCGCCTCATCCCCGTCAAACAGCGCCGTCACCCGGTCCTGCATGGCCCGGGCCGCCCGGGCGGGCCACCACCGGGGCGAGCCGGCGGATCCCTCGCCGTAGACGGCCTCGTCTCCCCGCTGGTAGGCCAGCAGGAACACCCCCTGGGAGGTGAAGTTGGTAATGGTATCCTCCCGAAGTCGGGCGGAATCCTGAAATTTGACCTGGGCTGTCACCGTCTGGCCCGGCTCCAGGTCCAGCAGGTCCGCCCCGCCGTAGTAGACCACCTTGCCCAGGGGAAAACCCTCCAGCTTCACTGTCACCTTGGCGCCGTAGTCCGTGGGGACGGCGTACTCCAAAAGAGTCATGGAAGCGGTGCCCTCGCTGCCGGACAGGGCCGCAAGAGGCGCCCGCACAGCATAGCTGTACAGCCAGTTCCACCCCAGGGCCAGCGCCAGCCCCGTGCCCGCCAGCAGCACCCGCTTCCGCCAAAGTCCAGGCAGCAGCAGGGCGAGACAGGCCGCAGCAAAGAAAACTGCCGCCAGGGGCAGGAGAATCCTCTCCGGCAGCAGATACTGGGCCAGATAGATCCCCAGTGCGAAGGACGCGGTGAACGCGGCCAGCTTGCGCATGGTCTCTCCTCTTTTCCATCCTGCCAAACATCTGGTCCAGCGGCTGCCCCAGAACAGCGGGCAGACTGCAAAGGGCCGCAATTCCGCTCTCTCCGCTGGTTCCGTGCATAGGCCGCCGGGATCTCCGGCACCCGCGCCGTTTTGCCCCGTGTCAGCCCTTTGGCTGGACGCGCTTTCTCCAAATGACTTGCTTCCCCGCCTCGTCCCCAGCCTATCACAGCTGTTTGGAAAAATGGGGAAAGGAAACCATTTGGGTCCATTATACCGGGAACCGGCGGGAAATACCAGCCCTTTTTCCGCAAATCGCGCCCCCGCTCTTGACGGCTCTTTCCTCCCGGCGTAAGATAGCAGTAATCAGTGGAAACCCTTCCACGAAAAAAGAGAGGAGCGCTGACCATGAAACGCATTCTGACCATACTGGCCGCGACCTTGCTGCTGACTGCGGCAATGGCCGGGACCGCCTCCGCCTCTTCCTACGACTCCGTTGCGGAGGAGCTGTCCGCCATCGGCGTGTTCCGGGGCACCGCCGGCGGCTTTGAGCTGGACCGCGCCCCTACCCGTTCCGAGGCCGCCATCATGCTGGTGCGGCTCTACGGCGCCGAGGACGAGGCCAAAGCCGCCTATGAGGCGGGCGAGATCTCCATGCCCTTCACCGACGTGAGCGACACCGCCGCCCCCTCCGTCGCCTGGCTGTACAGCCAGGGCATCACCAACGGCACCTCCGCCACCACTTTCGGCGCCTCCAGTCCGTGCAGTGCGAAGATGTACTGCGCCTTCCTGCTGCGGGCCCTGGGCTATGAGGACGGCGTGGACTTCCTGTACGCGGACACGCTGGACTTCGCCATGCTCCACGGCCTGTTCAACCTCTCCATGCTGGACGCCGCCCCTTTCCTGCGGGACGATCTGGCTGCCGTCACCTACCAGGCCCTGGGCGCTGATCTCAAGGACGGCAGCACCTATCTGCTGGCCAGCCTGGTGGAGAGCGGCGCCATCGACGCCGACGCCGCCCGGCCCATTACCGAGAAAATCGAGTCCTACCGGGCCCTGACCGCCGCCAGCCAGGCCTCCTCCACCGGCATCGACGCGGACTATACCATGAACATGGGGATGGACATTGCCGTTGACGGCTCTGATGGGACCGAGACCATCCACGAGACCATGTCCGTGGCCGTCTCCGGAGACGGCCGCATCCAGATGATTCTGAAGGACCCGCTCCAGCTGGCCATTTCCATGAACATGAACATGGAATCCAACACGGCGGGCGCCGGCCCCGATGTGACCGTGCAGGATCAAGTCTCTGTCCAGGAGTGGATGCAGGACGGCTGGGTCTATGTCCAGGAGGAGATGGACGGAACGACCGACCGGTACAAATATCCGGTGGGCGACATGGACGGGTTCGCGGAGTTCTATCAGGAGATGCTGCAGATCAGCGGCCAGATGAACAACATGATGCTGCCCATGATCGACTCCATCGACGTCTCCCGCACGGGCTCCCGCACCGTATACACCATGAAGATGGACGACAGCCTGAACAGCCTTCTGGAGGATCTGCTGACGGCCCTGCAGGAAGAGCTGGCCGCCATGGAGAGCCCGGTGGACCTCACCGCGGATCTGCAGAGCTGCACATACGTCTACACCGTCGGTTCCGACGGAGAGCTGGAATCCTGCACTGCGGACATCGACCTGGATCTGGCGCTGGGCCTGCCCGTCACGGAGACCGAAAATGCGCAGATCACCGCCAAGCTCCAGATGGATATGCAGATGGATGTCAACGCCACCGGCGATGATGTGCGCATCTCTTACCCCAGCTTCTCCAACTTTGAGGACCTGACCCCGGTCCTCTCCGGCGGTGAGCTGTAATCTCCTTTCCCAATCAATAAGAGAGCGCCGCGAGCTTTGCTCGCGGCGCTCTCTTGTGTTCCAACGGATGGGGGCAGGAGGCAAATCAGGAAATTGAAATCATTTTCGCCACGACAGTGACAGCCCGCTCCCCCTCGAAGGCCGCATCAGCCCGGAGGCCACGTCATGTCTCTGCCGCTCAGTACGTGGAAGTGCAGGTGAAATACGCTCTGCCCCGCCTGCATTCCCCACCGGGCCGAGCCCGGCGGGGACCCCGGATAAAACTTGAGCGGGCAGGCATAGCCCGCCCGCTCCAAGGTTTTGCTTCGCAAAACGCTTGCACGCGCGCTCGCGCGCGGCCCCGCTGGGGCCGTGGCTCCCAGGCATCAGCCCGGAGGCCACGTCATGTCTCTGCCGCTCAGTACGTGGAAGTGCAGGTGAAATACGCTCTGTCCCGCCTGCTCGCCGATGTTGGAGACCACCCGGTAGCTGTCCAGGCCCTTTTCCTTTGTCAGCTTGGCAATGACCTCAAAGATGTGAGCCACCACCATGCTGTTGTCCGCGGTGATCTCGGACACAGAGCCGATATGGGCCTTGGGCACCACCAGAAAGTGGGTGGGCGCCTGTGGATCAATGTCATTGAAGGCGTAGCACACGTCGTCCTCGTAGACCTTGCTGCTGGGAATCTCCCCGGCGATGATCTTGCAGAATAGGCAATCGGACATTTTCAAACCTCCTTTGATGTGATCGGTATAAATTGATGATAAACGGGATCGTAGCGATAGTCAACCCCCGCCAGTGTTTCCCGCAAGGACTGCTCGTCCGCGTTCAGGGACGCACACAGGTCTTCCAGGTCCGCATATTGGTCCCGGAGACGGGCGTTGATGAAGCTCAGAAGGATGTACGGGTCCTTAGGCAGCATGGCAGTCCTCCCTTTTTCTGTAAAGGAAAATTGCTTGTAATATTCTAAAAGCAAAGAGTTTTACCGCACCGGTGTGTAGTTGATGGATGCTTCCTCCTCTGTGGCCTCCAGCTTGAAGATCACGGGGCGGAGCCCATCGTTGCAGGAGCAGATGGCCACGCCGGGCTTGCGGATCCAGTCTCCGTAGTAGAACAGGCCCTCCCCCGCCCCGTGGGCCAGGGCAAACACATACTGGTAGATGGCCTTCCAGGCCTCGTCGCACAGGCCCTCCGGCTTGGCGTAGTCGGCGTAGAACACCCGGCCCTCCCGCAGCATGGGGCAGGGACCCAGGCCCTCGGCACCGTACTCCGCCGCCAGCTCTTTGTCCAGGGTGGTTTTCAAGACGGTGATCTTGACTTTTTTCATGGGGTGTCCTCCTTTGGGTCACGATTCCTTCTTCATCCGGAACTCAACAGGTTCAAACGTAAACAGGGGCTTGCGTTGCTGCACCTTTCTCCCCTTAGGCTTCTCCAGTCCCAGTGTGTCGTAATACTCGTCGGAGAACTTCAGAACCGACGGGGCAAAGGCCGCCTGGAGTTCCTTCACCCGCCGGAACGGGTCCCGGGGCTGGATGTGGAACGTCTCCGCCAGCAGCGCCAGGGACGCGTCCCGTCTCTTGAAGTCCTCCTCACAGCCCAGCCAGGTGTTGGCATCGTTGTCCGCCAGGAGCTTCCGGAACCGGGCCTCATCCATCAGGAAAATCTGGGCCAGGGGGCTGGTGCCTTTGCAGTAGAGTACATGGGACAAGAACTCCCGGAAGTCCGCTCCCACCGGCAGGACAAAGGTGCCCTCCCCCGCCAGCTCCGGCTCCACGCAGTACACTCCCTCGTCCCCCGGCAGGAGGACGAAGTGGGTCCCGCAGCTGCCCCATCCAATGATCTCGGCGTTCTCCGGAGTACAAAAGTACCGCACCGGATCCGCGCCGGTCCCCGGCTCCAGCTCCAGCAGGGAGAAGTCCAGAGGCAGGCTGAAAAAGGTCTGGATGCCCTTACGAGTTGACATAATTTTTCTCCTTTCGGGGCGGGTCTCCCCGCAGGGGGCTGTTCCCACGGGGTGCGCCCCCATTCTCTTTTTGGTTGCGCCAAAAAGAGAATGCGCCGCGCCCGGAGGAAGAGAAAAAGCGCTTTGGCGCGCTCCGGTGCAGTGGCCCTCCGCGCGACGGGGGTCGGCGGATCGGTGCCTGCTCCGATTTTGCCTGGCCTTCGGGCACGCTATAATCTTCTGCCAGGTCGGTACTGCCGTCCCGTGGCGGATGGTGCTGGCCTCGTCGGGGTGGTCATCGCATTGACCGGCTTCACTTTTCGCTGCCGCTGGCCCGGTGGTTGATGAAAGCCTCCGCAAAGGGCCGATGAGGGCATCGGCCCCTACGGGGACACGGAAGGCTTTCGGTCTTGTTTGATACAAGCTGCTACGACCTCCAGTGCAACGCGTAGCGAAGCGGAACGCGCGGAAAGAGAAGCTGGTCAAATGCGTTCTTGCAACCCGTTGCCCTCCGCACCCGCGCCGCGGGAATCAGCGTACAAGTCTGTACTGCACCCCGCCGCGCCCGTCGGAACGCCATCGCAAATCCGCAGGCACCATCTCACGCCGACCCCCGTACAGCGCGGAGGCACGAAGGTGCCGGAGCGCGACTAAAGCGTTTTTTCTCTTTGGACCGTGCACGGCCCGTTTCTCTTTTGGCAAGGCCAAAAGAGAAATGGGGGGTGCATTGGGACAAGCCGGCAATCCGGCGGATTCCCCGTCCAATGGGACGTCTTACTTCAGCTTTTCCGCCACGAAATCATCCACGATGGCCAGCGCGTCGTCCAGCTTCAGGAGATCAGACCCTCCGCCCATAGCGGAGTCAGGCTTGCCGCCGCCCTTGCCGCCACAGACCGCGCAGACGCTCTTCACCAGCTCGCCAGCCTTGATGCCGTGCTTCACCGCCTCGGGGCCGCAGACTGCCAGGAAGGTGATCTTCTCCCCATTGGCAGAAGCCAGCACCGCCACAACGTCCGGGGCCTTGTCCCGGAGGAAGTCGCCCATCTGCCGCAGGGCGTTCGCATCCATGCCGTTTCGGATAGCGGTCAGGACCTTCAGGCCGCCCACGTCCTTGGCGGCGGTCAGGAACTGCCGGGCCTCGCCCAGGGACGCCTCGGACTTGAACTTCTCCAGCTCATGGCGCAGCTCCTTCATCTCCGCCACCTGCTGCTCCGCCTTGGCGGCCAGCTCGCCGGGGGTGGTCTTCAGCACCTGAGCGGCGTGGAACAGCATCTCCTGGTTCTTGTTCATGGTGTCCAGGCTCAGCTGGCCCACGGTGGCCTCGATCCGGCGGACGCCGGAGGCCACGGAGCCCTCGGACTTGATCCGGAAGGGTCCGGCCTTGGCGGTGTTGTCCAGGTGGGTGCCGCCGCAGAACTCCATGGAGAAGTCGCCCATCTCCACCACGCGGACGATGTCGCCGTACTTCTCGCCGAACATGGCCACGGCGCCCTTCTTCTTGGCCTCCTCAATGGGCAGGACCTCCGTCACCACGGGGTAGCCCTCCAGAATGGCGTCGTTCACCAGCTTGTCGATCTGGGCCAACTGCTCCGGGGTGATGGCCTCGAAGTGGGTGAAGTCGAACCGCAGCCGGTCCGGCTCCACCAGAGATCCCGCCTGATGCACATGATCGCCCAGGACCTTCTTCAGCGCGGCATCCAGCAGATGGGTGGCACTGTGGGCCCGCATGATGGCCTTCCGGCGGTCCGCGTCAATGGAGGCGGTGACGGTCTCCCCCACGCTGAGGGTGCCGGAGACCACCTTGCCGGAGTGCATGAACTTGCCGCCCTTGTTCTTCTGAACGTCCGTCACGGCAAAGGTGCCGTTGGGGCCCTGGATGGTGCCCTGGTCCCCCACCTGGCCGCCCATCTCGGCGTAGAAGGGGGTCTGGTCCAGCACCAGGATGCCCTCCACGCCCTGGGCCAGCTCGTCCCGCAGCTCGCCGTCCGCCACCAGGGCCAGGATCTTGCCCTGCTCGCTGGTACGGTCATAGCCCACGAACTCCGTGGCGGGCATGTCCTTGCCGAACTCGATGCCGGCCCAGCCCAGGTCGCCCAGGGCCTCCCGGGCCTTGCGGGCGCGGACCTTCTGCTCCTCCATCAGGGCGCGGAAGCCCGCCTCGTCCACGGTCATGCCTTCCTCTTCCGCCATCTCCATGGTCAGGTCGATGGGGAAGCCGTAGGTGTCGTACAGCTTGAAGGCGTCGGCGCCGGAGAACACGGTCTCCCCCTGGGCCTTGTGGGCCGCCAGCATCTCGTCGTAGATCTTCATGCCGGCGTCCAGGGTCTTGGCGAAGTTCTCCTCCTCGGTGCGGATGACCTTGGTGATATAGGCCTGCCGCTCCCGCAGCTCGGGGTAGTGGCCCTCGTTCTCGTGGACCACGGTGTCGCAGACCTCGTACAGGAAGGGATGGTCCACCCCCAGCAGCTTGCCGTGGCGGGCGGCCCGGCGCAGCAGGCGGCGGAGGACGTAGCCCCGGCCCTCGTTGCTGGGCAGCACGCCGTCGCAGATCATGAAGGTGGCGGAGCGGATGTGGTCGGTGATGACCCGCAGGGAGACGTCGATCTTGTCGCTCTGCTCGTACTTGGCGCCGGTGATCTCACTGACCTTGTTGGTGATGTTCATCACCGTGTCCACATCGAACAGGCTGGCCACGTTCTGGCTGACGCAGGCCAGCCGCTCCAGGCCCATGCCGGTGTCGATGTTCTTCTGCTTCAGCTCGGTGTAGTGGCCCTCGCCGTCGTTGTCGAACTGGGAGAACACCACGTTCCAGACCTCGATATACCGGTCACAGTCGCAGCCCACGGTGCAGCCGGGCTTGCCGCAGCCCCACTCGGGGCCCCGGTCGTAGTAGATCTCGGAGCAAGGGCCGCAGGGGCCGGAGCCGTGCTCCCAGAAGTTGTCCTCCTTGCCGAACTTGAAGATCCGGTCCTCGGGGATGCCGATCTCGTCCCGCCAGATGGCAAAGGCCTCGTCGTCGGCGGGGGTGGTCTCATTGCCGGCGAACACGGAGGGGTACAGCCGGTCCGGCTCCAGGCCCACCCACTCCGGGGAGGTCAGGAACTCCCAGGCCCAGTGGATGGCGTCCCGCTTGAAGTAGTCGCCGAAGGAGAAGTTGCCCAGCATCTCGAAGTAGGTGCCGTGGCGGGCGGTCTTGCCGATGTTCTCGATGTCACCGGTGCGGATGCACTTCTGGCAGGTGCAGACCCGGTGGCGGGGGGGCTCCTCCTCCCCGGTGAACCAGGGCTTCATGGGGGCCATGCCGGAGTTGATCAGCAGCAGGCTGGCATCGTTCTGGGGGATCAGGGAAAAGCTGGGCAGCCGCAGGTGTTCTTTTGTCTCAAAGAATTTGAGAAACATCTCCCGCAGTTCGTTCAGTCCGTAAGTGGGATGTGCCATAAAATTTCTTCCTCCTAAAATGTGTATGATTGGATGATGTCGTATACGGTTATTTCTCTTCCGCCAGGACCAGTTTGGCGAAGTCCTCCAGGGAGTCGCCGGGGCGGTCCTCCGGGTGGTCCAGCAGGTTGAAAAAGCAGTTGGGGACCTCCCGCAGCCGGAGGTTTTTCTGGATGCAGGGCGCGCAGCCCTGGTCGTGCTTGGTGGGGTGCAGCGGGCAGTTCAGATTGCCGCAGGTGCAGAAGGAAGGCATCTGGTTTTCTCCTTTTCTCTCATGGCTCTGTCAAAATCTCCCCCCGGGAGAACAGGGCCGCGTATCCGGCCAGCCGGACGCGGTCACCCATTCGGCGGCAGTACAGGGTGCCGCCCCGGGGCGAGGCCTGACAGGCCGTCAGCTGGTCCTTTCTCAGCCGCTCTGCCCAGTAGGGCACGATGTGGCAGTGGCCGGAGCCGCAGACCGGGTCCTCGTCCACCCGGAGCTTGGGGGCGAAGGAGCGGGACACGCAGTCAAATTCCCCCTCCCCCGGCGCCGTTACATGGAGCAGCAGGCCCGGCAGATCCAGCGCTTTTCCCAGGTCCGGCCGCAGGGCGGTAACATCCTCTGCCCGGTCCAGGATGCACAGCAGATCCCGGCCCAGCCAGGCCTCCCGGGGGCGTCGGCCCAGGACGGCGGCCATGTCCTCTGTCACCTCCGTAGGTGCCAGCGCATAAGCTGGGAAGTCCATGGCCAGGAGACTTCCCTCCCGGGTGACGGTGAGGGGCCCGCTGAGACTCTGGAACGTCACCTGCTCCGCCGCCGGGTCCACAAACTGGAAGTACACATAGGCGGAGGCCAGAGTGGCGTGACCGCACAGGTCGATCTCCCCGCCGGGGGTGAACCAGCGGATGTGGAGGCCGTCCGCCTCCTGCACCACAAAGGCCGTCTCGGAGAGGTTGTTCTCCATGGCGATCCGGCGCATCAGGGCGTCCTCCGGCCAGCGGTCCGGAAAGCACACCGCCGCCGGATTTCCGGCAAAGACCTCCTCTGTGAAGGCATCCACGATATACTGTCTCATGTGAGCTCCTCCTGTCTGGTCAAAGAAAAACCGCCCCTGACGCACGTCAGGGGCGGAAGGACTTCCACGGTACCACCCTGATCTGTCCCATGGGGACATCTCATGTCATCCGCTAACGGGGATGGGCCGTCCCGCTCACCGCGGGCCGCTCCAAAGTGGCTGCTCCGCGGCGTGGGCAAGGGGCTCGCACCGTCTCCCCTCTCGCTTGGCCGGTCTCGCGAAGCTGGCTTTGTCATAGCTTTTCGCTGTTTTCAGACACAATTATTATAAACGTTTCTGCCCGGTTGTCAACGGGGAAATCACAGGTTTTTTCCCTTGTCTCCGGAAATCCCCGGAACCTGCTTCCCTGTCAGAATGCACACGCCGTCCGCCACACACTTGCCGCATCCGATGCAGCTGGTAGGTCCGCTCTTCCGGCCATACGCTGCCCAGCAGTAAAAGCCCGTGCCCGCCAGGATGATCCCTGCCGCCAGAATCTCGTGCCACGCCATGTTGCAGTCCCCCTTTTTGTTTTTAGCCTACCACACAAAGGGGGTACTTGTCTGTGGCAGCTGCAACAGCCGCAGGCCCAGCAGCGGCAGCAGCTCCGCCGCAGGAGCCGGAAGTTCCGGCAGGGGAAATTCCTGGGGTTCCACCACGCCGCCGCCCGGCCGGGGCAGCTGCCGCTGGACGCACAGGACCGGCTCCGCCAGGCTGGACAGGGTGAGACTGTCCCTGGGGGACAGGCCGTAGGTGACCACCGTCTCCGCCGTGATGCGCTCCAGCGGCACCGTGCAGTCCCCCGGCACCAGCAGCACCCGGCACAGGGCCGCCGTATCCCCCAGCTCCCCGCACCCCCGGCGGGTCAGGACCAGCAGGGGCCAATACTGTTCCGCCAGCGCCTCTGCCCGCTCCGCCCCCAGGACGCCGGGCGGCAGCAGCTTTCTCCACACCGGGGGACAGTGGAAGATAACTCCCTCCATCAAAACACCTCCCGGCTAGTGTCTGCGGGAGGTGGGATTCCATGCAAAAAAATTTGCTCGTCATTTTGCCCCTGCCGTGCTATACTGGAACGTGAGATTTTGGAAACGGGGTGATCTCCTTGCATTTCTGGGCCCATCTGCGGACCGTGAACCGCCACCGGGCACTGGTGCGGAAGTACTGCTTCCGCCTGGGGCTGTACTGGCAGGGCCTGACCCATGACCTGTCCAAATACGCCCCGGTGGAGTTCTTCGCGGGGGTGAAATATTTCCAGGGGGATCACAGCCCAAACGACGCCCAGCGGAAGGCCCACGGGTACAGCGCCTCCTGGCTCCACCACAAGGGCCGCAACCGCCACCACTTTGAGTACTGGACGGATTACAGCCCCACCGGCGAGGGGATCGTGGGGGTGGAGATGCCGAAAAAATACGTGGCGGAGATGTTCTGCGACCGGCTGGCCGCCAGCAAGGTCTACCGCGGGAAGGACTTCGATCCCGGTGACCCTTACAAGTTCTATCTCCGGGGCAAGGACCGGCGGCTGCTGATCCACCCGGCCACCGCCGCCCTCCTGGAGACCATGCTTTTAAAGCTGCGGGATGAGGGCGAGGACGCGGTATTTGATTACATCCGGCGGGAGATCCTGGGAAACCCCTAGGGTCTCCCGCTGTTTTTCCGGTCCAGCACCCGCTCCAGGAAGTCCGCCGCGGCTCCGGCGCCGCCGGCGGCCCGGAAGCTCTCCGCCACCCGGGCGGCGTTTTCCCGGAACCGGGGCTCCCCCAGAACGGTCTCCAACGCCCGCCGGATGGCGGTCGGCGTCTCCCGGCGCAAGCGCACCCCTAGGCCCAGCGATTCCATCCGGTCCGCCACAGCGGCCTCCTCCCCCTGCTGGGGAAAGAGGATGGCCGGCACCTGGCAGAAGACGGCCTCGTTGGCGCTGTTCATGCCGCAGTGGGTGAGAAAGGCGTCCGCCTCCGCCAACACCGCCAACTGGTCCACCCGGCGCTCCACCCGGAAGTTGCCGGGGGCTGGCCCCAGGGCCGCCGGATCCGTGGCCTCCCCCACAGAGAGGACCACATCCAACGCCTGCCCTCCCAGAGCCTGGAAGCAGTCCCGGTAAAAGCCGGGCCGCCGGTGCATCACTGTGCCCAGGGAGATGTAGACCAGCGGGCAGTCCCGCCTTCGATTCCGGGGCGGCAGCTGCGGCAGCGAGGGCCCCACAAAGGCGAACCGGTCTCCAAAGGTCTCCGCCATGGGCTGGAACAGCCGGGAGGTGTAGACGATGGTATCGGTGTCCGCCCGGTTCTCCAGCAGCTGCCGCAGGTCCTCCGCCGGATAGCCCCGCTGCCGCAGGCGGGCCATGTCCCGCCGGATGCGGCCCAGGCCCAGGGCCATCCGGGCGGTCTCCGCCAGCCCCGGCCGCATCAGGGCGGCGGTCTGATTGTTGAAAGCAAAGGTAGTGGTGGAGCAGACCCAGGGCAGCTTCAGCTTCCAGGCGAAGAGCTTGCCCCACAGGCAGACGGAGTCCACTGCAAGAAGGTCCGGCCGCCATGCCTCCAGCTCCCGGCACACCGGCGTCTCCATAGCCAGGGCAGTGTCCGTCAGCATGCCCACCATGGAGGCGAAGTCCCGGCCCACCCGCCGGTCCAGATCCGGCGGCGGAGGTGGCATGAACTCGTCGCACAGGCGAACCTCCGCCCCCGCCGCCTCCAGTTTTTCCCGGAAGGGGGCGAAGGTGTAGTAGCGTACCTGATGACCCCGGGCCGTCAGGGCCCGCACCACCTCCACCGTTGGATTGGTGTGGCCCCAGGCGGGGATGCAGAACCAGACGATCCGGCTCACGGCTCCTCCTCCCAATTCAAAAAGCCCTCCAGCTGCTGGAACAGTACCTCGTCCTTGGTGAGGGCTATGCCCCGCTGTTCGTCCGCCAGCACCAGCAGGGTGTCCCCCGGCCGGATGTTCAGAAGGTCCCGGGCTCCCTTCGGAATGACGATCTGGCCCTTCTCCCCCACCCGGGCGGTGGCGGCGAATTTTCCCTTCGGCGGCTTCATGGCAAGCGCCTCCTTCTGTTTTCTTTAAGAGTATGAAAAGTTATATTTTTCATACTTTGTATACCATGCGGCGCGGCGTCTGTCAAGGAGAACCTTTCCTGCGTTGGTGTACCTCTCTCATCCGTCCTGCTCCTGACGCTCCGCGCCTTCGGCGGCCAGCAGGACCGCGGCGGCCGGGGCGGCGGCGGTCTCCGGCACTCCCAGCGTTTCCAGCTGCCGGCGGGCCTGACAGAGCCGCAGGGCCCATTCCAGCCCCTCCGGCGTCAGCGCCAGATCCCGCCGGTCCCGCTCCAGCCACCCCCGCTGCCGCAGCAGCGCCGCGGCCCGGGACACGCTGGGCTTGGAGCAGCTCAGCCACCGGACCACGTCCCTCTGGAACACCATCCGCTGTCCGCCCCGGGAGAGGCGGCAGATGGCCTGGAGGTACTTCCCCTGGGAGGCGGTGGGCGCCCCCTTCTCCGGCCTCACCGGACGCCCCAGGCCACAAAGGCCCGGCCTCCCGCCTGCCGCCAGGTGATCTGATGAAAGGCCTGCCCCAGCAGGTCCGTGATCTCCCGGCGGGAGTAAATTTTGACGTCCCCTTCCCGGCTCCAGCGGAGGAAGGGGTTCATCACCAGCCGCCCCGGCAGGGGCAGCCAGATGTCCCCCAGCAGAAAGACCCCGCCGAACTCCAGCACCCGGCTCACCTCCGCGATCACCGCCGCCGGGTTTGGGTAGTGGTGGAAGGAGTCACAGCAGTAGACCACGTCAAAACTGCGGTCCGGAAAGGGCAGATGCTCACTGTCCCCCTGGACCAGGTTTGCCCGGTCCCCCAGGCGGGCCCTGGCCTGGGCCAGCATCCCCTCCGACAGGTCCAGCCCCGTCACCCGGCGGTGCGCATCCTCGGAAAGTACCTGCGCCATCAGCGCCCCGGTGCCGCAGCCAAGATCCAGTACCCGGTCTCCCCAGGCATGGATGATCTCCTGGAGCAGATAGGGGTACAGCGCCCGGGCATGGCTGCCCTGGATGGCAGTGTCATAGGTGGCGGCCTGCTGGTCAAAGGCTGCGCGGGACTGTTGCTTCTTATCTGGTTCCATTGTCGTTCCTCCTTTATTGAACTTTGTTCATTCGTATGGTGAAAGCTGCGCCCGGCGCGGGCCGGGCGGCTATCTCTGCTGTTCCGCCTCCAGCAGCAGGTCGATGTAGTGGCGGACGCGGTCCAGCGTCTCCTGCCGGGGCGTCTCACTGGCGCTGAGCAGGGGGATCTGGCCGTAGGTGACAAAGGCGATCAGCGTCTCCGGGTCCCGGAAGCGGCGGCCGGAGCGGCGTTCCTCCTGGTCCAGCGCCTCCCGCAGCAAGGGCGCCATCCGCTGGCAGAGCCGCAGGGACAGCTGCTGGTGGAAGTCCTCGTTCCCCGCCCGGTGGAAGAAGCCGTGGTAGCGGAAGGCATCCTCCCCCCGCATGGTCTGGTACAGCCGGTCCAGCTTTTGGGACAGGGGCAGCGTCTCCTCCTGCAAGGTGCGGCGGATCAAGCCGCAGCACTCCTCCACATAGGCTTCCATGGCCTCCTGAAACAGCTTCTGCTTGGAGTCGAAGTACCGGTAGCACAGACCGGCCACCACGCCGCAGGCCTGGGCGATGTCCCGCATGGAGGTCTCCTCGTACCCCTTCTCCGTGAACAGCCGCATGGCCGTCTCCAGAATCTCCTGCCGCCGGACCTCCGGGGCTTTCGATATGCGCATGGACCTCTCCCCCTCTCTGGCAGAGAGCATAGCACACCGGTGAACAAAAGTCAATGATTTTTGTTCACCGGTGTGTGGATCAGCAGATGTTCACTTGATATGGGCGCCGAGGCTGGCAAACAGGTCCAGCAGGGGCTCCCACAGGTCCGGGTGGTGCTCCAGCAGGAAGGATCGGACCTCCGGGGCCGACAGGCCGTCCCCCCACAGCAGCACGTGGCTGCCGGAGGCGAACTCTCCCACGGCAGTGGGCGCCACGGCGGAGACCGCCACGGCGATTTTCGCAGCGATGGCCGCCACGCCGCCGGTGTAGACCCCCACGGCGCTGACGCCCAGGGCCAGATACCCCAGGGCCGCCACGCCGAAGGCCCCCAGTCCGGCGGCCACGATACCCAGGGACAGCAGGCCCATGCCCACCACGCCGAAGGTGAACAGGCCCACTCCCACAATACCGATGGCCACTACGCCCACGGCGGCGTTGCCGATGGCGATGATGCCCCTGGCAACATTGTCTTTGGAGAAGGTCGCGTTCCGGACGAAGCCGAACCGGATAGACACCAGGGGCAGGCCGAAGATCCGGGTCTTGCTGTCATAGCGGTAGACTTTGCCCTTCACGTAGCGGGTCAGCTCGTCCACCTTTTTCTCCAGCCGGTCCGCCTGCCGGGCGGACAGATCGTCTCCCCCACGCTCCGCTTCCTCCGGCGAATCCAGCCGGTCCTTTACCAGATAGTCCACCGACACATCAAACAATTCTGACAAGGAGATCAGCTTCACAAGCTCTGGCATGGCTGTTCCGGACTCCCATTTACTGACGGACTGGCGGGTGACCCCCAGCCGGTCCGCCAGCTGCTCCTGGCTCATGCCGGACTTGCGGCGGAGGTCCGTCAGCTTCTCGGAAAATGTCATCTGCAAAACACTCGCTTTCTCGTTTGGATGGCCCCATGATAAGCCACCCACCGCGCACCTGACAAGAACGCGGTGGGTGGAACTTTGTCAACCGGAGGTTGCACCCATTGAGGCGCAATGGATTGACGGTTTTGGAAGCCCTTCCCCGGCGGGCCAGCGGTCCGCCCGCCGCTTTTGCGGCGTACAAGTGTTTTGCCGCTGGCGGCGAAACCTTGAGGAGGCCGGGCTTTGCCTGGCCGACTAAAATCAAATCCGGGGTCCCCGCCGCGCCATCTTGGCGCGGCGGGGCACTTTGCCAACCGGAGGTTGCACCCATTGAGGCGCAATGGATCGGCAGTTTTAGCCTTTACCAGATCCCCAGCAGGTGCTGGACTCCCAGGCTGACCAGGGCGATGGCCACCCAGCAGCAGAAGCCCATAAAGATGGGCTTGGCACCGCTTTTTACCAGCTTCACGATGTCGGTGTTCAGGCCGATGGCCGCCATGGCCATGACGATGAAGAACTTGCTGGCGTTTTTCAAGAAGCCCGTGACCGCTCCGGGAATAGGCAGCACCGTGGTGATGATGGAGGCAATCAAAAACAGCAGCACGAACCAGGGGAAGATCTTCTTGATGTCCACCTGTGCGCCGCCCTGCTTCCCCTCCCGGCGGGTCCGCAGCAGGGCCAGCACCAGGGTGATGGGGATGATGGCCAGGGTCCGGGTCATCTTCACGATGGCGGCAGTGTCCAGGGTGTTGGCGCCGGGGTGCATCCCGTCCCAGGCGGCAGCCGCCGCGGTGACGGAGGAGGTGTCGTTCACCGCGGTGCCGGCAAAGAGGCCGAAGCCCTCGTTGGAGAGGCCCAGCACACCTCCCAGGGTGGGGAAGATCAGCGCCGCGATGACGTTGAACAGGAAGATCACAGAGATGGCCTGGGCGATCTCCTCGTCATCCGCGCCGATCACCGGGGCGGTAGCGGCGATGGCGCTGCCGCCGCAGATAGAGGAGCCCACGCCGATGAGGGTGGAGATGTTGGCGTCCATGCGCAGGGCCTTGTAGAGCACAAAGGCCACGATCAGGCTGGTGGCGATGGTGGAGACGATGATGGGCAGGGACTGCCCGCCCACCTGGAGGACGCTGCCCAAGTTCATGCCGAAGCCCAGCAGCACCACCGCCAGCTGCAAAATCTTCTTGGAGGTGTAGGTGATGCCGGACTTGGCTGCCTTCTGGTCTTTCCAGAACAGGGCGATCACCATGCCGATCAGGATGGCGAACACCGGGCCGCCCACCACCTCGAACCGCTGCCCCAGCAGCCAGGCGGGCACGGCGATCACCAGACAGATCAGGATGCCCAGGGCGTTTTTTCTGACAAATTCCATGATACGATTCCTTTCTCTCTTAACAGTCGGTGTTGTATCATATCATGCCGTTCAGCATTTGTCAAAAAAATCCGGGGCGGCATTTGCCGCCCCGGACATTCCAGATTTTTAGAAAAGGGGAATCTCTGTGCCTCCCCACAGCAGGTACGACACCTGGGCCAGGTCCAGCGGTATCCAAAAGGTGCCGGAGCAGACCTGGAGTCCATCTTCCTCCCCGGAGAAACTGTCGTTGACTGACACCTCTGTGCCGTCCCGCAGCACCGCTGACAGCGGTGCGCCTGGAGTGATCGTCACCTCCATAGCGGTGGTATCTCCATCCTCGTCCACGCCTACAACGGCAGGCGGCTCCTCCCAGGCCGCCTGCTCCTCCTCACGGGCGGCCTGGGCGGTATCAGGGGGAATCCGGTAGCTCCACCGAGCCCCCAGTGGGGACAGTTCCAGAGTTTCCAGGACGACAGAGCCCCAGGGAGTCTCCGTGGTGACGCCCGCAACATCCAGGGTCATCACGCTCTCCTCCCCCATGCCCTCCGAGATCGGGAAGGTAAACTCTCCGGTAAAGAGCGGCGTGTAGGTACCATCCGTTGCCCACATCCAGAGGCCCGGAATGTGAACCGTCAGACCGGTCAGATCTCCGTCAGCCAATACCTCCACCACTACGGTGATTTTGTTGTCTGTGGGATCACTGTCCTCCAGGCAGGTCAAATCTAGGGAGTAGGTTAAATTCTCCACACGCCGCCCCTCCGCTGTTTCCAGGCACGCCCAATTTTTCGGATCGTCAAAACTGGATAAACTGTACAGCCAGTCCTCTCCCTGGGTTGGCAGGACGGTCCCCTCCGGGGCCTCCACCTCCAGCATCAGGTAGAACACGCCATCTGTGCCGAAGGCGGCCTGGGGCGTCATCACAGCGCCATTGGAGGAGACCGCCCCCGGCAGATCGCCGCTGAGGGTGTCCACCACCGCCTGCTCCGCCGGGTCCAGCCCGCCGAAGTAGCGGTCCCACAGAGAGGCTGTGACAGCCGCCGCCGTGCCCACCAGCAGCACTGCCGCCAGCACCGCTGCCGTCCCCCGTTTCATCCAGAAGCTCCGGCGCCGGACCGCCGGTCCGGCCTGCTCCGCCATCAGGGCGTCCGTCAGGGCGGACTTCCCCGCTTCCGTGAACTGTACCCGGTCCAACTCACTCTGATAAGCATTCCTGTCCATAAGCGCCTCCCAGCATGTTCCGCAATTTTGCCTTACCCCGGTAGAGATACGTGCTGACCTGGCTGGCCGTGCAGCCCATCAGCGCCCCGATCTCCGCTGGCTCATATCCTTCGTAATACCGCAGGTACACCGCCTGCCGGTACTTCTCCGGCAGGGCCTGCACCGCCGCCAGCACGGGGCTCTCCCCCGGCTCCGGCAGGTGGACCGCCGCGCGGGCCGCCGCCTCCAACGGCAGGCGCCGCCGGACCCAGGCGGATTTCTTCCAGTCCTTGCAGCAGTTGACGGCCACCCGGACCACCCAGGCCCGCTCCAGCCGCTCCTCCGCAAAGCGGCGGGGACTGGTCAGCAGCTTCAAAAGCACCGTCTGACAGATGTCCTGGGCGTCGTGGACGCTGCCCGTCCAGGTCCAGGCGATCCTCAGCACGGTGTCCGACCACTGCTCTACCAGCTTCTCCGCCTCCTGGCGGGTATATGTGATTGCTTCCGTACGATCAACTCCTTTGCCGGCGCCGTTCTGCTGATAAAACGAATGAGGGGGCCGCCATCTGGCAGGACAGGCAGAAAAAATCCGCCGGGCCGAAGCCCGGCGGATGGGTGCGCTGTGAAAAGTTACTGCACCACGGCCTTGTGGTAGACCTTCTTGCCCTTCTTGATGATGACGCCGTCGCCCGCGAAGTCCGCCTGGTCAAAGGCGGCGTCGATGCTCTCCACCTTCTTGTCGTTCACCGTGACGCCGCCCTGCTGGATCAGGCGGCGGGCCTCGCCGTTGGAGGCGCAGAGGCCGCAGCCCACCAGCAGCTTCATGACGCCGATGGCGCCGTTTTCAAACTGGGCGGCGGTCAGGGTGGTGGTGGGCATGTGGGCGCTGTCGCCACCGCCGCCGAACAGGGCCCGGGCGGCCTCCTGGGCCTTCTCCGCCTCGGCCTCGCCGTGGACCAGCTTGGTCAGCTCGTAGGCCAGAATCTCCTTGGCGGTGTTCAGCTGGCTGCCCTGCCAGGTGTCCATCTCGTCGATCTGCTCCAGGGGCAGGAAGGTCAGCATCCGGATGCACTTGAGGACGTCCGCGTCCCCCACGTTCCGCCAGTACTGGTAGAAGTCGTAGGGAGAGGTCTTGTTGGGATCCAGCCACACGGCGCCGCTGGCGGTCTTGCCCATCTTCTTGCCCTCGGAGTTCATCAGCAGGGTGATGGTCATGGCATAGGCGTCCTTGCCCAGCTTCCGGCGGATCAGCTCCGTGCCGGCCAGCATGTTGCTCCACTGGTCGTCGCCGCCGAACTGCATGTTGCAGCCCACGGTCTGGAACATGTGGTAGAAGTCATAGGCCTGCATGATCATATAGTTGAACTCCAGGAAGCTGAGGCCCTTTTCCATCCGCTGCTTGTAGCACTCGGCCCGCAGCATGTTGTTGACGGAGAAGCAGGCGCCCACCTCCCGCAGCAGCTCGATATAGTTCAGCTTCAGCAGCCAGTCGGCGTTGTTCAGCATCAGGGCCTTGCCCTCGCCGAACTCGATGAACCGCTCCATCTGCTTCTTGAAGCAGTCGCAGTTGTGCTGGATGGTCTCCGGCGTCATCATGGAGCGCATGTCCGTCCGGCCGGAGGGGTCGCCGATATAGCCGGTGCCGCCGCCGATCAGGGCGATGGGCCGGTTGCCCGCCATCTGCAGCCGCTTCATCAGGCACAGGGCCATGAAGTGGCCCACGTGCAGGCTGTCCGCCGTGGGGTCAAAGCCGATATAGAACGTGGCCTTGCCGTTGTTCACCAGCTCCCGGATCTCCTCCTCGTCCGTTACTTGGGCAATCAGGCCCCGGGCCTTCAGTTCCTCGTAGATCTGCATGATTTGTCTCTCCTTTTGTCCATGTTCAAATTCTGGGACAGGTATGAAAAAACGCCCTCTGTCCCCCAGGGGACAGAGGGCGAGAAGGTCTCGCGGTACCACCTCTGTTCGCGCCGTCCTCGCGGGCGGACGCCTCGGGCCGTGCGGACACACGGCGGCGCTGTAACGGGCGCTCCCGGAGCACGCCTACTGGGCCGAAGGCCGTTTGGGTGCCAGCTCCGCGGTGTATTCGCCGGGCTCCGCCCGCCTCTTTCCACCAGACCAGAGGCTCTCTTGGGGGCGGTCTTCCCGGGTACTGCTCCACTTCATCACTGTAAGAGGTATTCTAGCCGATTTTTCACAGCTTGTCAACGGGTGGACGACCTTTCTTTTTGCGGAAAAAATCGTATACGCCCTTCTGGCAGTCGTCCTCGTCCGCCTGTTCCAGCATCCCGTGGAGACGGCTCTCCGCCTCCTGAAGCGGGGCGCAGGCGCAGGGTGTCCGCCGCAGGATCTTCAGGACCTCATACATCTCGCCGCTGAGCCGCAGATAGAGGTACTTGTACCGGATGTTCTCCTCCGCTTTCTCCTTATAGAATTCCGCTTCCCGCCTGTATGCCTCCGCCGTTTCCAGGTCGTCCATTCTGGCACCTCCTTAAAATTTTGTGTCTATATTCTAGTACGCTTTTTACATAGTAACTCGTTTTGTACTTAAAATCAACTTATATTCTACTGAAATGGAGTTTACTATGAAAAAGCCACGGGACAGTCATCTTGGATTTCGCATGGATAAGGAGACACATGACAAGCTGTTTTATATCGCGGAATATGAAGGACGAACAGGCAGCGGGCAGATTCTGTACCTGATCCGCCGCTGTATCACGGAGTTCGAGCAGGTCCACGGCAAAATCAATCTGGAGGACCCCCGGGACTGACGAAGCCCTCCTCTCTCCGTCCGGCGCGGTTTTCTGCGGCGGGCTTGATTTTCGCGCCTGCGGCCGCTATGATAGGATACAGATATTTTTCAGAAGCGAGGTGCCCTATGCCCCAAGAGCCCAGACAGCGGGACGGCTGCCGATTCACCGCACAAAACATCACAGAGGCCCAGGAGAAGAACCCCTTTGCCAAGATCTCCGACATCGTCTATGAACTGCTGGAGAAGGCCATCTTCTCCTCCGCCATCCCGCCGGGGAGCAAGCTGAACATCTCCAAGCTGGCGGAGCAGATGGGAGTCAGCACCTCCCCGGTGACCCGGGCGGTGGAGCGGCTGGAGGAAAACGGCCTGGTGACCGCCGTCCGCAGCAGCGACAGCAAATACCGCAGCTACTTCGTCTTTGATCTCAGCGGCGAGTCCCTGGAGGACCTGTTCGTGGCCCGGCGAGCCATCGAAGGGGAGGCGGCCTTCCTCTGCGCCCAGAAGCGGACCCTCATCGACCTGCCCAGGCTCCAAAAGCTGGCGGACCAGTTCCAGACCGCCTGGCAGGACTTCGCCCAGGATCTGGACTCCGCCCCCACCGTCTCCGAGCGGGCCAAGATCGACCTGGAGTTCCACCACCAGCTGGTGCTGACCACGGAGAACAAATATCTGATCGACATGTTCGAGACCTTGCAGGGCACCCTTCACTACCTGTCCATCCGCTCCTGCGAGTTCGTGGCCACGGAGCGGAAAAAGGACAACCTGATCGTCATGGGCTCCCAGCACGTGGCCATCTGCTCCGCCATCGGCCTGGGGCTGCCGGAGCTGGCCCGCTCCGCCATGGAGCGACACATCGACTTCTGCTGCAACCGCTGTCTCATCAACCGCACCTTCCACGCCGCCGGCTCCCGCTGACGGCAGAACGAGAAAGCCCCCAAGGCTGTCCGCCTTGGGGGTTTCCCGTTTATAGGAGTGTGGATTTCAGCAAATTCAGTTCTGGGCTGCCAGCTTCTCGTAGTGGGCGTACCGGGCGGCGCACTGCTCCTCCGCCTCGGCGAAGAGCTGCTCGGCGATCTGGGGGAAGGTGCGGGTCAGGCCGGAGAACCGGACCTCGCCCATCATGAACTCCCGCAGCTTGCCGTTGGGGGCCTTGCTGTCCAGCTGGAAGGGGTTCTTCCCCTCCGCCGCCAGCTCGGGGCTGTAGCGGAACAGCGGCCAGTAGCCGCACTCCACCGCCAGCTTCTGCTCCGCCTGGCTCACCTTCATGCTCTTGGCGATGCCGTGGTTGATGCAGGGGGCGTAGGCGATGATCAGGGACGGGCCCTTGTGGGCCTCGGCCTCCTTCAGGGCCTTCACCACGTGGGCGGGGTTGGCGCCCATGGACACCTGGGCCACATACACATGGCCGTAGTTCATGGCGATCATGCCCAGGTCCTTCTTGGGGGTCTTTTTGCCGCTGGCGGCGAACTGGGCCACCGCGCCGATGGGCGTGGCCTTGGAGGCCTGGCCGCCGGTGTTGGCGTACAGCTCGTTGTCCACCACCAGGATGTTCACGTCGATGCCGGAGGCCAGCACGTGGTCCAATCCGCCGTAGCCGATGTCATAGGCCCAGCCGTCGCCGCCGTACATCCACATGGTCTTTTTCACCAGCTGGTCGGCGTTGTCCCGCAGGAACTTCACGTCGGCGTTGGAATCGGAGGTGTTGTTCAGGGCGGCGATCAGGGCGTCGGACACGGCCCGGGTCTTGTCGCCGTCGTCTCCGTCCTGCAGCCAGCTCTCCAGGGCGGCCTTCAGGGCAGCGTCGGAGGTGGTGTCCAGGGCGGCCTTGGCGTGGGTCTTGACCTGGGTGCGCTGCTGGTCCACGGACAGGCACATGCCCAGGGAGTACTCGGCGTTGTTCTCAAACAGGGAGTTGGACAGGGCCGGGCCGTGGCCGGCGGAGTCCTTTACCATGGGGATGGAGGGCACGGACAGGAACATGGCCTGGGCGCAGCCGGTGGCGTTGGCGATGTACATCCGCTCGCCGAACAGCTGGGTCATCAGCTTCATGTAAGGGGTCTCGCCGCAGCCGGCGCAGGCGCCGGAGAACTCCATCAGTGGCCGCTGGAACTGGCTGCCCCGGACGGTGAACTTGTCCAGGGGGTTGGCCTTTTCAGACAGGGACAGGCAGTGATCCCAGTTGTCCTGCTCCGGCATCTGGGACTCCAGGGGCTTCATCACCAGGGCCTTCTCCTTGGCGAGGCACACGTCGGCGCAGCTGCCGCAGCCCTGGCAGTCCAGGGGATCCACCTGGATGCGGAAGGTGTAGTTCTCCATTCCCTTGCCGTTGGCCTTACGGGTGACGCAGCCGGCGGGAGCCTGCTCCGCCTCCTCCCGGGTGAACAGGAAGGGCCGGACGGCGGCGTGGGGGCACACCAGAGCGCACTGATTGCAGCCGATGCAGTTGTCCGGCAGCCACTGGGGCACATCCACGGCGATGCCGCGCTTTTCATACTTGGAGGTCTCCACCTCCGTCACGCCGTCCGCCAGGGGCAGGAACTTGCTGACGGGGATCTTGTCGCCGGCCTGGGCGTTGACGGGGATCAGCACGTCCCGGACGTAGTCCGGCACATTGGCTGTCTCGGTCTGCTCCAGGGGCTCGTCGGGCAGGTCCTTCCAGCTGTCGGGGACTTGGATCTCCTCCACGGACTGGAGGCCCCGGTCCACGGCGGCGTAGTTCATGTTCAGGACCTTGTCGCCCTTCTTGAAGTAGCTGTGGGTGATGGCGTCCTTCATGTACTGGACGGCTTCGTCCACCGGCAGCACGCCGGAGAGCTTGAAGAACGCCGCCTGGAGGACCGTGTTGGTCCGGTTGCCCAGCCCCAGCTCCTGGGCGATGGACACGGCGTCGATGGTATAGAACTTCACGTGGTTCCGGGCCAGGGTCCGCTTCACGCGGTTGGGCAGATTCCGCTCCAGCTCCTCCCCCTTCCACAGGGTGTTCAACAGGAAGGTGCCGCCGGGCTTCACCTCGTGGACGATGTCGTAGGAGTGGATGTAGCTCTGCTTGTGGCAGGCCACGAAGTCCGCCTGGGTGACGTAGTAGGCGGAGCGGATGGGCTCCTTGCCGAAGCGCAGGTGGCTCTTGGTGACACCGCCGGACTTCTTGGAGTCATACTCGAAATACGCCTGGACGTACTGGGGCGTGTTGTCGCCGATGATCTTGATGGAGTTCTTGTTGGCGCCCACGGTGCCGTCGGAGCCCAGGCCCCAGAACTTGCACTCGATGGTGGAGCCGCCGGCGGTGCTGATGTTCTCCCCCACGTCCAGAGAGCGGTGGGTCACATCGTCCACGATGCCCACGGTGAAGTGGTTCTTCTGCTCCCCGGCCATGTTGTCGTACACGGCCACCATCTGGGCGGGGGTGGTGTCCTTGGAGCTGAGGCCGTACCGGCCGGCCAGCACCTTGATCCCACCCCGCCCGGCTTCCGCCAGGGCGGTGCACACGTCCTCATACAGGGGCTCGCCGATGGCGCCGGGCTCCTTGGTCCGGTCCAGGACGGAGATGGTCTTGACGGTCTCCGGCAGCTTGGAGAGGAAGTGGGACACGGAGAAGGGCCGGTACAGGTGGACCTGGATCATGCCCACCTTCTGGCCCTGGGCGTTCAGGTAGTCGATGACCTCCCCCAGAGTGCCGCAGACGCTGCCCATGGCGATGACCACCCGGTCCGCGTCCGGCGCGCCGTAGTAGTTGAACAGCTGGTAGTCCCGGCCCGTCAGGTCGCTGATGGCCTTCATGTACTCCTCCACGATGGCGGGCAGGCGGTCATAGGCGCCGTTGCAGGCCTCCCGGTGCTGGAAGAAGGTGTCCGGGTTCTGGACGGTGTTGCGGACGGTGGGATGCTCGCTGTTCAGGGCACGGGCCTTGAAGCGGCGGACGGCGTCCCAGTCCACCAGGCGGCTCATGTCGTCGTAGTCCAGTACCTCGATCTTCTGGATCTCGTGAGAGGTGCGGAAGCCCTCGAAGAAGTGCTGGAAGGGGATGCTGCCCTTGATGGCGGCGAGATGGGCCACGGCGCCCAGGTCCATGCACTCCTGCACGCTGGAGGAGGCCAGCTGGGCGAAGCCCGTCTGGCGGCAGCCCATGACGTCGGAGTGGTCGCCGAAGATGGACAGGCCGTGGGTGGACACCGTCCGGGCGGAGACGTGCATGACGCCGGGCAGCATGGAGCCCGCGATCCGGTACATGGGCGGGATCATCAGCAGCAGGCCCTGGGAGGCGGTGTAGGTGGTGGCCAGGGAGCCGGTCTCCAACGCGCCGTGCATGGCGCCGCAGGCGCCGGACTCGGCCTGGAGCTCCATCAGCTTCACCGGCTGGCCGAAGATGTTCTTCATGCCGGCGGCGGCCCACTCATCCACGTGGTCCGCCATGGGGCTGGAGGGCGTGATGGGGTAGATCGTCGCGACTTCCGTGAACGCATAGGAGATATAGGCGGCTGCCTCGTTGCCGTCCATGGTCTTGAATTTCTTGAGGCTCATGCGGTTTCGCTCCTTTTTCCCGTCCCCCTGGGGAGGACAGCGTGATTTCCTTTCCTACTTTACCGCAGGGGGAAACCTCCTGTCCAAATCCATGGAATTTTTGAAAAATCCCACGGATTTTTCACGGATGTGGACAGCAATCTCCCCGGTCTTCCGGGGAGTTTTTGTTCCCGGCCGCGCTTTTTCCACCTGGGCCGCGGCAGGCGGATTCCCACGGGCCATGCGCATTTTGAACAAAGTATCCGGCCTGAATTTTTGGGAAAAACGGCTTTTGAAAGCCCCCAGCCGGATTTGGTATAATAGAATTACCGTCAGGGACCTGCCGGCGCGGCCCAAGCGGACCGCGCACCGTGGAAGGGGGAGGTAAATGCCCGGCAAAAACGACTATGTCCACTATGGAGCCTACGGCGTCTGCCAGGTGGAGGACCTTCGGTCCATCCGATTCGGTCCGGACACACCGCGCCGGGAGTATTACGTGCTCCGGCCCGTGGACCAGGACGGGGCCTGCATCTACGTGCCGGCGGACAATCCCACGCTGACCGGCCGGATGCGTCCGGTCCTGTCCCGGGGCGAGGTCGACCGGCTGCTGGCCAGCGTCCGGGAGGAGCGCCTGCCCTGGGTGGAGGACCGCAGGCAGCGGCTGGACGCCTTCCGGGACATCCTGTGCCGGGGCGACGAGCGGGAGCTCCTACTGCTGGCCCGCTGTCTGTACCAGAAGTCCCTGGAGAGCGAGCGGGGCCTTGCCTCCACGGACGCACAGATCCTGAAAAAGGCGGAGTCCATGATCGCCCAGGCATTTTCCTTCTCTCTCCGCATCGGCCCGCAGCAGGTCGGCGGCTACATCCGGCGGAAGCTGGACCTGACCGCGGAATCCTGCGCGCCAGCCCGCCCAAAAGAATAGGAGGAATTTCACCATGAAACGCATCAAAGAAGCGTGTCTTCTGCAGACGATCCACTTTCAGCTGAAGGAAGACCTGGAGCACGACGCCGCCGTCCAGGCGGTCCGGGCCGAGGTGGAGCACTACAAGACCCAGCTGGACCGCAGCCGCACCCGGTATCAGATCACCGAGGAGGCGGAGCAGCCCGACAGCTCCATCCTCATCCATATCAAAAAGCAGTACAACAACCACAGCTGCGGCGCGTACATGGACTGACCGCCGCCAGCGGCCCCGGTGCCGGGCACGTTCCCGCCGCCGGGGCCGCGCCGCATCCGCCGCCGTTTTCCGGCTTTTTCCGGCATGGTTCGGCCCGGCGCGGGGCAAGCTATGGCGGAGGTGATCTGGAATGCATGATGACGACCGCAAGGTGGAGCTCCCCCGGCGGGGAAAGCAGGAGAAGCCCATCCCCAGCGTCTATCCGGTGCTGGACACCGATCTGGCCCGGGACAACGTGGAAAACGACATCCCGGCGGCAGACCTGGAGGACCTGTGAGGACTCCACACTTCTTCCCCACAGCTGGGAGGTGAAGCGAATGGCAAGCATTTCCGTCTCCCTGGACCGGAACGCGGACCGGCACGACGTGAAGCTGCTGAAGCGGGAGCTGGATACCCTGCCGGGCGTCACCTCCGTCAGCGTCAGCAGCGGCGGACAGCTGGCGGTGGACTACGACGCCACGGGCGTCCGGCAGGCGGACATTCTGGAAAAGATCCAGGCGCTGGGCTACCGCGTCCGGCAGGAGCACGCATAACAAAACCGGGAGCCGGCCAAAAAGCCGGCTCCCGGTTTGTTTATGTTCCGTTGGCGGACTCCCGGGGGCCTGGAAGGAACTCCTCCCCCGCCGCCTCCATGGCCAGACTCCCCGCGGAGAGCTCCGTGAGGCGGGGGACGAACTGCTCCGCTCCGCCCGCCGGGAACGCCGCCCGCAGGCGGATGTCCGCGCCGTACTCCGTGTCCCGCACCACGCCGCCGCAGGCGGTGATCTCCAGCTTCACCCGCTCGAAGAGGGGGTATGTGCAGGGCACATCCCACAGCGTCCACAGGCTCATGGTGCTGATGCCCACGGCGTCCAGGGCGTCCTTGGCCCCCTTGGTATAGGCCCGGGTCAGTCCCCCGGCCCCCAGCAGCACGCCGCCGAAGTACCTCGTCACCACGCAGCACACGTTGGTGACGCTCTCCCGCTGGAACACGTTCAGCATGGGCTGGCCCGCCGTGCCCTGGGGCTCCCCGTCGTCGGAGTAGCGGACCACGCCGCCCTCCTGCAGCAGATAGCACCAGCAGTTGTGGCGGGCGTCGTAGTAGCGCTTCTTCATCTCCTCGATGCGCTCCCGGGCCTCCGCCTCGGTCTCCACCCGCCAGATGTGGCTGATGAAGCGGGATCGCTTCTCCGTGAACTCGCTCTCCCCGTTTTCAAAGGGCACCCGATAGGTGGTCATGGCCGTCCTCCCTGTCCGCTCTGCGCTCATTTCCATACGTCCCGCCGGTCCGTCCGGCCCGCCAGGTAGTCCATGGATACGCCGAAGTGGTCCGCCAGGGCGCTGAAAATCTCCAGTCCCGGCAGGCCCTCATCATTTTCGATCCGCTGATAGTGGCGGTCTCCCATGCCGACAGCTTGGGCGACTTGCAGTTGTGTCTCTCTGCGCTCTTTCCGGAGCGCTTTTAATCTGCTTCCTATTTTCATAGATCCTCCTTGACACGCCAGATCAGGTGTGATATGATCGAAATACACCTGATCTGGCGTATTTCGGGAAGGGGGAAACACGGAAATGTCTGATTTTATGAAATGGCTCTATCCCCGGTACATCCGCCCCTACGTGGAGGCGGCGCCCCGGGAAGACTATGAACTGTGGTTCTCCCTTCTGGACGGGGAGCTGCGCGCGGCGGAGCGGGAGGATCTGGACCGGGTCCTGGAATTCACCGCCATCCACGCCTTCCTGCTGGGCCTGCGCACCGGGGCGGGCCTGGGGGCGCTCATTCCACAAGGAACGGCGCCATCTGCCCCAGGACCTTCGGCGTGCACACCGCCGTGACGGCGATGGTCTCCCCGTACTCCACGTTCTCCACCTTGGCCTCCCGGTACAGCTGGTCCAGCAGGCCCCCCTTGTCGTAGGGGATGTGCAGCACACAGCGGCGGCTGCCGCTGTCCAGCCGCGATGCGATCATCTCCAGCAGCTTGTCCACGCCCTCGCCGGTCCTGGCGGAGATGGAGCAGATGTCCTCTCCATGGGGCATGATCTCCCCGGCGGGCAGCCGGTCGGACTTGTTGAACACGTCGATCCGGGGCAGCTCTCCGGCTCCCAGCTCCCGGATCAGGTTCTCCACCACCGCCGCCTGCTGCTGCCACTCCGGGTTGGATACGTCGATGACGTGGAGCAGCAGATCCGCGTACTCCAGCTCCTCCAGGGTGGCCTTGAAGGCCTCCACCAGCTGATGGGGCAGCTTGCGGATGAAGCCCACCGTGTCGGAGATCACCACGTCCAGCGTGTCGCTGACGGTCAGCAGCCGGCTGGTGGTGTCCAGGGTGTCGAACAGCCGGTTGTTGGCGGGGATTCCCGCCCCGGTCAGGTGGTTCAGCAGCGTGGACTTGCCCGCGTTGGTGTAGCCCACGATGGCCACCACCGGGATTTCGTTTTTCTGCCGCCGCTGCCGCTGGGTGGCCCGCACCCGGCGGACCTCCTCCAAATCATCCCGGAGCTTGTCGATCTTCCGGCGGATGTGGCGGCGGTCCGTCTCCAGCTGGGTCTCTCCGGGGCCCTTGGAGCCGATGGGCCCCTTGCCGCTGGTGCCCGCCTGCCGCTCCAGATGGGTCCACATGCCCGTGAGCCGGGGCAGCAGGTACTGGTACTGGGCCAGCTCCACCTGGAGGCGGCCCTCCTTCGTCTTTGCCCGCTGGGCGAAGATGTCCAGGATCAATCCGCACCGGTCCAACACCTGGACCCCCAGCAGCTCCGTCAGCACCCGCATCTGGGAGGGGGACAGATCGTTGTCGAAGATCACCATGGTGGCGCCGGTGTTCTCGCAGTAGAGCTGCACCTCCGCCACCTTGCCCTCGCCGATAAAGGTCCGGGGGTCCGGGGACGGCCGGTTCTGCAGCACCATCCCCACAGTCTCGCCGCCGGCGGTCTCCACCAGGGCGGAGAGTTCCTCCATGGTGTCCTCATCGGCGTTTTCCTCTTTTTTCAGCACTGGGGAGTTCAGTCCCACCAGCACCACTTTGTCTCGTACTTCCTGTGTCTCTGCCATGCAAACTCCTTATTTTTGATAGGCCTCCACGACCTGGCCCACATAGATCCGGTGCCAGCCGCCCTGTCCCGGCGTGTAGAAGGGCAGGATCTCCCCCTCCCCCAGCACGCAGGCGGGGTCCATGTCCTGGGCGTACAGCTTCCGGCACACCAGGGCCCACTCCGCCTCGTCAAAGAAGGGGGCGTCCCCGGCACCCCAGCGGACTGTCAGGCCGCACGCTTTCACCTTGTCCACGTCCCGGCCGCTCTTGCTGCCGCAGAGGGCGGTCACTTTTTTGGCCTCCTCCGGCAGGATGGAGACGGTGAAGTAGTCGTGGGACTCCATAAATTGATAGGTATAGCGCTCGGGCCGCACGTAGACTGTGCAGACCGGCAGGTTCCACAGCCGGCCCAGCTGGCACCAGCCGATGGTCATGGTGTTCAAGCCGGTCTTGTCTCCGGCGGTCAGCAGCGGGGGCTGCCGCCCGAAGACGTGCAGGATCTCCGGCGTCAAACGCTCCAACTCCACAGGATGCAGCTTCATGCAAACGCTCCTTCCGCTCCATTGATACCAACAGTATATGCGCTTTTGCCGGAAAAGTAAATGAAAAAAGGGCCTGCCCAACCGGCAGACCCTTTTGTGACGTGTCAGACTTACTTGTCCAGACCGAACTTCTTGTTGAACTTGGCCACGCGTCCGCCGGTATCCACCAGCTTCTGCTTGCCCGTGAAGAAGGGGTGACACTTCGAGCAGACTTCCACCTTGATATCCTTCTTGGTAGAACCTGTCTCAATCACATTACCGCAGGCGCAAGTAATCGTAGTCTGCTGATAATTGGGATGGATTCCTTCCTTCATTGCTCTCGTTCACCTCTTTCTGATCCAGACTACCTCGCCGGAGCTTTCACCCCATAAAGGCGTTAATTAGTGTATCACACGGGCGTCAAGATTGCAAGACCTTTTTTCATTTTTCCGGAGATTTTTTCAGGAGGGGCGGAACTGCTCCACCCACTCCGGCGTACAGTCCGCAAACCAGTCCTGGTGTCCGGGTCCTCCGGGTCATAGAGCCGGTCCGTCAGGGCCTGGAACGCATCGCACTGGGTATCTGTCAGAACGTGGACGGCGATGCCGTCCTCTTTCTGCCACCGCTCCAGGAGCTCCGCCTCCTGCTCCCGGTTCCGGAGCCGCTGGTCCGCCATGGCCTCCCGGGCACAGCGGTCCACCGCCTCCCGCAGGTCCGTGGAGAGGGACTCGTACAGATCGCCGTTCATGGTGAGGATGGCGGGCTCGTAAAAGGCCGGGAAGATGGTCACGTCCGTCTGGACCGTCTGGTAGCCCGCCGCGTCCGCCTCCGCCAGGGTGCTCTCCTGGCCGTCATAGTATCCCGCAGACAAAGGCGTCATCACATCTAAAAAACTGGAGGGGTAGAGTTCCGCTCCCCAGCACTCCACATACGCCATGGCCACTTCCAGCATTCCAGCCGTACGGATTTTAAGTCCCTCCAAATCCTCCGGGGCGGTCACCGGCCGGTCGGCGGTCAGATACCGGAAGCCCAGCTCCCCGTATCCCAGGCCCCGGAGGCCCATCTCTTCCAGGACGCCGTTCAAGGCCTCCCCGCCGGTGTCGTCCAGGACCTCCGCCGCCGTCTCGGCGTCCGGGAACAGGAAGGGCATGGTCACGGAGAAAAGCGGTCTGCCCATCTCTCCGCCGCTGTCATAGGAACCGTAGATCAAACTGCTGTCCAGATAAAAGTCCGTGACCCCAGCCACGGTCTGCTCCAGAGATTCCACCTGGCCGACGGCCGCCGGCTGGACCTCCACCGCTACGGCGCCCTCCGTGGCGTCGGACAGGGCCGCCGCGAAGGCCTGGGCCGCGGCCCAGCAGGTGGAGTCCTCCGGCTGGCCCACTGTCAGGGTCCAGGTGGTTTCGGCATTCTCCGGAACCGGCGGCTCCTCCGGAATCTCCTCTGGTGTTCCGCCGGTGCAGCCGGCCAGGGCCAGGGCCGCCAGGACGGCGGCGGTCAGCGTTTTGCGTCTGCCTCATTTCAGTTCCCTCCTTCTGATGTCTCCAGCGCCCGCCCCAGGTCCGCCAGATACCGGGCCTGCTGGCGGCGGAGATAGCCCTTGGCAAAGAGCCGCATCCAGGGCTTTTTCACGGTGACGGTCTCCGTAAAGGTGACCCGGGTGCCCCCTCCCTCCGGGCGAAATTCCCCGGTCCACCGGCCGGTCAGGTTGGCGTTGTCCACGTCAAAGGCCCAGCGGGAGGTCGGGCGGCGGTCCGTGACGGTGAAATGGGTGGGAAAGCCGGTTTTGTCGTACTCCGTAAAGGCGTCCTCACCGATGTGGTCCAGGCGGCTCAGATCGCTGCGCCACTGCCAGCGGTCCAGGTCCGTCACCACCGCCCACACCCGCTCCGGCGAATAAGGCATCAGGGCCGTGGCCGTGCTGACGATTTCCCTTCCCATACGATCTCCTCCCTCAAATCTCCACGGTCTCCCCCGCCGCCAGGAAGTACAGGGCCCGCCGGGTGACAGGCCGTTCCAGCACCCGCTCCAGGGCCCGGCTGTATGCCTCCAGCTGGGGGCGGTAGTGCTCCGCCCGCTGCCGGACCTCCGGCGCCGTGAACACGTGGTCCGTCTTGAAGTCCACCACGGTCAGGCCGTCTGCCGTCTTGAAGCAGCAGTCCACCACGCCCTGGAGGAGGATTTCCTCCCCCGCCGCGGCGGCGGGATCGTACTCCCGGGCATCCATCAGCAGGGTGAAGCGATACTCCCGCAGGACGTGTTTGCTCCGGCGGATCTCCTCCGCCAGTGGAGAGCGGAGGAACCGCTCCAGGGGTGCGGTCTCCACGGCCGCGGCCTGCTGGTCCGTCAGCAGGCTCCGCTGGTGGAGCGTCTTGATCTGCCCTGCCACGTCGAAGTCGGAGAAATTCAAATACTGCAGCACCAGGTGGGTGGCAGTGCCCCGCTCCGCCGGGGTCAGGCCCTGCCGCTCCCGCCGGAAATTCGGCTGGCTCAGGGGGCGGAGGTACGGCGTGTGGGCGGCATGCTCGGCGATCTCCTGATCCACCTGGCGGCCCTTCAGCTGGGTGGCCGTCACCTTGGCGGGCAGGGCCGTCTCCTGCTGGTAGGGGTAGACAAAGGACAGCAGATCCGGGTCAAAGGGGGCGGTCTCACCCGCCGCCTCCGCCGTCGCCTGGGGCCGGACGGGCCGGTCCCGGTAGTCCTCGCTGTCATGGAGAAACACTTGCCAGGAGCTGTCCTCTCCGACATACAGCTGGTCGATCTCTGTCTCCGCCATGGCCCGCAGGGGCGCGGCCTCCGGCCGGCACAGCAGGGGCAGCAGGACCCAGTCCCCCAGAGTCCGGCCCTCTGCCACCGTCTCCGGCAGCACTGGACAGGCAGCCACTGCAGCCAGCTTCTGGAGCCGCCCGGGGGCGTTGTACAGGGCATCCACCAGGATCAGCTTCTCCTTGGGCCGGGTCATAGCCACGTAGAGGATCCGCTGCTCCTCCGCCAGGTTCTCCCGCCGCAGCTTCTCCTGAATGGCCAGCCGGGCCAGGGTGGGATACTGGATTTTCCGCTCCAGGTCGATGCACTTGGGCCCCAGGCCCATGGACGGGTGCACCAGTACCGGCGTGTCGAAGTCCTGCCGGGAGAAGGCGTGGTCCAGGTCCGCCAGGATGACGATGGGGAACTCCAGGCCCTTGGACTTGTGGATGCTCATGAGCCGCACGCCGGCGGCCTCCGCCGGGCCCCGGGTGGCCGGGGCCTGGTCCTGCTCCAGCAGGCGGCGCAGCTGAGTGACGAAGGCGAAGAGGCCCCGGTATCCATTGCTCTCAAACTTCTCCGCATGCTGGCTCAGGGCGATGAGATTCTCCCGCCGGGCCGCGCCGTCATCCATGGCGCCGAAGACCCCCAGCACGTTCAGCCGGTTGTAGATGTGCCAGACAAACCGGTGGACGCTCATATCCCGGCTGGCAAGCCGCAGCTCCGATAGGGTGGCCAGGAAGGCTTGGCAGTCCTCCCCCCCGTCGGCGGCCACCGCGTCGTAGTAGTCCCCCGTGGGGGAGGCGGAGCGGACCTCCGCCAGCCGGTCCGCCGTGAAGCCGAACAGGGGCGACCGGAGGACGGAGATCAGCGGCACGTCCTGCCGGGGATTGTCCACGATCTCCAGCAGGGACAGCATGACGGAGATCTCCATGGTGTGGAAGAAGTCCCCGCTCTCCTGGAAGGAGCAGGGGATGTCCCGCTCCGCCAATGCCGCCGCGAAGGCGGCGGACCGGCTGCCGGGGGAGCGCATCAGGATCACGATGTCCTCCGGCCGGCAGGGGCGCAGGGTGCCGTCCCCCTCAGTGACGGGGTAGCCCCCGTCCAGCAGCTGCCGGATGCGCGCCGCCACGAACCGGGCCTCAGCGGTGACCTTCTTCACCGGCCTGTCGTTCTCCCCCGACTTCTGGTGGGCGGAGATGAGATGGAACTCCGTCTGGCAGTCCGTCCGCTCCGGGTAGTATTCCGCCCCAAAGTGGAGGGCCTCGTCCTCGCCGTAGTCCATTTCCCCCATCTCCACAGACAAAATGTTGGAGAAGATGAAGTTGGTGCTCTCCAAAATCTCCCGCCGGGAGCGGAAGTTGCGGGACAGCAGGATCTTCCGCTCCTCCCCGTCTGCGGCCTCCTGCCAGGGCTTGAAGCGGTTGTATTTTCCCAGGAAAATGGTGGGATCCGCCAGGCGGAACCGGTAGATGCTCTGCTTCACGTCCCCCACAGTGAAAATGTTCTGCCCGTTTTTGGACACCGCCTGGAAGATGGCGTTCTGGATCTCATTGGTGTCCTGGTACTCGTCCACCAGGATCTCCCGGTACCGGGCCGCCACCTGCTCCCCCAGTTCCGTGGGGGCGCCGTCGGGGCCCACCAGCAGACCCAGGGCCAGGTGCTCCTGGTCGGAGAAGTCGGCAGCGTTCAGCCGCAGCTTCTCCTGCCGGTACCGCTCCGCAAAGTCCTCCGTCAGCTCCAGCAGGGCCACCATGGCCGGAGCTACGGCCCGCAGGTCCTCCATGGCCTCCTCCCCGGAGACGGACAGCAGGCCCGCCAGCTTCTTCTCCTCCGCCTTGCACCGCTCCCACACCTGCTTCAGCGCGGCGATGCCCGGCTCGTCCTTCCGCCCCCTGGGGGTGGACAGCCGTGGGAAGGCGATGGCCGCCTCCGCCTGCCGGGCCGTCTCCCAGGTCTGGACCTCCGCCAGGGCGTCAAAAGCTACGGACACCTGGAGGAACTTCTCCCCGTACCCCCGGTACAAAGTCTCGTCCCCCTCGGTCCGGGCGGAGGCGGACCGGAGCAGGGCCCCCCAGTGGGCCCCCTTCCGGCGGATGGAGGCCAGCAGCTCGGCGGCGTAGGGGGTGTCGTCAAAGCCGCCGGTCCAGCCGCCCCAGACGGTCCGGTTCTCCGCCAGCCACCCGGCCGGGTCCGCGTGGCTCTGGACCTTGTCGTACAGCTCCAGCACCAGGGCGGCCAGGCGGCTGTCGTCCCGCCCGGCCCCCAGGGTGTCTGCCAGCAGGGCACGGCCCTCGTCCAGCTGGTCATAGAAATCCTCCAGGGTCCGGGCCAGCACCCGCTGGCGGATCAGCTGGGCTTCATTGTCATCCAGCACCCGGAAGTCCGGAGTCAGGGCCCGGCTGTCCCCCTCCCGGGCCAGCAGGTGGGTGTTCTCCCGCAGCAGCGACGTGCAGAAGGCGTCCACGGTCTTGATGTCCGCCTGATACACCCGCAGCAGCTGCCGCCGGAGCTGCTGGTCCCCCGGCGTCTGGCCCAGCCGCTTGGAGAGTTCGGAGGCGATCTTGCTCCGCAGCTCCGCCGCGGCGGCCTTGGTGTAGGTGATGATCAGGAAGTCGTCGATGTTGCACCGCTCCTCCGTCACGTAGCGGAAGAGCCGGTCCACCAGCACCTTCGTCTTGCCGGAGCCGGCGGCGGCGGAAACCAGCAGGCTGCCTCCCCGGTTTTCCACCACCGCCTGCTGCTGGGGGGTCAGGGTCAGTTTTGCCATGTTACCGTCCGCCTCCTTCCTCGGTCTCCTCCTCCACCTGGCGCCAGAAGTCCTCCGGCTTCACCGGCAGGATGTAGTGCAGGTGATCGCCGTCCCGCCCGTCCTGGAAGTGGCAGGCGTCGGCCCAGTCGCAGTATTTGCAGAAGCTGTCGTCCTCATTGTGGCAGCAGGGGTCCGCGTCGATGTTGCCGTCCCGGACCTCCCGGGCGATCTGGTGGAGCATCTGCTCCACATACTGCCCCAGCCGCCCCAGCTGGTCGGCGGAGGCCAGGGCGCCGGACACGTCCCCCTCCCGGCCCACCCGCACCGGCAGGAATCGGGGGCTTTGCAGGGCCTCGTGCTCCATGGCCCGGAGCACCTCCGGTTCAGAGAGCAGCAGGCCTGTCCGGCGCAGCTCCTTCTCCCGTTGGCTCTGGAGCTGCTCCGGCGTGATGTTCCGCTCGGCGGAGAGGATCTCGTCCCGGGCAGGGAGATACAGCACCCCGGCGGGCTCGATATCCATGCCGAAGCGCTGCCTTCCCTCCTTTTGCAAAGCGAACAGGTACAGCAGCATCTGGATGTCCAGTCCCATCCGGACGGCGGCCAGGTCAAAGGCCTTTCGGCCGGACTTGTAGTCCACCACCCGGAGATACAGCTTGTTGTCCTTCACCCAGCCGTCCACCCGGTCCACCTTGCCGCCGATCCGCAGCTCTGCGTCCGGCTCGCTGACCGTCACCGCCGGCAGCTCTCCGCGGTCGCCGAAGGAAAGCTCGAAGGCCAGGGGCACAAAGTCGGAGCAGCGCATCTCCTCCGCGATCTGGTCCACCACCGCGTAGGCGGTGTTCCGCAGCCGGGCGAAGAGGTACCGGAACCGGGCGTTCCGGCCCTCCAGATTTTGGAGCACCTCCGCCGCGTACCGGTCGATGTACCGCCGCACCAGGGCGTGGAGGTCCTCCTCTTCCACCGCGGCGAAGCCGCCCCGGTCCAGCACGTCCTTTGTGACGTGCTCCAGCAGGTAGTGGAGGAAGGTGCCGATCTGGGGGGCATCAAAGGCCGCCGCCCGGCGGGCCTTGGCCTTCAGGCCGTACTCCATGAAGTAGGCGAAGTGGCAGCTCCGCAGCCGCTCCATCCGGGAGGCAGACATGGAGATCCGCTCCCCGTACAGCGCCTGCACCGCGCTCCGGGAGAGGCGTCCCCGCTTCAGGGCCGCCGCCCGCTCCATGGCCGCCAATGGGGGAGCCAGAGCTTCGTCAGCCGCGAAGTGCCGCCACAGGGGACCCCCTGGGACAGTCCCCGCGGTCTCCAAGGCGGGGATCATCGCTGTAAGGCGGTAAGCCTTGTCAGGTTCCTCGCGTTCGACACGCAGCTCCGGAAACAGCGTCAGCAGGCGGTCCACCACAAAGGCAGGGCGCAGCTCCGCACCGGACACGTCCGCCGTGGGATAGCTGACCACCAGTCCCGCCCGGGGCTGGACCAGAGCGGCGTAGAGGTTCTGGAGCTCAATGCCCATCTGTTCCATGCCGCTGGGCGCCAGGCGGATGCCCCGCAGGGCCAGTTCCTCCCGGTCATCGTCGTTGAGAATGCCGCCGCTCTGACCCACAGCGGGCAGCACATGGTCATTGGCCCCCAGCAGGAACAGGTAGGCATCCGTGTGACGGTCGTTCCGGGTGATCTCCGTGACGGACACCTGGTCCAGGGACACGGGGATGGTGCCCACGCTGTACTGGGAGGCCACCTGCCGCAGCAGGCGGCTGAATTCGTCGGTCTCCATGGGCTCGTCTCCCAGGATCTCCACGAACTGGTCCAGGATGGCGCAGAGGATCTCCCACAGCTGGGCGGTCTCCTCCGCGTCCTGGAGGCGCCCCGCGTCTGCCTGGAGGCGCATCTGTTCCTCCAGCGCGTTCTGGAGATTCAGACGCTCCAGGAAACTGTAAAGAGCATTTACTTTCTCCCCGGCTGTAACGCCGGCTTTCAGCCCCTCATACAGCTCCGCAAGGGGCGAGCGCACCCGGCGGCGCAGATCGTTCACCCGGTCCAGACGGGCCTGGCGGCGGTCGTCCCAAGGGGCGCCGTAACCGTCCGGATTGTCGGTCCAGTTCACATCCCGGAGCCACATCTTCCCATGGATCTCCCAGGTGAGAACGTAGTTTTCCAGCTCATCGCACTCCTCCGGCGTCAGGCCCGCCAGGCCGGTCTTCAGGCAGCGGAACATGTCCTCGTACTCAAAGCCGTTTTCCAGAGCGGAGAGGACGCCGGTGATGAGACTCCACACGGGCTTTTCCAGCATGCTGCTCCGGCGGCTCAGATAGGCGGGAATGCCGTACCGCTCGAATACCGTCTCGATGGTGCCCTCGTAGTCGGCCATGTTCCGGGCGGCCACGATGATGTCCCGGTAGCGGCACTTCCCCGCCGCCACCAGGCGGCGGATATCCGCCGCCGTCTGCTCCACCTCGGAAAAGGCGGTGTCCGCCTCCCGGACCCGGATGGCAGAACTGTCTCCCTGGTAAGGCTCTCCCTCTCCAAAGAAGTGATGCTCCAGATATCCCAGGGCGGAGTCGTCGGCGCTGGTGAGCGTCCGGACCTCCCAGGGGCAGCCCGCCTGGTCCGCCAGCCTCGTCAGCTGGTCCCGGGTGCGGAGAGAGACCTGAAACATCTCCTCGGCGCTGTCCGGCTCCCCCAGCAGCGTCACCGTCAGAGACCTGGCCTGCCGCAGCAGAATCTCCAGCACCCGCCGCTCTTGGGTGTTGAAGTAGGTGAAGCCGTCCAGAAACACGTCCTTGCCGAAAGCGTAGCAGGAGGACTCCAGTGCCTCGCAGAGCTTGGTCATCCGGTCCCGGGCGTCAAAGCCGGGGCGGTACAGCCGGGACTCATAGGCGCCATACAGCAGACTCAAATCCAGCAGCTTGTCTCGGGTGGCCCCCTGGATTTCCCGGGCCTGGCTCTCCAGCAGCTCCGGAGATACGTCGTAGCAGCGCAGCTCGTCGAAGAGATCCAGCAGTTGCTGCAAAAACGACGCCTTCTGAGAGGGGCGGCGGTACACCTTCAGCAAGGGGGCCACCTCTCCCAGGGCCTTCTGCAGGGTCAACAGCTTGCCGCCGGCATCCAGAGTCACCTGGGCGGCGCCGCCGGTGATGGTCAGCACCCGGTCGCACAGGCGGCGGAAGCTGAGGACCTCCGCATGGCGGCTGGCAGTGTCTCCGCAGGCCCGGCACAGATCTACCTCCGCCTGGTGGGAGGCGTGCTCCGGCACCAGCAGGATCTGCCGGCTGGAATCCCCCAGTTCTCCGATCCGGCGGAGCACCTGTTCCGATTTTCCCGTTTTGGCCCGGCCCATCAGGATCGTCAGCATGGCGGGACCTCCTTTGCGCAATTTCAAAATTCATTGTAGCATATCCCGTCGATTCGTGCTATCCTGTTTCTTGAAGATTTTCCAAGGAGGACTGACCCATGCACATTCCCCAAGGCCCTACCGCCGCCCTGGCGCTGGAGCCCTTTGACGATGCCCTGGCCACTGCCCTCCGGCCATCGCCGGACTACGACGTGGGCCGTTGGCTGTACGTCCCCAACCACTATTCGGAATACCGGTATATCCTGGGCACTCGGGGCCGGAAGCCCCTGATCTGCATGGGCATCAACCCCTCCACCGCCGCGCCGGACGCCCTGGATCCCACCCTCCAGTCCGCCCAGCGGATCGCGCTTTCCAACGGGTACGACAGCTTTTTGATGTTCAACGTCTACGCCCAGCGGGCCACCCGGCCCGATGATATGGAGCGGTCCTGCAACCCGGTGCTCCATGCGGAGAACCGGAAGGCCTTCCGGTATCTCCTCTCCCTGTCCCCGACCCCCGCCCTGTGGGCCGCCTGGGGGAACATCATCGAAAAGCGAGGGTATCTGATGGACTGTATGCGGGACTTTGCCGCCGACGCCAGCGCCGCCGGAGCAGAGTGGTTCACCGCCGGCCCCCTGCTGAAATCCGGCCACCCCCACCACCCCCTGTATCTCAAGGGGGACACGAAGCTGCTGGACTTCGACATCGGCAGATATCTGCGGGACCGGGCAACCTGAACCGCTGCGGGACACAAAGCAGGCCGCCCCCATTGGGGGCGGCCTGCTGTTTTTCTGTGTCACAGCCACTTTTTCTTCTTGAAGTAGATCACCAGCGCCGCCACGATCCCCACGCTCACCAGGATCACCGCCGGGTAGCCGTATTTCCACTGGAGCTCCGGCATATTGGCGAAGTTCATCCCGTACCAGCCCGCCAGCAGGGTCAGGGGCAGGAACACCGCCGTCACCACGGTGAAGATCTTCATCAGGTCGTTCTGCTGGATGGACAGCTGGGACTGATAAGCCTCCCGCAGCTGGGCCACGGACTCCCGCAGGGACTGGACCGCGTTCAGATACCGCTCCATCCGATTGCCCAGGTTGGCGAAGCGGCGTGTGTTCTGCTTGCCCAGCAGGCCGTTGTCGTTCTCCGCCAGCTCGTCGAAGATGGAGTCCAGCTGCTCGTAGTACCGCTTCAGCCGCAGCAGCTCCTGCCGCCAAGTGATGATCCGGTCCAGATACGCCTCGTGGGCGCCGGTGAGCACCTCCGTCTCTCCGTCGCTGATGGCCGCCTCCAGCCGGTCCAGGTGGGCCATATCCCCCCTCAGCAGCCGGACGAAGAAGCGATGGAGCACCTGCTCGTTGGGCAGCGCCTCTTCCTCCGGCACCAACAGGGCCGCCTGGGCGGCGGCCTCCGCCGCGTCGTCCTCGCAGAAGGCGAACAGGTCCTCCCGGTCCAGATACAGCAGCATCTGGGAGGCCGTGGTCCGCTCACTGCGCACGTCGTACCAGTCAAAGGCGATCAGATCGAAGTCCTCAAAGCCCTCAAACGCTTCGATCTGCCCCTCGTGGATGTAGTCCAGCACCTTGGCGTCCATATAGGGCTCCATCTCCCGGATGCGGGACATGGGCAGTACCTTTCGCATGGCGGTCTCTCTCCTCTCAGTCTCTCACAGGTTTTCCAGGCCGCTGTCCTTTGGCGGCAGGCCATCATAGAGTCCGGCGCACTTCCACAGGGAGGACAGGAATCGAATGATGACCGCCACAAGGGCCAGTGCTACAAACAGCAACAGTGCGCTGATAAGCAGTACTTCCGATGTTATGAGCAGGAGCGATCTGAAAAGCAAAAAAATCCCCACCGAGACAATCTGTGCGATCACCAGCACCAACCAGTCCCGACGGACAGCACGGCCGTTCAGGTCCGCGCCCCGGTTCTCCTCTATTTCCAAAATGGCCTGGATCACATTCCAGGAAATATATAGGGAAACCCCCAAAGCAACCGTGTCCAGGAGCATATCCAGCCAGGTTTCCCCGGTGATGCCCAGCAGCTCCCCCACCCACAGAATGCCCGTGTAAATAGCCATGGCTACCGAAATAGGCTGGAGCTTCCGGAATTGTCCACTCTCCCCCGCCAGCGTCCCCGCCGCCTGATACAGCAGGATATAGCCAACAAAGTCCGGTATCAAGTTCAGCCCGAATCCGTTGATGGTCAGATTGAAGTTCAAGTACACGAAAAAGAAGCCCCAAAAGATCTTCTTCACGGCTTTTTCTCCTCCATTCTCTTTCGCACGTACCGCTTGCCGAAATACAGCACCAGCACCCCCGCCGCGATCTTCACGGCGGCGTACAGGGCCGGGAACAGCAGCACACCTGCCGGGAACACGTCAAACAAATTCACTCCGCCCATCTCTGCCATATTCCAGCCGAACAGGCCCGTGAATCCGCCCAGCATCCCCCGGTACGCCAGGTAGAACAGCAGCAGCCGCGCCAGGTCCAGCGCGCCCCAGGCGATCAGCACCCACCCCAGCAGGTACCACTTCCGCCTGGCAAAGGCCAGAAACCGCTCCACCCAGTCCTGCCGCTCCCGGGGCGGCTGCTTCTCCTCCGGCTCCGCCTGCGCCGGCTGGGGACGGAGCAGATAGTCTGTTGTCACACCGAAAATATCCGCCAGGGCCACCACTTTGTCCGTCTCCGGCATGGTCTCGTCCCGCTCCCAGCGGCTGACGGCCTGCCGGCTCACCTGCAGGCGTTCGGCCAGCGCGTCCTGGCTCATACCGGATCTCTGCCGGAGGGATTGCAGCTTCTCTCCGAATGTCATAGGCATTCTCCCTTCTCTTGGATGCCTTCAGCTTATCAGACCGCCCGGTTGCATACCAGCAACCAAGCATGGAAGTTCCGCAATCTCAGATTGCCTTCCTCTTCAACATACCACAACAGGGCTCCCCGCGCAACGGCTCCGGCCCATATTGCAGGAAAAAGCCGGGGCACCGGACGTCTCCGCATCCAGGCGCCCCGGCCTACCGGGCGGGCTCCAGCACAATGGGCAGGTCCACGATCTCCAGTCCCCGGCGCATGGCGTACTCCACCGTGTACCGGGTGCCGCCGGGAGACCCGTCAAAGGCGGCGATCAGCAGCGCAGCGTGATCCACCATATACCGGTCCCGCCGCTGCATGCAGGTGGGGGTGTAGCGGGCGGATACCAGGGTCTCAAAATCGCAGGCGGCCACCAGCTGCTCATACCGCCGCCGCTGGTCCGGCGGCCAGGCATCCGCCTGGGTGGGGCAGGGGACGGCCGCCTCCACCGTCACATCCGGGTGCGTCTGGCGCAGGCGGAGGACGCACTCGCAGAAATACAGGTCACAGCCCAGGGCCATGCCGCAGAGAAAGTGGCGGAACCCCTCCTGATAGGCCGCCTCCACCGCGTCCGCGATGCGGGCCTTGAGCGACACGCAGCGCAGGTCCTCCTCATCATACCGCCATGGCAGCTTGCCGGGCCGGTGCCCGGTAAAGCAGCAGGCCGACTGCCGCCCCCGCATGGTCTCCGCCTCCCTCCTTTTGGTCTTGGGTCCAGTATAGAACATCCGTTCTGATTTGTAAAGACCCATGGGAAATTTGCCTTTTTTTCATTTAGGGACTTGCAATTTCTTCCGCGCTGTCATATACTATGGCCAGAAAGCAACTGAATACTTTGTCTTCAGGGCGGGGTGAAATTCCCCACTGGCGGTACAGTCCGCGACCGCCTGCGCGTATGCACAGGCGCTGACTCGGTGAAACTCCGGGACCAACAGTTACAGTCTGGATGGAAGAAGATGAGTGCGGCGTGGCCGCGCGTTTGTTCGCGCTCCTGCGTTGCGTGGATCACCTTGGAGAAGCCAAAGCGTCCAGGGTGTTTTCAAGCAACGAAAAGGAGTGTATTTTTATGTCTGAACCCAATGTCAACGCCATCAAGAACCCCACCCGGCCCGCAACAAACGTCCGAACCATCACCTCCCTGGCCATGCTGGCCGCCATCGCCTATGTGGTGATGCTCCTCAGCAAGATGCTGCCGCAGGTGTCCGGCTTCCTGCAGATGGACCTGAAGGACACGGTCATCTGCATCGGCGCCTTCCTCTTCGGGCCTCTGTCCGCCGCCGTCATCTCCATCGTGGTGGCCGTGGTGGAGATGTTCACCGTCAGCGACACCGGCCCCATCGGCTGCATCATGAATGTGCTGGCCACCTGCGCCTTCTGCTGCACCGCCGCCTTCGTCTACAAGAAGTTCCACACCCGCAAGGGCGCCGTCATCGGCCTGGCTCTGGGCACTGTTTGCCTCACGGTGGTGATGCTGCTGTGGAACTATCTCATCACGCCCATCTATATGGAGATGGATCGCGAGGAAATCGTGGTCCCCATGCTGATCCCGGTGTTCCTGCCCTTCAACCTGGTGAAGGGCGGCCTGAACATGGCGCTGATCCTGCTGCTCTACAAGCCGGTGGTCACCGCCCTGCGGAAGGCCCGGCTGGTACCGGAGTCCCATGCGCCTGTCGAGGGCAAGGGCAAGCTGAGCGCCGGGTTCCTCCTGTTCTCCCTGGCCCTGCTGGCAACCTTTGTGGTGCTGGCCCTGGTGCTGATGGGGATTCTGTAAATTTGAACACCACAGGCGCGGGGGCGGATACCGTCCCCGCGCCTTTTACTGCGGCCCATATCCGTCCCTCCGCCTCCCCGCGCCGGTATGTCAAAACCTTCCCATCCCTTCTCCCTTTTCAAAAGCGAACAGATGTGCTATAATAGGGGAAAGAAAGGAGGCGGGGCCATGGACCGCATCATCCTGCACTGCGATCTGAACAGCTTTTACGCCTCCGTGGAGCTGCGGAGCCGCCCAGACCTGCGGAACGTGCCTGTGGCGGTCTGCGGGGACCCCACCTCCCGCCACGGCATCATCCTGGCCAAGAACGAACCGGCGAAAAAATTCGGCGTACAGACGGCGGAGACCATCTGGCAGGCCAAAAAAAAGTGCCCGGAGCTGGTGCTGCTGCCGCCCCACCACAAACTGTACCGGCAGGTCTCCAAAGAGGTCAACGCCATCTACGAGCAGTATACGGACCTGGTAGAGCCCTTCGGCATCGACGAGAGCTGGCTGGACGTCACCCACACCCTCCACCTCTTCGGAGGCGACGCCAAGGCCCTGGCGGACCATCTGCGGCAGCGGATGAAGCGGGAGATGGGACTGACCCTCTCGGTGGGCGTCTCCTTCAACAAGGTGTTCGCCAAGCTGGGCAGCGACTACAAGAAGCCCGACGCCACCACTGTCATCTCCCGGGAGAACTGGCAGAAGCTGGTCTGGCCCCTGCCGGTGGGGGCGCTGCTGTACGTGGGCGGCGCCGCCCGGAAGATTTTGGCCCAGTTCGGCGTGAAGACCGTCGGAGAGCTGGCGGCCTGCAAGCGGGATGCCCTGGAGACCCTGATGGGCAAAATGGGCGTCCAGCTCCACGACTATGCCAACGGACTGGACGCCGATCCGGTCCGCTCCCGGTACGAGCCGGAGATGGTGAAGTCGGTGGGCAACGGCACCACCTTCCCGAAAAACCTCACCACCGCGGAGCAGGTCCGGGGCGGTATCGCCGTGCTGGCGGACTCCGTGGCCACCCGGCTGCGGCACAGTGGGCTGTATGCCGGCGGCGTCCAGGTGACGGTGCGGGATCCCCAGTTCCATGACCGCTCCCGCCAGATGCAGCTCTCCGCCCCCACCCACCTGATCCGGGAGCTGACGGCGGCGGCCATGGACCTGACCGGCCAGCTGTGGAAACCCCCTGCCCCCGTCCGGGCCCTGACCGTCACCGCCATCCATCTGGTCCGGTCGGAGGACGCCTATGAACAGGTGGACCTGTTCACAGCTGGGGCGGCGCCCAAAAAGGAAAAACAGGAAAAGCTGGAGGCGGCCATGGACCGCCTCCGTGGAAAGTTCGGGACCGACGTCATCTCCTACGGCGCGGCCCGTCCAGAGAAAGAGGAGGATCCCCTGCCATGACAACAGACCAGGAAAAGCAGCAGCTCCGGGCCGCCATCCGGCGCCTCAGCGCCCAGCTCTCCCCCCGGTACCGGGAGGCGGCGGACCGGGCCATCGCCCGACATCTCCTGGCCCTTCCGGAGTACCGCAGTGCCGGGGCGGTGTTCTGCTTCGTCTCCGCCGGGCGGGAGATCGACACCCGTCCCATTCTGGAACAGACTCTGGCGGACGGCAAGACGCTGTGCGTCCCCCTGTGTGTGGCGGACGGCATCATGGAGCTGCGGGCCGTCCGGGACCTGAAAGAGCTCTCTCCCGGCGCCTACGGCATTCTGGAGCCTCCGGCAGACAGCCCCGCCCTCTCCCCGGACCAGATCGACCTGGCGGTGATCCCCTGCGTCACCTGCAGCCGGGAGGGTCGCCGGCTGGGCCGTGGCGGCGGCTATTACGACCGCTTCCTGGCCCACTACCGGGGCGCGGCGGTGCTGCTGTGCCGGGAGCGGCTGCTGCGCCAGGAGATCCCCTTCGGCGTCCACGACTATCCCATCCCCTGGGTGCTGACAGAAGCCGGACTCTTTGAGGATGGCACGCCCGCCCGGCTGGAATGACTGGGAAAAGGTCCGCCTCCCACAAAATCGTCAAAATATTCCAACTATCTCTACAACATTTTGTGGGGGTATTACCTTTTGTTCCCTTGACAGGTCCCCGGAACTCTGATAAGCTGAAAAAGGCTTATATTCTCCGGGAGACCGGATCACACGAAGGAGGACCCCTGCAATGATCCAGGACATCATGGACTTTCTCTCCCAGGCGGACCCCGAGGTGGGGGCATCTATTCAGAAGGAATTCGACCGGGAGCAGCACAACATCGAGCTGATCGCCTCCGAGAACATCGTCAGCAAGGCTGTCCTGCTGGCCATGGGCACCTGTCTCACCAACAAGTATGCGGAGGGCTATCCCGGAAAGCGGTATTACGGCGGCTGCTATGCCGTAGACGTGACGGAGGAGCTGGCGCGGCAGCGGGCCTGTCAGCTGTTCGGCTGTGCGCACGCCAACGTCCAGCCCCACTCCGGTGCCAATGCCAATCTGGCGGCATTCTTCGCCCTGCTGCAGCCCGGCGACACAGTGCTCAGCATGAATCTGGCCCACGGCGGCCATCTGAGCCACGGCAGCCCGGTGAACATTTCCGGAAAATATTTCCACATCGTCCCCTATGGTGTGTCCGACGACACGGAGACCATCGACTACGAGCAGGTGATGGCCATCGCCAAGGAGTGCCGTCCCAAGCTGATCCTGGCGGGGGCCAGCGCCTATCCCCGTACCCTGGACTTTGCCAAGTTCCGGGAGATCGCCGACGCGGTGGGCGCCTATCTGATGGTGGACATGGCCCATATTGCGGGTCTGGTGGCCGCCGGCGTCCATCCCTCTCCCATCCCCTACGCCGATGTGGTGACCACCACCACCCACAAGACATTGCGGGGCCCCCGGGGCGGCATGATCCTGTGCAATGACGACGACCTGTACAAGAAGATCAACTCCGCCGTGTTCCCCGGCACCCAGGGCGGTCCGCTGGAGCATATCATCGCCGCCAAGGCCGTGTGCCTGGGCGAGGCGCTGAAGCCGGAGTTCAAAGCCTATGGCCTGCAGGTGGTGTCCAACGCCCGCATTCTGGCGGAGGAGCTGGTGAAGCAGGGCTTCCGGCTGGTGTCCGGCGGCACGGATAACCACTTGATCCTGGTGGACACCCGGCCCTTCGGCCTCACCGGCAAGGAGTACGAGCACCGGCTGGACGAAGTGGGCATCACGGTGAACAAGAACACCATCCCCAACGACCCGGAGAAGCCCTTCGTCACCAGCGGCATCCGGGTGGGCACCCCCGCCGTCACCACCCGGGGCTTCCGGGAGCCGGAGATGGCGGAGATCGCCCGGTGGATGGGCCTCATGGCAAAAGAGGACTATGCGGACCACGTGGAGCAGGTCCGCGCGGAAGTGGCGGAGCTGTGCAAGCGGTTCCCGCTGTATCAGGACTAAAACAACCCCCGCGGAGGCATTGCCTCCGCGGGTTTTTCCTTTCCTCAGAAGAGGGCCAGGAGCTCTTCCAGGGCAGCTTTCGCGTCCGCTCCGCTGTCCCTGCCCGGAGATACGGCATCGAGGGTATAAAGCCCGTTCTTCAAAACAAAATAGGCGTCTGCACTAGAAAAGTCATTGTAGTAATCGCTTTCCGGGGTCTCGGATACCACCAATGTATAAGGAATACCCTCACCAGTCACACCGGAGGTAATTTCAAAGTCCG
>DWXY01000024.1 GCA_019118935.1 Candidatus Oscillibacter pullicola
GGTTGTACCAGTCGGACACGGCGGCGTCGATGGCGATCTTGAAGTCCTCGCCGGGCTTGTAGCCGGCGGCCTCGATGGCCTGGACGATGACCTTCAGGGCGTCCTCGTCCTTCTTCAGGTTGGGGGCGTAGCCGCCCTCGTCGCCCACGCCGGCGGCAGGGGTGCCGTTCTCCTTCAGCACGGCCTTCAGGGCGTGGAACACCTCAGCGCAGCGGCGCAGGGCCTCCCGGAAGGAGGGGGCGGAGACGGGCATGATCATGAACTCCTGGATCTCCACGTTGTTGGTGGCGTGGGCGCCGCCGTTGAGGATGTTCATCATGGGCACGGGCAGCTGCTTGGCGTTGACGCCGCTGATATAGCTGTACAGGCTGGTGCCCAGGCTCTCGGCCGCCGCCTTGGCGCAGGCCAGAGAGGCGCCCAGGATGGCGTTGGCGCCCAGGCGGGACTTGTTGGGGGTGCCGTCCAGGTCGATCAGGGCCTTGTCGATGGAGGTCTGATCCAGGACGTTCATGCCGATCAGGCACTCGGCGATCTCGGTGTTGACGTTCTCCACAGCCTTTTCCACACCCTTGCCGTTGTAGCGGCCCTTGTCGCCGTCCCGCAGCTCGCAGGCCTCATAGATGCCGGTGGAGGCGCCGGAGGGCACGGCGGCGCGGCCCATGGTGCCGTCCTCCAGATAGACCTCCACTTCCACGGTGGGGTTGCCCCGGCTGTCCAGGATCTCCCGGCCCAGGACGTCGACGATCTCAATGATCTGCTTCATAGAACTCGTTCTCCTTTTATTTAAATTGTAAGGCAGGATCATGCGGGCGCGTTCCTCCCAAGGGAGGGACCGCCAGGGATTTCCGGTGCTATTATATCGGTAATCGTTTACCCTGTCAAGCAAGCCGGACATTTCCGGCGAAAAAAGTGCGCACTCCTGTCAGAGAAGGACGGCGCTGCTGAGAATCTCAAAGGCCTCCTGGCAGGGCAGGCGCTTTTTCTCCATGGGCGGCAGGCTGTCGTCAAACCGGCGGGCTTCCGCTTCGTCAAACACAAATGCCGGGCTCTGGCGGTATGTCCAGCTTTTTCCCGCCAGGGCGCCGGGCTCCAGTTCCTTCACCAGCATCGCGGCGGGATACGTCCCGTCCTCCAGATGGACCTGGTGCCTTTTGCAGCTCTGAAAGCCGCGGCCCACGTAGTTGTTGGGATCGCCGAAGATCACAACGGCCTCGTACCCCATGGCGGACGCCCGCCGGAAGGACTCCTCCATCAGCAGCCTGCCATAACCCCGGCGCTGCAGTCCCGGCCGGATGCAGACCGGGCCGAAGGTCAGGATGCCCTTCTCCTCCCCTGCCTCGTCCACCAGCGTGCTCTTCGTGTACATGATATTGCCGACCACCCGGCCGTCCAGCTCCAGCACCAGGTCCAGCTCCGGCAGAAAGTCCGGGTGGGGCCGGATGATGTGGGCCAGATAGTGCTCCGTGCATCCCGGCGTGTAGAGGTTGTAAAACGCCTGCCGGATGATGTCCTCCACCTGCTGGTAATCGCTCTCCCGCTCCGGACGGATCGTGATGTTCTCCTTCATATCGGTTCCTCCCTGCATGAATTGGCGCCCTGCGGGCGCAGTCCGCACAGCTTGTCCTGCTCTCTATTATATGTCTCTTTCGGCGGCGCGCAATGGGGGAAGCGATTTTTTTCGTCCGGAGCGAAAGGCGCCGCAAAAAAGGCGCCTCCCACTTCCGCGGGAGGCGCCGGGTTGAAAACTCACAGGAGATTCATCAGGTTGAAGGCCAGGATCAGGCCGGAGAACACGATGGACACCGTGGAGCACAGCTTGATCAGGATATTCAGGGACGGGCCGGAGGTATCCTTGAAGGGATCGCCCACCGTGTCGCCCACGACGGCGGCCTTGTGGCACTCGGAGCCCTTGCCGCCGTGGTGGCCGCCCTCAATATACTTCTTGGCGTTGTCCCAGGCGCCGCCGGCATTGGACATGAACACGGCCATGGCGAAACCGGTGACGGACACGCCGCCCAGCAGGCCCACCACGCCGGTGGGGCCCAGCACCAGGCCGGTGAGGATGGGGACCACGATGGCCATCAGGGCGGGGATCACCATCTCATGGAGAGCGCCCTGGGTGCACAGGCTGACACAGGAGGCGTAGTCGGGATCGGTCTGGCCCTCCATGATACCGGCGATCTCCCGGAACTGACGGCGGACCTCCAGCACGATGGACTGGGCGGCGGTCTGCACGGCGCTCATGGTGAAGGCGGAGAAGACGAAGGTCAGCATGGCGCCGATGAACATGCCTACCAGCACGGTGGGGCTGGTGAGGGTGAAGTTCAGCACCTCGGTGGTCTTGGTCTGGACGATGTCCACATAGGACACCAGCAGGGCCAGGGCGGTGAGAGAGGCGGAGCCGATGGCGAAACCCTTGCCGGTGGCGGCGGTGGTGTTCCCCAGGGAATCCAGGGCGTCGGTGCGCTCCCGGACCTCCTCGGGCAGGCCGCTCATCTCTGCGATGCCGCCGGCGTTATCCGCCACGGGGCCGTAGGCGTCGGTGGCCAGAGTGATGCCCAGGGTGGAGAGCATGCCCACGCCGGCGATGCCGATGCCGTAGAGGCCGCGGTTGAAGGTCTCGGTGAAGAGGCCGCTCTCGTCCACCACGCTCAGGGAGCCGCCGGCGGCGAAGTAGCTCACCAGGACGGCGGCGGCCACGATGAGGATGGAGGCCACGGTGGACTTCAGGCCCAGAGAGATGCCGCCGATGATGACGGTGGCGGAGCCGGTCTCGGAGGAGGCGGCCAACTTCTGGGTGGGCTTATAGGTATCGGAGGTATAGTACTCAGTGAAGTAGCCGATGGCGCAGCCGCCGATCAGGCCGGCCAGGATGGCCACATATACGCCCCAGTTGCCCACGATGATATAGGTGAGGGGGGCGGCCACCACGGCGGCCAGCACAGCGGCCAGGTAGGTGCCGGTGCGCAGGCTCCTGAGCAGGGACTTTTGGTCGGCATCCTCTTTGGTCTTGACGAAGAAGGAGCCGATGATGGAGCAGACGATGCCCTCCACCGCCAGGAGGATGGGCAGCAGCATGCCGGAGAAGCCGTAACCCGCCACGGCGGAGAGGGAGAAGGTGGCCAGGATAGAGCCCACATAGGACTCATAGAGGTCGGCACCCATGCCGGCCACGTCGCCCACGTTGTCGCCCACATTGTCGGCGATGGTGGCGGGGTTGCGGGGATCGTCCTCGGGGATGCCGGCCTCCACCTTGCCCACCAGGTCCGCGCCCACGTCGGCGGCC
>DWXY01000025.1 GCA_019118935.1 Candidatus Oscillibacter pullicola
CGCACCTGTGCTGTGGCGGTGGCGGTGAAGGCGGCCACCACCGGGCGGCGGGGGAGAGTGTGCAGGAACTCGGAGATCTTCAGATAGCTGGGGCGGAAGTCCTGTCCCCACTGGGAAATGCAGTGGGCCTCGTCCACCGCCACCAGAGAGACGGGCATTTCCTGGGTCAGAGCGGCGAAACCCTCGCCGCTCAAGCGCTCCGGCGCGATATACAGCAGCTTGTAGGTCCCCTGATAGGCCCGGCGGTACACCAGCCGGATCTGGTCCGGGGACAGCGTACTGTTGAGGTAGGCGGCGTCCACCCCGGCCTTCCGCAGGGCGGTCACCTGATCCTTCATCAGAGAGATGAGGGGGGAGACTACCAGAGTGATCCCGGGCAGCATCAGAGCGGGGACCTGGTAACACAGGGATTTTCCGCCCCCGGTGGGCATGATCCCCAGAACGTCCCGCCCGGAGAGGATCGCCCCGATCAGCCGCTCCTGCCCCGGACGGAAGTGGTCATAGCCGAAATAATGCTTTAAAATCTCATATTGGTCCATGGTCAATTCCTCCGCCTCAGGCCGGACAACCTTAAACTATTTGGTACAGTATAGCATATTTTTTCAAAATGGAACATAGGGACGAGCTGGAGGAGAATACAGTGGGGCAGGAGGTGTCTGCCCATGTTTTCGCCGGTGATCTACCTGATGCTGCACAGCCTGTTTTTTACCCTCCGCCTGTCTGGGGGAGGGGGCTCCTTCCCGCGCCCCCTGAAGGCGGCGGAGGAGCGGGAATACCTGGAGCGCTGCGCCCAGGGGGACCTGGAGGCCCGCAACATCCTGGTGGAACATAATTTGAGGCTGGTGGCCCATATCGTGAAAAAATACTACGCCCAGACAGGGGACCAGGACGACCTGATCTCCATCGGCACCATCGGACTCATCAAGGGGATCTCCACCTTTAAGGCGGATAAAAACGTCCGGCTGGCAACTTATGCCAGCCGGTGTATTGAAAACGAGATTCTCATGCACTTCCGGGCCCAGAAGAAGCTGCAGGGGGAGGTATCCCTCACAGAGACGCTGGAATCGGGAGGGGATGGAAGTTCCCTTTCCCTGATGGATGTGATCGCTGTGGATGATGACATGCTGGAGGAGCTGGATACCCGGGATGCCTGCGAGAAGGTGCGGGAGTGTGTCCAGAGCTGTCTGTCGCCCCGGGAGAGGAAGATCATCACCCTGCGCTATGGACTGGGCGGTCAGGCCCCGCATACCCAGCGGGAGATCGCCGCCCAGTGCGGCATCAGCCGGTCGTATGTATCCCGCATTGAAAAGCGGGCGCTGGCAAAATTGGAAGAGGCGATGGAGGACTGGCGGCCGGACTGAGAGGGGGAGAAAACGCAGGAAAACCTGCAAAAGAAAGACGGAGACAGGGGAAAATCGTTAAAATAATAACGATTTTGAGGGAAAATGAATCATTTTGGTCAAAATAGAAAAGAGGCAAAAAAATTTCTTGCATTATACATGCAATTAGACTATAATGAGTGTGCAAGCAAAATTCCCCAGAAAATCATTTTTGAAATGGAGGAATCACTATGCTGAAAAAGAAACTTGCCCTTGTCCTAGCCATGGCGATGGCGGCCAGTTTGGCGCTGACCGGCTGTGGCAACCCCCATGCGTCGAGTTCCGGCTCCGGTTCTGAAAGCGGATCTGGCGGAACAAGCGCAGCGGCCCCGAGTGGCGGCTCGGGTGAAACGGCTGTTTTGGCCACCGGAGGCTCCACCGGTACTTACTACGGTGTAGGTTCTGGTATGTGTACTGTACTGAATCCCATTATCGGTGATGTGCTGAACATGACCGCCACCTCCACTGGCGCCTCCAAGGAGAACGTCCAGGGCATTACCGATGACAAGTATCAGCTGGCTATTCTTCAGTCCGATGTGCTGACCTATGCCCACAACGGCGAGGACATGTTCGAGGAGCCTGAGACGGATGCCCTTTGGGTGGCCGGCCTGTACAATGAGACGGTTCAGATCACCGCCCGCGGCGGCATTACCGACGTGTCCGAGCTGGCCGGCAAGACCGTCTGCGTGGGCGACCGGGGCTCCGGTACCGAATTCAATGCCCGCCAGGTTCTGGAAGCTTACGGCATGACCTATGACGACATCAATGTTACTTACGGCTCCTTCGGCGACGCCTCCGAGCAGCTGAAGAACGGCCAGATCGACGCGGCCTTCACCGTGGCCGGCGCCCCCACTGTGGCCATCACCGAGCTGGCCACCAGCGGCATGGACTTCTCCATGGTCTCTCTGACCCAGGAGGCCGTGGATTACCTCACGGAGCATTACCACTTCCTGGTTCAGGAGAACCTGCCCGCCGGGACCTATGAGGGTGTGGACTATGAAGTGACCTGCGTGGCCGTCCAGGCCGTTCTGGTCGCCTCCACCGACCTGAGCGAGGACGCGGTGTATGAGCTCACCAAGGCCCTGTTCGAGAACAAGGATGAGCTGATTGTCGGCCATCCCAAGTTCGAGCTGCTGACCGACTATGACGCCACCAAGGGTATCTCCGTCCCCGTCCATCCCGGAGCCCTGAAATACTATGTGGAGGCCGGCGTGCTGGATGAGGAGGGCAACCTGCTCATCGACGCCCCCACCACCGCTTAATATTCGGGAAAGCGTCTGAACCTTGCATCGCAAACGAATTTGGGGGGCCGCTGCAATAATAGCTGCTATTATTGCAGCGGCCCTTTTCATTGGGACACGGGGAGGATGGTACCTCACGGTGCGGGACGAGCACAGTGGGGAGCTCTATGCCAGTTACCGGGTACAGCCGGGGGAGCAGGTGGGCCTGGGGTTTATCCACTCTGTAAACCTGTACCCGCTGCTGGATGTGTTTCAGGTGGGGGAGGACGGCGTTCTATATGCGGAGACCACCATCTACTATCAGTTCGGCGCGGGCGTCCAGACAGAATTGAACCCGGGAGAGACGTTCCGGGTGGGCGAGGACGGTGCGCTGATTGTAGACAATATCCATCAGCCCTTTCCGGAACTGAACTCTTCGGCGGGGGGCTTTTCCGACCGCACCCTGCTGCTGGGAGAGGTGAGTCAGGACTATCCGCAGATCAAAGATTTGATCGGCGTGTACACCGGACAGCTGGAGACCCAGGTGGGAAATACCAGGGTCATCAGCCTCAGCGAACTGTGCGGAAAAGATTCCATCATCACGTTGTCCTGTGAGTACCGGCCTTTTTAAATGTGTGAAAAAAGGAGGAGAGCGATTGTGGAAGAAAAAGAGAAACGGACGGTAGAAGATTCTTCCCCCGTCGACGTAGACGTAGGAACCGCGGCAGACGTGGAAGCGGTCATGAAAAAGTATGACCGGGAGTCCAACACAAAGATCTGGGAGGGGCTGCCCAAGCAGGTCATCCGCTACGCCATGGCGCTGTTTATGATCTTCATGGTGTACGTGAGCATGTTCTCCAGCATGGACGGCAGCGTCCGCCGCTGCTGGTTCCTGGGACTGATCCTGGTGTTCGTATACATCATGTACCCCATCAAGAAGGGCGCGGTCACCCGGGTCAACTATATGCCCTGGTACGACATTGTGCTGGCGGTGCTGTCCATCGGCACCTTCGGCTATCAGATCTATTTCCTGGACGACCTGATCTACAAAGGAAGCCGCCTGGATACCATTGATATCATCATCGGTACGCTGGCGATTCTGCTGCTCATTGAGGCCTGCCGCCGGGTGGTGGGCATCCCGATTATCGTGGTGGTGGTGGCCTTTATGGCCTATGCCCTGCTGGGTTCGGGGATGGAATTCAAGGATCTGATCTACACCCTGTTCTACACCACCCAGGGCATTCTGGGCACCCCCATCCAGGTGTGCTCCACCTACATCTTCCTGTTCGTCCTGTTCGGCGCCTTCCTGGAGGCCACCGGCATTGCGGCTTTCTTCATTGACCTGGCCAATGCCATCGCCGGTTCGGCTACCGGCGGCCCGGCCAAGGTGGCTGTCATCTCCTCCGCCCTGTGCGGCATGGTGTCCGGCTCCTCCGTGGGCAACACCGTGACCACCGGCTCGGTGACCATCCCCCTGATGAAGAAAACCGGCTATCCGCCCCAGTTTGCCGGCGCAGTGGAGGCGGCGGCCTCTACCGGCGGTCAGATCATGCCCCCCATTATGGGTGCGGCGGCCTTCCTGATGGCTGAGATGACCGGCGAGTCCTACAACACCATTATCATCCGGGCAATCCTGCCTGCGTTCCTGTATTTTGCCGGTATCTTCATCATGGTGCACTTCAAGGCCAAGTCCATGGGGCTGAAGGGCCTGAAGCGGTCTGAGCTGCCGAAATTCCGGGACATCTGGCCCAAGTTCTACCTGCTGCTCCCCCTGGTGGTGCTGGTGTATACCGTCATGCAGACCGGCTCCTTTACCATGGCCTACTGTGCGGTGGTCTCCTCCCTGGTGGCCATCGTGGCCAGCATGATGGACCGGGAGAAG
>DWXY01000026.1 GCA_019118935.1 Candidatus Oscillibacter pullicola
ATAGAAGGTCCGTTTTCTTCAGCGCCGCCCCTGATTTTATACCTTCCTCCCGGGGGAAGGTCAAGGGGTTTCCGGCGAATGGAAAAAAGAAACATGACAACCTGTCGCTTATCATAGCTGACAAGTTGTCATATTGCAAGAGGGAATTGCGAAAATTCACAAATATTTCACAGTGTTTCCGTCACTTCATACAGAGGTCGGACCCGCTGATAGGGCTGAGGCCGGTACTCCACCGAAGCGATCCGCCGTCCGGAGACACCGTACTTGGGGGAGTAGCCGAATAGATCCACATACCGATCCAAATCGTCCCGCTCCGCCGCCATGGCCTCCAGCAGCACCGCTGCGGCCCGGGCGTCATCCACCGCCCGGTGGCTGTTCACCGCCTGATCCTCCAATCCGTAGGCCCCGATGGCATCGCTGAGCTTGTGGGGATAGTCCCGCCGGTCCCGGTACACCGTAAGGACATCCAGGAACCGGGGCGCGCGCAGAACATCCGTCCGCCCGAAGGGCCGCAGGAAATGATAGAGGAAGTTCAGATCGAACTGGGCGTTGTAGGCCGCCAGCAGCGTCCGCTCTCCCCCGCCCAGCAGGGCGCAGAACGCCTCACAGGCGGCGGCCTTCTCCACGCCCTCCCGTTCCAGCTGCTCTTCCGTGATGCCGGTGAGCTGGGTGATGAAGGGCGGCAGCGTCCGCCCCGGGGAGAGGCGGAGCAGCAGGTCCATGCAGTCCGTCTCTCCCTCCGCAGAAAAGGCCGCTGCCCCCAGCTCGATGATCTCGTCCCGGCCGAACTCGATGCCGGTGGTCTCCGTGTCGAATACCACGATCCGGTCAAATTGCTTCCAAAGGCCTGTCTCCATGGCAGTCCCTCCTGTCGAATGTTGTCTTTCCAGAATAGGGCGGCTGGCCGGAATTGTCAAGAGGTGCCGCTGTTGACTTCCTCCCCCGGGACGGATAGAATGAAGGCAGAATCCCGGAGAGGAGGGTGCCCTGTGAAGTGCGGACTTGACGCCGCCTCCTAAAATCAATTATTTATTTTAGGAGGCTTATATGAACGACAATTTCTGCCTGTCCCACACTGTTGTGGACCTGGATACCTGGGAGCGAGGCCCTGTCTTCCGCCATTTTATCGACGACCTGCGCTATGTCATGAGCCTGACGGTGGATCTGGAGGTCTCCCGGTTTCTGGAGCGGCTCCGGGCCGGCGGCTTCCGCTTCTACCCCGCCATGATCTGGGCGGTGTCCAAGGTGCTCAACGCCCACGCGGAGTTCCGGTACGGCTGGGATAGCCGGGGGCGGCTGGTCCTCTGGGACCGGATCGAGCCCTACTACGCCCACTTCCACCCGGACAGGGAGACCTTTGCGAAGCTGGTGACGCCCTTCACGGCGGACCTGGAGACCTTCCACCGCCGCTTTCTGGAGGACCGGACGCGGTACGCTGCCCTGGACCACTTCGACCTGACGGACGTGCCGCCCAACACCTTCGATGTGTCGTGCCTGCCCTGGGTCCGGTACCGCAGCTTCGACATGCACATCTTCGACAGCGGCACCTATCTGGCCCCGGTGGTCACCTGGGGAAAATATGAACGGGAGGGGGCGCGGACCGTGCTGCCCCTCTCCCTGAATATCCACCACGCCGTGGCGGACGGGTTCCACCTGTCCCGGTTCTTCCTGGAGCTTCAGGAGCTGCTGGACACGCCGGCGGAGCATTCATAAATATAAAAAGGAACGGGAGGCTGGATGCCTCCCGTTTCTCTCCGCTCAATGATCGAACTTGTCGATATGGACGCTGTCGCAGAACTCCGCCTTCAGCTCCTGGAGACGGCCGAAGATCTCCGTCTGACAGTGGGCCTGCTGGAGCTCCGGCGTGGTCCAGCTCTCCACCAGCAACAGGTCGTCCGGCGCCTCCGCCGCGAGGAAGTAGTCGTACTTCAGGTTCCCCTCCTCTTTCAGGGAGTTGGCCCGGATGCCCAAATCACAGAGGGCCTGATAAAAGGCCTCCCGTTGGCCGGACTTGCAGTGATAGGTGACGTTCCAAGTTAACATAAGATATCTCCTTCCGTTTTATGGTCAAGGTTCTTCACTTGCGCACTCTGTTTCCGTCAAAAGCTCCGGCACCAGCCGGGCCATGTCCTCCGGGATGGGCGCCGACAGGGACAGATGCTCTCCCGTCACCGGGTGGTCCAGATCCAGAGCGCAGGCGTGGAGGGCCGGCCGGGGGATCAGGTCCGGGTCCTCTTCCCCGTACAGCCAGTCCCCCGCCAGGGGGCAGCCGATAGAGGCCATGTGCACCCGGAGCTGGTGGGTCCGCCCCGTCTCCGGCCGCAGCCGCAGGAGGGAGAGGCCGCCTTCCGTTCCAAGCACTTCATAGTGGGTGACGGCCCGGGCGCCGTCGGGGCGGATACACCGGCCCACCACGGAGTTCGGGTCCCGGCCGATGGGGGCGTCGATGGTGCCGGATGTCGGCTCCGGACAGCCGATGCACACCGCCCGGTACTCCCGGCAAAACTTCTCCGTGTGGAGCGCGTACCGGAGCCGGTCGTGGATGTAGCCGCTCTTGGCCACCACCATCAGGCCAGTGGTGCCCTTGTCCAGCCGGTTCACCGGGTGGAACACGAAGTCCGTCCCCCGCTGCCAGGCCAGGGCCCCCGCCACGGTGGGCGTGTCCGGCAGGAAGTTGGAGGCGTGGGCCGTCATGCCGGCGGGCTTGTTCGCCACCAGCAGGTGGCCGTCCTCCCAGACGATAGGCAGGGGCCAGGGCCCCGGCGTGGGCCGCACCCGGGGCGGCCGGTGGTCGCCGGTCTCCACCTCCAGCACATCGCCGGTGTGAAGGAGATCTACGGTGCGGGCGTGTTTTCCGTTGACCCGGATGCCGTTCTCCGTCCGGGTCAGCCGGGAGATGGCGTGGGAGGAGACGTGGAGCGCGGCCTTCAGGATATGCCGGACCGTGGCGCCGTCCTGCTCTGGCGGCAGGGTATATGAAATCGTTTCCATCAGACACGTCTCCTTCGGCGCAGCAGAAAAATTCCATGCAGCAGGCAGGCGGCGCCCAGAGCCGCGAACGCGCCCCACAGGCCGTTCCAGTACCAGGCCGCCGTGTCGAACATGGCCGCCAGCAGCCGATGCCAGAAAGGGAGCTCTGCCGCGATGGCGAAGAGGTCGAACAGCACGTATCCGCCGCCCAGCAGGTAAGCCCAGCGCCACCAGCGCCGCTCCCGGAACCGCCGGAAGAACAGCACCAATGCCCAGAGGCACAGCCCGCCCAGCGCCGCCATCAGAGCCCAGTAAAAGGCGCCCCGCTCCGTCAGGACTCCCAGCCAGAAGGCGGCGTAGCTCTCCCGGTCCAGCAGGCCCCAGATCCGGTGCAGGTGGAACAGGCCGAACAGGATGAAAAACCAGGGCTCAAAGGGCCGGATCTCTTGCATGGCAAAACCTCATTTCCCTGTTATTGTACCCTGACACCACTCTGTTTGCAAGGGTTTTGGCTCTGGTAAACCGGGAGCGGATATGTTACAATTGAAACAGCTTTTTTCAGGAGGAACTCCCATGCTCTTATCCGCGGAACATCTCTCCATCAACTTCGGCAGCCGCCAGCTGCTGGATGATGTGAATTTCTATCTCAACGAGGGGGACAAGGTGGGCGTTATCGGCATCAACGGCACCGGCAAGTCCACCTTTTTGAAGGTCCTCTCCGGCGTCACGGAGCCGGACGGCGGCACCATCTCCCGGAACCCCAACGTCCAGATCAGCCTGCTGTCCCAGAACCCGGTGATAGACGAGGACGCCACCGTGCTGGAGCAGGTCTTCCTCCACTTCCCCGCCGAGTTCCGGGAGCTGAATGAGTATGAGGCCAAGGCCATGCTGAACCGGCTGGGCATCACGGATTTTTCCCAGAAAGTGGGCACCCTCTCCGGCGGCCAGCGGAAGCGAGTGGCCCTGGCGGCGGCCCTCATCCACCCGGCAGACGTACTGATCCTGGACGAGCCCACCAACCACCTGGACAGCGAGATGGTGGCCTGGCTGGAGGACTGGCTCCGCCGGTTCAAGGGCGGCCTGGTGATGGTAACCCACGACCGCTACTTCCTGGAGCGGGTGGTGAACCACATCACGGAGCTCTCCCGGGGGAAGCTGTACCACTACGAGGCCAACTACTCCAAGTACCTGGAGCTGCGGGAGCAGCGGGCGGAGATGGCGGAGGCCAGTGAGCGCAAGCGCCAGTCCATCCTCCGGGTGGAGCGGGAGTGGATCATGCGGGGCTGCAAGGCCCGGACCACCAAGTCCAAGGAGCGGATCCAGCGGTATGAGGCCCTGCTGAACCAGGACGCGCCGGAGACGGATGAAGCCGTGCAGATGGCGGCGGCCTCCAGCCGCCTGGGGAAGAAGATCATCGAGCTGCGGGATGTGTCCAAGGCCTTTGACGGCCGGCCCATCGTCAGCCGCTTCTCCTACAACCTGCTGCGCAGCGACCGGATCGGCATCGTGGGCCGCAACGGCGCCGGCAAGTCCACCCTGCTCCACCTGATCGCCGGGGAACTGACGCCGGACAGCGGCACCGTGAACATCGGCGCCACCGTGAAGATCGGCCACTTCTCCCAGGAGGGGCGGGAGCTGGACCTGAGCCAGCGGGTCTACGACTTCATCCACGACATCGCCGACGAGGTGAATACCGACGAGGGCACCTTCTCCGCCAATCAGATGATGGAGCGGTTCCTCTTCCCAGGAGATCTCCAGTCGGTGCCCATCGGGCGGCTCTCCGGTGGGGAGCGGCGGCGGCTGTACCTGCTGTCCGTGCTGATGGAGGCCCCCAACGTGCTGCTGCTGGACGAGCCCACCAACGACCTGGACGTCACCACCCTTTCCATCCTGGAGGACTATCTCCAGGGCTTCCCCGGCCCCATCCTGTCGGTATCCCATGACCGGTTCTTCCTGGACAAGCTGGCGGAGTCCATCTTCGAGGTCCGGGGAGACGGAGAGATCCACCGGTTCACCGGCAACTGGACGGACTGGCAGGCCAAGCGCCGGGAGGCGGACGCTCCCGCTCCCAAGGCGGAAAAGCCCAAGCCCGCGGCGGAGCGGCCCCGGGAGCGGAAGCTGAAATTCACCTTCAAGGAGCAGCGGGAGTTTGAGACCATCGACGATGAGCTGGCCCAGCTGGAGGCGGACATGGCCGCCTGCCAGGCGGAACAGGAGACCTGCGGCAGCGACTATGTGAAGCTCCAGGAGCTCCAGGCCCGGCAGGCAGAACTGGAGACAGCTCTGGAGGAGAAGACGGAGCGGTGGGTGTATCTGAACGAGCTGAAAGAGCAGATCGACGCGCAGAATGGGTAAGCGGCATCCGATTCGGTTCCATATGGCGAAAAGGATCCCCGCCGGCAAAAAGGTGCATATTCAAAAGCCACTGAACGATTAAGCAAACATTAAAAGTTTGTATCTTGAATCGTCTAATTGCTTCAGATGCTGGATTCCTTCCAAAACTGTTTTTCCGGCCAATGTTCAAAATGATAGATATGATCGTTCGTCAAATAGGCATCATCATACAAACAGATCATCAAATCCATATCTCCCAAAAAGTCGAAAACCCAATTTTTCCAT
>DWXY01000027.1 GCA_019118935.1 Candidatus Oscillibacter pullicola
CCACTGCCATGGAAGTACGAAAGAGTTTTGCCGTCATGTCCGCTCCTTATTCGTTCCGGGCCGTGCCCGCGGAAAGGTCTGTGCTGATCTTATAACCGATGCCCCGCACCGTCTCGATGCAGTCCCCGGAGTGTCCCAGCTTCTGCCGCAGGGTGCGGATGTGCACATCCACCGTGCGGCTGGCCCCGTCGAACTCATAGCCCCAGATGGTGTTGAGCAGCTGGTCCCGGGTAAAGACGGTGCCCGCCCGCTCCAGCAGGAGGCAGAGCACCTGAAACTCCTTCAGGGTCAGGGTGACCTCCCGGTCCCCGTCCCGGACGATGTGCCGGGCCGGGTCCACAAAGAGGGAACCCAGGGAGTAGGTCTTTTCCTTGGGGGCCTCCTGCCCGCCGTGGCGCAGGGCGGCCCGGATGCGGGCCATCAGCTCCATCATGCCGAAGGGCTTGGCCACATAGTCGTCGGCCCCCTCATCCAGGCCCAGCACCTTGTCATACTCGGTGCTTTTGGCGGTGAGCATGATAATAGGCACGCCCTTGGTGGCCGGCAGGGAGCGCAGGCGCTTGAGCACCTGGAGCCCGTCCTCCTCCGGCAGCATGATGTCCAGCAGGACCAGCTCCGGCGTCTTTTGCTCCAGCGCCTCCCAGAACTGGGACGGGCGCTCGAAGCCCTCGGCCTCCATACCCTGGCTTTGGATGGTGTAGACCACCAGCTTCCGGATGCTGGCGTCGTCCTCCAGTATATAGATCACGGCGTTTCAACCCCTTACATGTATCTGATTGAGAAGGAGCGGGCGTCGTCCGTCCGCTCCTAAAATATATTTGATTAGTCCTCGCTGTGCTGTCCGGTGAGGGAGTACTCCACCCACTGGGCGATGTTCACCGCATGGTCGCCGATGCGCTCCAGGTACTTGGCGATCATCAGCAGGTCGATGCACACCTCGCCGTCGTCCCCCTGGCCGATGAGGCGGATCAGCTCGTTCTTCACGTTCAGGAACAGCTCGTCGATCTCATCGTCCTTGCGGACCACGCTCTGGGCCAGCTCCAGGTTTTTGCGCACATAGGAGTCAATGCTGTCGGTGACCATGCCGATGACGCTGCGGGCCATCTCCGCAATGGATACCCGGCTGGTGAGGGGACTGTCGGCAATGAAGCGGGTGATCTCGGCGATGTCCGCGGCCTGATCGCCGATGCGCTCCATGTCGGAGATCATCTTCAGGGCCGCCGAAATGGCACGCAGGTCACTGGCCACCGGCTGCTGCTGCAGCAGCAGCTTCATGCACAGGTTTTCAATGTCCCGCTCTTTCTGATCGATCTCCCGCTCGGCCGCCATGGCGGATTCCCGAAGATCGTCGTCCTGATCCAGCAGGGCCTTGGTGGCGGCGGAGATGCCCTCCTCGCACAGGGCGCCCATCCGAATGAGCTCTACATTCAGCTGCTCCAGCTGTTCGTTGAATTTGTCCCGCATTATCCGAACCTCCCGGTGATGTAGTCTTCCGTCTTCTTGTTCTTGGGCATGGAGAACATCTGTTCGGTGTCGCCGAACTCCACCAACTCTCCCAGCAGGAAGAAGGCGGTTTTGTCGGAAATACGGGCGGCCTGCTGCATGTTATGGGTGACCATGATGATAGTATAATCCTTTTTCAGCTCGGCGGCAAGATCTTCGATCTTAGAAGTGGAGATGGGGTCCAGTGCGGAGGTGGACTCGTCCATGAGCAGGACGTCCGGCTTGACGGCCAGGGCCCGGGCGATGCACAGGCGCTGCTGCTGGCCGCCGGACAGGCCCAGAGCGGACTTCTTCAGGCGGTCCTTCACCTCGTCCCAGATGGCGGCCCCCCGCAGGGACTCCTCCACGATCTCGTCCAGCTTTACCTTGCTGCGGATGCCGTGGGTGCGGGGACCGTAGGCCACGTTGTCATAGATGGACATGGGGAAGGGATTGGCCTTCTGGAACACCATGCCGATCTGCTTGCGCAGCCAGGTGGTGTCCACGCCGGGGTCGTAGATGTTCTGGCCGCCGTAGTTGATCTCCCCCTCGATGCGGATGCCCTCCACCAGGTCGTTCATGCGGTTGAGGGTCTTCAGGAAGGTGGACTTGCCGCAGCCGGAGGGGCCGATGAGGGCGGTGATTTCGTGCTCGGGGATCTCGATATTCACATCGTGGAGGGCGTGGTGGGCCCCGTACCACAGATTCAAATTCTTGGCTTCAATGATGGTGGACATATTCTGATTCTCCCTATTCCGAATTATTTCTTGAGCTTGCGGCCCACCAGGCTGGCGGACAGGTTGATGACCAGGGTCAGCACCATCAGGATGGTGGCGATGGCGAAGGCCACGTCGGTCTCGCCACGCTCGCTGGCATAGACGTACAGGGCTACGGTCAGGCTGGCGGAGGAGGACTCCAGCGAAGAGAAAAAGTTGTTGAGCACCAGGCCGAAACCGGCGGTATACAGCAGGGCGGCGGACTCGCCCACGATACGGCCCACGGCCAGGATGCAGCCGGTCACGATGCCGTCGATGGCATTGGGCAGCACCACGGTGCGGATCATGTGCCACTTGCCGGCGCCCAGGGCCAGGGAGCCCTCCCGGTAGGACTGGGGCACCGTCTTCAGGGACTCCTGAGTGGTGCGGACGATGGTGGGCAGGATCATCACCACCAGGGTCAGGCCGCCGGCCAGCACGCCGGTCTGCCAGCCCACCAGCTGGATGAAGAACAGCATGCCCACCAGGCCGAAGATGATGGAGGGGATACCGGTGAGGGTCTCGGTGGCGAACTCGATCATGGATACCAGCTTGCGGTTGGTGGCATACTCGGTCAGGTAGATGGCGGCGCCCACGCCCAGGGGCAGCACAATCACCATGGCCAGGGCGACCAGGTAGATGGTGTTCAGGATATTGGGCAGGATGCCGATGGTGTCGTTGATGTAGCTGGACTCGGTGGTCAGCAGGCTGAGGCTGATGTGGGGAATGCCCCGGAAGAAGATATAGCCGATGATCAGCACCAGCAGGGCGCAGGTGAGAAAGCCGCACAGGTACAGCAGAGCCCGCAGGCCCCGGTCATAGAGGCGGCGGCTGGGAGAGAGTGTCTTGCTTTCCATGGCTCAGCCCTCCTTTTTGTTTTTGATGAACACGTTCAGGAAGACGTTGATCATCATAATGAACAGGAACAGCACCAGGCCGATGGAGAACAGGGCGTTGCGGTGCAGGGAGCCCACAGAGGCGTAGGACATCTCCGAGGCGATGGCGGTGGTGAGGAAGCGCACCGGGGTGAGCAGGCCGGGCATATT
>DWXY01000028.1 GCA_019118935.1 Candidatus Oscillibacter pullicola
ATCGACTCCACCGGCGCGCTCTCCCTGGAGAAGCTGCCCAAGTCCATGGTGGTCATCGGCGGCGGCGTCATCGGCCTGGAGCTGGCCTGCGCCTATGCGGCCTTCGGTACCAAGATCACCGTTGTGGAGGCCCTGGACCACATGCTGCCCATGCTGGACGGCGACCTAACCAAGATCGGCGTGGCCCACATGAAGAAGATGGGTATGGAGTTCCATCTGGAGTGCCCGGTGCAGGCGGTTGAAGAGTCCCCCGTGGGCGCGAAAGTCATTTGCCGGAACAAGGCCGGCGAGACCGTCGGCTTTGAGGCGGAGAAGGTCCTGGTGGCCATCGGCCGGAAGGCCAATACCGCCGGACTGAACCTGGAGGCCGCGGGCCTGGACAACGACCGGGGCCGGATCATCGTCAACGACAAGATGGAGACCAGCGTCCCCGGCGTGTACGCCATCGGCGACTGCGTCAAGGGCTACGCCCAGCTGGCCCACACCGCCAGCGCCATGGGCGAGGTGGCCGCGGAGAACATCTGCGGCATGGAGGCCCGCTACGACGAATCCACCAACCCCACCTGCGTGTATATCGAGCCGGAGGCCGCCTCCGTGGGCCTCACGGAGGAGCAGGCCAAGGCCCAGGGGATCGACTACATTGTGGGCAAGTTCCCCATGAGCGCCAACGGCAAGGCCCTGATCCTGAACGGGGGCGAGGGCTTGGTGAAGATCATCGCCGGGAGGGAATACGGCGAGGTGCTGGGCATGCACATCATCGGCCCCCGCGCCACGGATCTGATCTGCGAAGGGGCGCTTGCCATCGGCAGCGAGCTGACGCTGGATGAGCTGGCGGCCACCATCCATTCCCACCCCACCGTCACCGAGACCATGCGGGAGTGCGCGCTGGACGCGCTGGGCCGCGCGGTCCACATCCCGCCCCGCAGGAAATAACAGGGCAGTCCTTTCCGGAATTTAGAACAGGAGGTCAATGGGCATGAAAACACTTGGATATCTGGGCCTTGGCGTGATGGGCTACGGCATGACCGGCAACCTGATCGACAAGAGCGGCTGCGACGTCTACGGCTACGATCCCGTGCCCGCTCTGCGGGAGCGGTTTGCCGCCCGGGGCGGCAAGGCCCTGGACGACGCCAAAACGCTGTACGAGACCTGTGACATCATCTTCATGTGCCTGCCCACCAACGCCATTGTGAAGGCCACCATCACGGAGATCCTGGAGACCGCCCGGCCCGGCACCACCATCGTGGACATGGGCTCCACCTCTCCCTATGTGATCCAGGAGCTCCACGCCGCGGCGGTGGAGAAGGGCTTCCGCCTGCTGGACTCCCCGGTCAGCGGCGGCGAGACCGGCGCCAACGGCGGCACCCTGGTCATCATGTGCGGCGGCGAGAAAGAGGTCTTTGACGAGGTCCGGCCCTACCTGCTGATGATGGGCAAGACCGCCACCTACATGGGGCCCTCCGGCTGCGGCAGCACCGCCAAGGTGGCCAACAACATGATGGTGGGCATCCATCTGTGCGCCATGGGAGAGGCCTTCGCCTTTGCGAAAAAGGCCGGGCTGGATCCCCAGACCCTTTTCGACGCCATCAAGGGCGGCTTTGCCCAGAGCGCGGTGATGGACGGAAAGGTCCCCAAGCTCCTGAGCCGGGACTTCTCCGCCAGTGCCCGGATCGCCGTCCACCTGAAAGACATCAACAACGCCATGGACGTGGCCGCCCACCTGGGGGTGGAGCTGCCCATGACGGAGATCGTCAAGGAGCAGATGGACTGGATGGACGCCCGCGGCATGATCGACGAGGACCAGTGCGCCCTGGCCAAATACTACGAGGACGCCATGGGCGTGGAAATCAAGTGATCTCCCGCCAAAGAACAGGCAATCCGCGGGGACCGGCTGATGCCGGTCCCCGCTGGTTTTGCCCCTCGATACAAAATCATGGGATTTTTTGCGGGATGGCTGCGGGAAATCTTGCAAAGCCGCACAAAATATGGTACATTGTTCGGGAATACACACGGCGGGAGACTTCTCCCGTCCGTTTTTCGCGGTCTGACCGCCCCGGCTTCCACATCCGGCCGTGCGCCGGGGGTCGATGATGGCCCGTACTCTGATTTTTTCTGGAGGATATTCCATGTCTGATCTACGCACCGAAATTTCCCGGCGGAGGACCCTCGCCATCATCGTCCCACAAAAGCTGGCGCTTTTGCGGGAGCCCTGATTTGAGTTTGCTCCGGGCGGAGTGAATCCGCCCTTCGCCAAGGTTTTGCCTCGGGCAAAACGCTTGGACGGCGCAAAAGCGCCGGGGGTCGATGATGGCCCGCACTCTGATTTTTTTCTGGAGGATATTCCATGTCTGATTTACGTTCTGAAATTTCCCGCCGGCGCACCTTTGCCATCATCTCCCATCCGGACGCCGGCAAGACCACGCTGACGGAGAAGTTCCTGCTGTACGGCGGGGCCATCGCCCAGGCGGGCGAGGTCAAGGGCAAGCGGGCCAAGGCCGCCACCAGCGACTGGATGGAGATCGAAAAGCAAAGAGGCATCTCCGTCACCTCCTCCGTCATGCAGTTCCAGCACAGCGGCTTCTGCATCAACATCCTGGACACCCCCGGCCACCAGGACTTCTCCGAGGACACCTACCGCACCCTGATGGCGGCGGACAGCGCCGTCATGGTCATCGACGGCGCCAAGGGCGTGGAGCCCCAGACCCGGAAGCTGTTCAAGGTCTGCGCCATCCGCCACATCCCCATCTTCACCTTTATCAACAAGATGGACCGGGAGACCAAGGACCCCCTGGAGCTGTGCGAGGAGGTGGAACGGGAGCTGGGCATCGACACCTACGCCGTCAACTGGCCCATCGGCTCCGGCAAGGAGTTCCAGGGCGTCTACGACCGGGAGAAGCAGCGCATCCTGTTCTTCCAGGCGGAGGAGCGGGGCAAGAAGGTCGGCTCCGCCGAGGTGGCCCTGGACGACCCGGCCCTGGAGGACATGATCGGCGGGAAGAAGGCCGCCGCCCTCCGGGAGGAGGTGGAGCTGCTGGGCGCCGGCCGGGAGTTCGACATGGAGGCTGTGCGCAACGGCACCCTGTCCCCCGTGTTCTTCGGCTCCGCCCTGACCACCTTCGGCGTGGAGCCGTTCCTGGAGGAGTTCCTCCGCATGACCACGCCGCCCCTGCCCCGGGTGTCCGACCAGGGGGAGGTGGACGTGTTTTCTCCGGACTTCTCCGCCTTCGTGTTCAAGATCCAGGCCAATATGAACAAGGCCCACCGGGACCGGCTGGCCTTCATGCGCATCTGCTCCGGCAAGTTTGAGCGGGACGCGGAGTATTTCCACGTCCAGGGCAACAAAAAGCTCCGCCTCTCCCAGCCCCAGCAGATGATGGCTGCGGAGCGGGAGATCATTGACGAGGCCTACGCCGGGGACATCATCGGCGTGTTCGACCCGGGCATCTTCTCCATCGGCGACACGGTGACGGTGCCTGGAAAAAAATTCAGGTTCTCCGGCATCCCCACCTTCGAGCCGGAGCACTTCATGCGGGTGTCTCCCAAGGACACCATGAAGCGCAAGCAGTTCATCAAGGGCACGGAGCAGATCGCCCAGGAGGGCGCCATCCAGATCTTCAAACTGCCCGGCGCCGGCCTGGAGGAGGTCATCGTGGGCGTCGTGGGCACCCTGCAGTTCGACGTGTTCCAGTACCGGATGCGCAGTGAGTACGGCGTGGAGCTCTACATGGAGGGCCTGCCCTACGAGCACCTGCGGGTCATCACCGCCTGCCCCTGCAAGCCGGAGGACCTGGTGCTGTGCACCGGCGCCGCCCTGCTGGAGGACTTCAAGGGCCGCCTGCTGGTGGCCTTCGGCGGGGAGTGGTCCGTGGGCTTCCTCACCAAGCACAACCCCGGCCTGGAGCTGGCCGAGTCCCTGTCCGTCTGAACCCGAAACCGTCCGCCCCTTTCCGGCGGGCGGTTTTTTCCAAAATTTTATGCCGCGGCTGCCACCTTTTTCCCCGCCGATCCATCATAATAGGTGACCGGTCAAACGAACCCAAAGGAGCGCTCAGTCCCGCCATGACAAATTTTCCGTTGGACAAGGAAACATTCTGCGATCAGGTGATCCGGAATCAGGAGGCCATGTTCCGCACCGCCAAGTCCATCCTCCGCCAGGACGAAGATGCGGAGGACGCCGTGCAGGAGGCCATCTGCGCCGCCTATGCAAGCCGCGGCAGCCTGCGGGACCCGGCGCGGTTCCGCCCCTGGATCCTGAAGATCCTGGTCAACAAATGCTACGAGTTCTGCCGAAAGCGGCGGACCACGGTGGACCTGGCGGACGTCCAGGACTTCCTGCCGGCCCCGGCGGCGGACCAGACGGAGCGCCTGTCCCTGTGGCAGGCGGTCATGGCGCTGAACTGCGACCTGCGGGCGGTCGTGACCCTGTTTTACTATGAGGACCTGTCCATCCGGGAGATCAGCGCCGTCCTGGGCATCAGCGAGGCGGCGGTGAAGACCCGTCTCTCCCGGGGACGATCCCGGCTGAAGCAACTATTACACGAAGAATGAGGTGCGCAAGGTGGAGCCATTCGACAAGCGACTGAAAGAGCGGGCGAAGCAGGAGCCCTTCCCCCTGCCGGAGACGTATGCCGGAAAGGTGCGGAACACCTGCGCCGCGTTAAAGGAGACCACTATGAAAGATACCAAACAGAAACGTTCCTGCCGTGCCCTGCTGGGCGTGGCCGCGGCTCTGGCCGTATTCGTAGCCATTCCCAACGTCTCGCCCTCGGCGGCGGCCGCCATGAGCGACATCCCGGTGCTGGGCGCTGTGGTGCGGGTCGTCACCTTCCGGGATTACCAGTATGACGACGGCCACAACACCGCCGACGTCCACGTCCCGGAGCTGGGCGGCAGCGACGCCGCCGACGAGGTCAACGACCAGGTGCAGGCCTTTACCGACCAGCTGATCGCCCAGTTCCAGGCGGACTGCGAGGCCACGGGCGAGGGCTACCAGGGCCTGAATGTGACCTCCTCCGTGGTAACAGACAGTGATACCTGGTTCACCCTGCGGATCGACGCCACGAAGACCCAGGCCAGCGGCTACAATTTCACCAGGTTCTATCACATCGACAAGGCCACGGGTGAAACCGTCACCCTCAGCGATCTGTTCCGGCCCGACGCGGACTACGTCTCCGTCCTGTCCGCGGAGGTCCTGCGGCAGATGGAGGAGCAGATGGCCGCAGACGCGTCCCTGAGCTATCTGACGGACGAATTCACCGCCATCGACCCGGAGCAGAGCTTCTACTGGAATGCGGACGGCGACCTGGTCCTGGTATTCGACGAGTACACCGTGGCCGCCGGCTATATGGGCATGGTGGAATTCACCATTCCCCGGGACGTATACAGCGCCCTGCTGAACTGACCGCTTCCTGCGTATAAAAAAGCAGCGGACCGCTGAAGCGGTCCGCTGTTGTTATCCCGGTTTACTGGGCCTGCTCCATCCGCCAGACGATGGCGGAGATCTGGCCCCGGGTCAGGGTGTTGTAGGGCTTGAAGGTGCTGGTGCCGTTGTCGAAGTAGCCCTCCACGATGCCGGCGGCATTCAGGGCCTGGACATAGGGATCCGTGGTGTCGGTGAAGGGCCGGACGCTGGACAGGTTGCTGATGCTGAGGCCCATGGCCTTGGCGGCGATCTGGCTGACCGCCAGCCGGGTGATGGGGGCGTTCAGGTTCACGCTGCCGGACACCAGCCCGTCCGCCTGCGCCCGGGCCAGATAGCCGCTGAACACGTTGGAGTTCACCGGCTCCTGCTCGTCATAGCCGGCGGCCAGCATGATAAGCTTCAGCGCCGCGCCGTAGGTCACCTGGTTGTCGGGCTTGAAGGTGCCGTCGCTGTAGCCGTCGATCACGTCGGCGTCGCTGAGCTCCAGCACGTACTTGTAGCACCAGGTGGAGGAGCTGATGTCGGAGAAGTCCTCCATCTCGCTCACCACGCCCAGGCACAGCTTGCCGCTGGCAATGGGATCGCCGCTGCTGTTGCAGGCCACATAGGGGATCTCCACAGAGCCGGTGAAGCCGCTGGCCGGCACGAACCGCAGCTGGCTGATCCGCTCGCTGCCGCTGGAGTAGCCGTATAGGGTCTTGGTGTCCGCCCGCTTGGAGGTGCCGCTGCCCACATAGATGGTGCCCTCGCTGGTGGCGGGCAGCTCCAGCAGCTGGATGCTGTCCAGTCCCAGGCCGCTGGACTGGGCCACCGCCGTGTAGATGGAGGCGGCGGGGAAGGTGACGGCCGTGTTCTTGGGCGTGGGGCCGTACACGTCGGGCACCTCGCTGAGGTTCACGCTGATGAGGATGGTGCCAGACACGGAGCGGCTGCCGGAGCCGTAAGCGGTGAAGGGGATCTGGGCGCAGTAGTTGACGCCGCTGGGCACGTATGTCAGCTCACTGAGGGCGTGCTGGCTGCTGGAGGGACTGAAGTAGAAGTCCATGTCGTCGCAGTTGTCGGCCGTGATGCGCAGGCTGTAAGAGCTGCCGTAGCTGCTGGTGCCGTAGTAGTTGTAGTACAGGCTGCCGTAAGTGGGCGCATCTTCAAAGGTGACATACTGCAGGGTATAGCCGGGGTAGCTCTCCTCAAAGAACCGGGCGATGTCGTTGGCGTTGATCTGCACCCGGCCACTGTAATCCGTGTAATAGCGGATGTCGCCGCCCTCTGCGGCCACGCCGGTCCCCACATCGCCGATGGCGATGGCCACGGTGCCGTAGGCCTTGTCGCCGTCCTCGCCGTAGGCGGTGAAGTCCAGCTCCACCACCTCGCCGTCGGCGTCCTTGTCCGCCACAAAGGTCAGGTCGTCCAGGGTGAAGTCCTCGTCGTAGAACAGGTCCTTGCTGTCGTAGTAGAAATAACCGTCGTCCAGGTCGCTCTCGTCAAAGTACACCCGGTCGTCATCGTAGTCGTAGCTGTACAGCTCGCCCCAGTCATCCAGTTCGGCGGCGTCGGTGAACCGTACGTACTCCAGATCGTCCCCGGTCTCGTCGTCCAGGAAATCCCAGAAGTCGTCCCGGTCAAAGGTCACGCTGTCGTCGGGATCCACCTCGTAGATGATGTCGCCATCCACCTTGGTGCCGGTGCCGCTGCCCTTGCCGATCTCAATGGTGAGGGTGGCGGAGATCTTGTCGCCTTTCACGCCGTGCATGGTGACGTCAAAGGTCAGGGTGTCCTCGTCGGCGTTCCGGTCCGCCGCAAAGGTCAGCGTGTCCAGCTCAAAGTCATAGTCGTCCCAGACATCGTCCTCGTCATAGTAGAACACGGCGTCGTCCAGGTCGCTGTCGTTCAGCTCGTAATCCCGGGTGTAGTCGTCGGAATCGTATCCGTCGGCATAGAAGCAGCCGTAATCGTCAAAGTCGTCATAGTCGGTGAACTCCACGTATTCCAGCTCATCGTAATCCGACTCGTCATAGAAGAAGTCGTAAAAATCCTCCGCGTCCAGCGTCACGTCGTCGTCCGGGTCCACCTGATAGGTCAGGTCGCCCTTGCTGCTGGTGCCGCTGCCCTTGCCGACCTCGATGTACAGGGTGCCGTACACCTTGTCGCCGTCCACGCCGCGCATGGTGAAGTCAAAGGCCAGGGTGTCCGCGTCGGCGTTCCGGTCGGCGTAGAACGTCAGCGTGTCCAGCTCGAAGTCATAGTCGTACCAGACGTCGTTCTCGTCGTAATAGAACATCGCATCGTCCAGGTCGCTGTCATTGAGCTCGTAGTCCAGGACATAGTCGTCGCCGTCGTATCCGTCCGCACCGAAATATCCGAAGTCGTCGAAATCATCGTAACTGGTGAATTCCACGTACTCCAGCTCGTCATAGCGGCCGTCTTCCTCGTCGAAGAGGTCCCAGAAGTCCTCGGCGTCCACCGTCACATCGTCGCCGGGGTCCACCTTGTAGGTCAGCTCCACATCACCGGAGCCGGAGCCGGAACCGCCCTCCACATCAATGCGGACCGTTGCGTAAAACGACCCCTCGTCGCCGTACAGCCTGACATCAAAATCCAGCGTGTCGCTGTCGATGTTGTCATAGGTCACAAACCGCAGCGTGTCCAGGTCGATGTCGTAATCGTCCGCGTAAGCACTGTCATAATAGAATTCGTAGTTCTCCAGCGCCTTGGAATCCACGTCGTCGAACTCGTAACGGTCAAAGTCCTCGAATGTGAAATAGCCGTAATCGTCAAAGTCGTCATAATCGGTGAATTCCACATATTCGAGGTATCCGCCGTTGTCGTCCTCATAGATCTCCTGAAAGTCGTCCGCATCCAGCCAGACGCCGCTGTCCTCGTCCACATCGTACGTCAGATCCGCCGAGGCCGCGGACGCCATGGGAACGGTCCCGGCCAGCAGCGCCAGCGCCAGCAGACACGCCGGGAGCTTTTTCTTCCAAAATGTTTTCATAGTCCTCTTTCCTCCATCATATTCCAAAAGGCTTGCTTCCAGCTTCTATCTCTCTACATGTAACATACCGGGAAAGTGTCCGGCAATCATGAACAAATTATGAACTTTTCTCCATTCGGTCAAAAAGATTCCGGCCCGGCCTCATCCTGGAAAACGAAATTGTCCCCCAAAATACGCATGCGGCCCGGGATTTTCCGTTTTTTTACGGGTTTTTCTTTACAAACAAACGTTCCTCCGATATAATACTATGGCTAATGAAATTTGAGGAAGTGGAGAGAGCACATGGCTTTGATCGAATACGACGAATACAAGCAGAAGCTCCGGGACCTGGGGCCCGAGCTGGAGAAGCTCTCCGCCGCGCTGGACATGGACAGCGCCCGCGCGGAGGCCAGCAAGCTGGAGGACGAGACCGCCCAGGACGGCTTCTGGAACGACCTGGAGCGCTCCCAGAAGGTGCAGCAGCGCCTCAAGCAGCTGCAGAACAAGATTGCCCGCCAGGACAAGCTGGTCACCGAGTGGCAGGACCTGACGGCCCTGTGCGAGATGGGCCAGGAGGCGGAGGACGAGGAGCTGCTGGAGGAGCTGAAGACCGGCTTCCAGACATTGGAGGAGAAGATCGAGGAGTCCCGGATGGCCACGCTCCTCTCCGGGGAGTACGACAGCCACAGCGCCATTCTGACCTTCCACGCCGGCGCCGGCGGCACCGAGGCCCAGGACTGGGCCCAGATGCTCTACCGCATGTACACCCGCTGGACGGAGCGCCACGACTTCACCTATCAGATCCTGGACTATGAGGACGGCGATGAGGCGGGCATCAAATCTGCGTCCATCGCCATCCAGGGGGACAACGCCTACGGCCTTTTGAAGAGCGAGAACGGCGTCCATCGGCTGGTGCGGGTGTCTCCCTTCGACGCCAACGCCCGCCGGCAGACCAGCTTTGCCGCGGTGGAGGTCATGCCCGAGATCGAGGACGACGACGAGGTGGAGATCCGGGACGAGGACATCGAGATGCAGGTCTACCGGGCCAGCGGCGCCGGCGGCCAGCACGTGAACAAGACCTCCTCCGCCGTCCGCCTGATCCACAAGCCCACGGGCATCGTGGTGGCCAGCCAGCAGGAGCGCAGCCAGTTCCAGAACAAGGACAACTGCATGAAGATGCTGCGGGCCAAGCTGGTGGAGCTGAAGCAGCAGCAGCACGCGGAGAAGATCTCCGACATCAAGGGCGTGCAGATGAAGATCGAGTGGGGCAGCCAGATCCGCTCCTACGTGTTCATGCCCTATCAGATGGTGAAGGACACCCGCACCGGCTACGAGACCGGCAACATCGACAACGTCATGGACGGCGACATTGATGGCTTTATCAACGCCTACCTCACCCAGCTGGCCACCGGCGAGCTGAAGAAGTAAGCGCTCCCCGCCGTCCATGTCCCGCCGCTGCGCGGCGTCCAAATGTTTTGCTGCGCAAAACTTTGAAATGGGCGGGCTCCGCCCGGCCATTTGAGTCCCATGCGGGGACCCCGCGCGTCTGCGGCGCGTGGGGCGCGGCGGCCTGGACGGCTTCATCAACGCGTATCTGACCCAGCTGGCCACCGGCGAGCTGAAAAAATAAATCGTCCACGCATCCGTCCGGATGCCCGGCTCTCCGGAGCCGCAACCAAATAGAGAATCAAATACGAGACGTGGCGCGGGGCGGCCCCCGTGTCACGTCTCTCTGAATGAGAAAGGATGTTGGAATTTCCGTGGCAGAAAAATTCCCCCAGGGCGCGGCGCCCCAGGAGAACAAGATGGGCGTGCTGCCCATCGGCCGGCTGCTGGCCAACATGGCGGTCCCCATGATGATCTCCATGCTGGTCCAGGCCTGCTACAATGTGGTGGACAGCGTGTTCGTGGCACAGATCAGCGAGGATGCCCTGAACGCCGTGTCCCTGGCCTTCCCCCTGCAGAACCTGATGATCGCCTTCGGCGCGGGCACCGCCGTGGGTATCAACGCCCTGCTCTCCCGGTCTCTGGGAGAAAAGAATCAGGCCATGGCGGACCGGGCCGCCAATACGGGCATCTTCCTGGCCCTGTGCAACTTCGTGGTGTTCGCCCTCATCGGGATCTTCTTCTCCCGGACCTTCTTTGAGCTGCAGGCCGGGGGAGAACAGGTGATCATCGACTACGGCGTGGATTACGCCTCCATCTGCCTGGGCTGCTCCATCGGCATCTTCGGGCAGTTCTGCTTTGAGCGGCTGCTGCAGTCCACCGGCCGCACCTTCCTGGCCATGTGCACCCAGCTCACCGGCGCCCTCATCAACATCGTGCTGGATCCCATCCTGATCTTCGGCTGGTTCGGCCTGCCCCGGATGGAGGTGGCGGGCGCCGCCATCGCCACGGTGGCGGGACAGATTGTGGCCGCCGGCGCCGCCCTGGTCCTGAACCTCAAGTGCAATCCGGACATCCACATCCTGCCCCGGGAGATCCGCTGGCACGGCAAGGTGGCGGCGGAGATCTACCGGGTGGGCTTCCCCTCCATCGTCATGCAGTCCATCGGCTCCGCCATGGTGTTCGGCATGAACAAGATCCTCTTCGGCTTCACCAAGACGGCCACCGCCGTGTTCGGCGCCTATTTCAAGCTCCAGAGCTTCGTCTTCATGCCGGTGTTCGGCCTGAACAACGGCATGGTGCCCATCGTCAGCTACAACTACGGCGCCGCCAGCCTGCCCCGGGTGAAGCGGACCATCAAGCTGACCATCTGCACCGCCGTGGCCATTATGGCCGTGGGATGCCTGATCTTCCAGCTCTTCCCCCAGCAGCTGCTGCTGTTCTTCAACGCCTCGGAGGAGATGCTCTCCATCGGCTCCGTGGCCCTGCGGATCATCTCCGTGTCCTTCATGCTGGCGGGCTTCGACATCATTGCCGGTTCCGTGTGTCAGGCCATCGGCAACCCGCTGTACAGCCTGATCACCTCTGTGTGCCGCCAGCTGGTGGTGCTGCTGCCGGTGGCGTGGCTGCTGTCCCGCACCGGCATCCTGACACTGGTGTGGCTGGCCTTCCCCATCTCCGAACTGGTGTCCCTGGTGCTGAGCGCTATTTTCCTGCGGCGGACCATGCGTGCCGTCACCGAACGGATCGGCGGCCCGGCGGCCTGACTCCAGACAAAAGCAGCGGCGGAACGGCATTTGCCGTTCCGCCGCTGCTGCGTCAGCTGTTGAGGAATGTGTCCGGGTCCACAGCTTCTCCGTCCTTTGTGACGGAGAAGTGCAGGTGCGCGCCCTGGGCGGCCTCCGCCGCGGCGGTGGTCCCCACCGCGCCGATGGCCTGCCCGGCGGAGACCGTGTCGCCCATCTCCACGGCCGGTTCCGCCTGGAGATTGGCATAGGTGGTCTCATAGCCGCCGCTGTGCTGGATCACCACGGTGGTGCCCATCAGGGGATCGTCGGTGATGGAGGAGACCGTCCCGGCGCAGGCGGCCAGGACGGCGTCGCCCTCCGCCGCGGCGATGTCCACCCCGTCGTGGGTCCGCCAGTCGTCCAGCGTCTCATTGTACAGCAGCTGGTCCACGGAGAATGCCGTCAGCACCTCCCCCTGGATGGGCAGGACCACCACATGGGGCTCCTCCGCCACCACGGGCGTGTCATCCACCGGGACGGTCACCTCCGGCATGACGACGGGCTCCGTCTCCTCCTCCGGCTCCTCCGGGGGCACGGTCTCCACCACCGGCTCGTGCTCCGGCAGGTCCTCCACCGGTGCGGAGGCCGCCGTGTCCGGGCCGGCGGGCGCCTCCGTCTGGGACGGCTCCCCAAACAGCAGAAAGTAGCCGCCCACGCCCACCGCCAGGACGCACAGGGCCAGGACCGCGTAAAAGCCCGGCCCGCCCAGCAGGGATCTGACTTTATTTGCCATGTATCATACCTCCCTCGATCTTGGGTCTGAGGGAAGTATGGGCAGGATTTCCAGGAATTATACAAAAAGAGACCGCCTTTCGGCGGTCGCAGCTTGGCGAAAAATATTTTCACCAAGCTGCTTGCATTTTTCAGAACTTTAATAAGTTCTGAAAAATGGTTGATTGAAAACGAAAGACACCCCTCCTGGGTTTCTTTCGTAGCTATCTTCCTTCCCGTCATTCATCTTTTCCGTTTTTTGACAAGCAAAAAGAGACCGCTTTCCAGCGGTCTCTTTTCTCTCAGGAATTAGTCACTTCACGATCAGCGTCTTGCCGTCCATCTCCTCCGGACAGGCCAGGCCCATCACGTCCAGCATGGTGGGGGCGATATCCGCCAGGCGCCCGTCGGCGCGCAGCTCGGTGCCGGCGCCGCAGAGGATGAAGGGCACAGGATTGGTGGTGTGGGCGGTCATGGGGCTGCCGTCCGGCTCCGTCATCTGCTCGGCGTTGCCGTGGTCGGCGGTGATCATGGCGATGCCGCCCATCTTCAGCGTGGCGTCCACCACCCGGCCCACGCAGGCGTCCACGGTCTCCACGGCCTTCACCGCCGCGTCATAGACGCCGGTGTGGCCCACCATGTCGCAGTTGGCAAAGTTCAGGATGATCACATCATAGGCGCCGGACTCGATGCGCTCCACGCACTTGTCCGTCACCTCGGCGGCGCTCATCTCCGGCTGCTTGTCGTAGGTGGCCACCTTGGGGGAGGGCACCAGCACCCGGTCCTCACCGGGGAACACGGTCTCGGACCCGCCGTTGAAGAAGAAGGTCACGTGGGCGTACTTCTCCGTCTCCGCGATCCGCAGCTGGGTCATGCCCATCTGGCTGAGGTACTCCCCCAGACCGTTGCGCACTGTCACCCGGGGGAAGGCCACCTCCACGTTGGGCATGGAGGCGTCATACTCCGTGTTGCACACGAAGGTCACGGGGAAGAACTGGCGGGTGAAGCCGTCGAACTCCGGGTCTACCAGGGCCCGGGTGATCTCCCGGGCCCGGTCGGGCCGGAAGTTGAAGAAGATCACACTGTCGTTGTCGGAGATGGTGCCCTCGGCATCGCAGACCACGGGCTCCACGAACTCGTCGGTGACGCCCCGGTCATAGGACTCCCGCACCGCGGCCACCGGGTCGGGGTTCTGCACGGCGCCCTCGCCGTACACCATGGCGTCGTAAGCCGCCTCCACCCGGTCCCAGCGCTTGTCCCGGTCCATGGCGTAGTAGCGTCCCATGACCGTGGCGATCCTGCCCACGCCGATCTCCCGGCACTGCTCCACAGTCTGCGCCACAAAGTCTGCGCCGGAGGTGGGGGATACGTCCCGCCCGTCCAGGAAGGCGTGGAGATACACATGCTCCAGGCCCTTCCGCTTCGCCAGCCGCAGCAGGGCGAACAGGTGCTCCAGGTGGGAGTGGACGCCGCCGTCGGACAGCAGGCCCATCAGGTGCAGGGACGTGCCCTTCTCCAGGCAGGCGTCCATGGCGTGCTGGTAGGCGGGATTTTCGTCAAAGCTCCCGTCGGCGATGGCCTTGGTGATCCGGGGCAGGTCCTGGAACACCACCCGGCCGGCGCCGATGTTGGTGTGGCCCACCTCGCTGTTGCCCATCTGCCCGTCCGGCAGGCCCACGTCCAGGCCGGAGGCCCGGAGTGTGGTGTGGGCGTACTCCCGGAAAAACTGGTCCAGCCGGGGCGTGGCGGCGGCGCGGATGGCGTTGCCCTCCGTCTCCTGCCGCAGGCCGAAGCCGTCCATGATGATGAGAGTTGTTGGTGTTTTGTTCATTGAAATCTCGTCTCGCTCGCTTTCTCACAAAACCGCTCTGCCGGAGCTCACTCCTGGTTGGCTGCGTTGATGATGTCCACGAACTGGTCGGGCTTCAGGGCGGCGCCGCCGATCAGGCCGCCGTCGATGTCCGGCTGGGCCAGCAGCTCCGCCGCGTTCTTGGGGTTCATGGAGCCGCCGTACTGGATGGTGACGCTGCGGGCCACCCGGGCGCCGTACAGGCTGCGGATGGTGGCGCGGATGTTGGTGCAGACCTCGCCGGCCTGCTCGGCAGTGGCGGTCTTGCCGGTGCCGATGGCCCAAATGGGCTCGTAAGCGATGATGCAGCGGCGCAGCTTGTCGGCGGGCACGCCGTACAGGGCGCTCTTCACCTGCAGGGCGATCCACTCGTCGGTGATGCCGGTCTCCCGCTGCTCCAGGCTCTCGCCCACGCAGATGATGGGGTTCATGCCGGCGTTCAGCACGGCGTGGACCTTCTTGTTGACGGTGGTGTCGGTCTCGCAGAAATACTGCCGCCGCTCGCTGTGGCCCACGATGACGTACTTGACGCCCAGGTCCTTCAGCATGTCGGCGGAGATCTCGCCGGTGTAGGCGCCCTTCTCCTCGAAGTACACGTTCTCGGCACCCACGGAGATTCGCAGGTCCTTGAACGCCTTGGCGGCGGTCTGAATATTGCAGGCGGGGACACAGATCAGGGTGTCGCACCACTTGGCCCGGGGCATGATCTTCTTCAGCTCCTCGGCGAATTTCTTCGTCTCGGTGGCGGTCATGTTCATTTTCCAGTTTCCGGCGATAACCGTTTTGCGATATCTGCGATTCATGGTGATCTCTTCTCCTTTATGTCTTCATCTATCCGCAATCGCGTTCTCCGCGATCTGATGCGCAGGTTTTGGCCCTTTCCAGGACATTTTCCCCGAAAGGCCCTTCTTTTTATACAGAATTCCAGCCCATTTGTCAAGTCAAATGAGGCGCGTTTGGGGGCGGATTCGGGGCGCACTCCACCGGGCAGGCCCGGCATCCCCCGCCCCCATACAGCCGCAACATTCCAATCCATTTTCGCCGCGGCGCGTCCCGGGGCGGCTTCGCCTTCGCCTAAGAGCCGCCCTGCGGGCGGTTGGCTCCGACACGCGCCTGCGGGCGCAGTCTTGCCTCTGCGGGGCAATTGACCTTCTGTACGTGGCGAAAATACCTTGACCCGCGCGCCGTGGGCGCGCGCCAGTCCGCAGACTGGTGCGGGGGAATCTAAAGGGGGGACGAAGTCCCCTCTTTAAGCGTCAAGCAAACAGGCCACGCCGGGCAGCTCCTTGCCCTCCCAAAATTCCAGGGAGGCGCCGCTGGAAACAGCCGAAGCGCCGCCAGCGGCGGAAAAAGCGAGGCAGTTTCGAGGCAGCGGCGCGATTGGCGGCTCCGGAAGGAGCCGGGAATCGCAATGCCGCAACGGTGGATAGGCGGCGGCAAAGCAGCTTACTGATCGAGGAGGCAGGCCACGCCGGGCAGCTCCTTGCCCTCCAAAAATTCCAGACTGGCGCCGCCGCCGGTGGAGATGTGGGTCATCTTGTCGGCGTAGCCCAGCTGCTCCACAGCCGCCGCGCTGTCGCCGCCGCCGATGATGGTGATGGCGTCCGTACGGCTCAGGGCCTCGGCCACCGCCTTGGTGCCCTTGGCGAAGGCCGGGAACTCGAAGACGCCCATGGGGCCGTTCCAGATGACGGTGCCCGCGTCCGCCACGGCACCGCAGTACAGCTTCACCGTCTCCGGCCCGATGTCCAGGCCCTGCCAGCCGTCGGGGATCTCCCCGGCCTTCACCACCTGACTCTTTGCGTCGGGGGCGAAGGCGTCCGCGCAGACGGTGTCCACCGGCAGCAGCAGCTTCACGCCCTTCTCCTTCGCCTTCTCCACCATCTCGTTGGCGTAGCTCTCCCAGTCGGCCTCCAGCAGGCTGTCGCCCACCTTGCCGCCCTGGGCGGCGGAGAACGTATAGGCCATGCCGCCGCCGATGATGATGGTGTCGGCGATGTTCAGCAGGTTGTTGATGACGCCGATCTTGGAGGAGACCTTGCTGCCGCCCAGGATGGCCACCAGGGGCCGCTTGGGATCGGCGATGGCGCCGCCCAGGAACTCCAGCTCCTTCTGAATCAGGAAGCCGGAGACGGCGGGCAGATAGGCCGCCACGCCGGCGGTGGAGGCGTGGGCCCGGTGCACGGCGCCGAAGGCGTCGGACACGTACAGGTCCGCCATGCCGGCCAGCTTCCTGGCCAGCTCCGGGTCGTTCTTGGTCTCGCCGGGCTCGAAGCGGGTGTTCTCCAGCAGCAGGATCTGTCCCGGCTGCAGGGCGGCCGCCTTGGCCTGGGCGTCGGGGCCCACCACATCGTGGGCGAAGATCACCGCCTGACCCAGCAGCTCGCCCAGGCGCACCGCCACGGGGGCCAGGCTCAGCTTGGGATCGGGGCCGTTCTTGGGCTTGCCCAGGTGGGAGCAGGCGATGACCGCCGCCCCGTTCTCCAGCAGATACCGGATGGTGGGCAGGGCCGCCACGATACGCTTGTCGCTGGTGATGGCGCCGGTCTCTTTGTCCTGGGGGACGTTGAAGTCGCAGCGGAGCAGGACCTTTTTGCCCCGCACCTCCACATCCCGGACCGTCTTTTTATGGGTATTCATCTGAGATGTCCTCCTATCTGATCTCGTTCCATTTGGATTCCTCTTGATTCATTCCAACGCAGCCGAAGCCGCGGAGGCATTCGGCGGCGGTGTCAGCGCGTTCAGGGACTAGTATGGACCGAAGGATGGAAATTCACCCCCGGCCGCCCCCGCAATGTGAGGCCGCTCCGCGCCCCGCAAAAGCAGCCGGGCCTCCCCGGCGGGACCGGCGCCGCCCGGCGGGGCTCAGCCCCCGGCCATCTCGCCGGTTCCCTGCAGGCCCGGAAACCCGTTCTGCCGCAGCGCCTCGTAGACGCAGACGGCCACGGTGTTGCTCAGATTCAGGCTGCGGGCCTCGCTGACCATGGGCAGGCGGACGCAGCGGTCCCGGTACCGCTCCCGGAGGGCCAGCGGCAGCCCGGCGGTCTCCTTGCCGAAAAACAGCCAGCTGTCGGCGGTGAACCGGGCCTCCTGATAGGACCGGGGCGCCTTGGTGGTGGTGAGCCATAGGTCCCGCTCCGCCTCCGGGCGGCGGCGGAAAAAGTCCTCCAGATTCTCGTAATCAAAGACCTCCACCAGGTTCCAGTAGTCCAGGCCCGCCCGGCGGACGGCCTTCTCCGAGATGTCAAAGCCCAGGGGGCGGATCAGGTGCAGCTGGCTGCCGGTGGCGGCGCAGGTGCGGGCGATGTTGCCGCAGTTCTGCGGGATCTCTGGCTCCACCAGTACGATATGAAGCATAGACAGCCGTCCCCCTCTTTTCATACAGTCAAAACACATTGTACCGCGTCGCCCCGGCAAATTCAACTGTAATGTGTGAAGAAAACCGGATTTTTAGAAAAAATCACGACAAATCCGGCTGGATTTCTGCAAAATGCCGGAAACGGCAGAAGGAGAGGGCACCGCAGGAGCGGATCTGTTGCCTCCCACAAAAAAACGTCCCGGCACAAGAAAAATCTGGAGGAAATTTCTTTTACAAATTCGCCGGAAATACTGGATTTTCCCAAGATATTTGTTATAATAAAAAATACGAACGAACAAGGAGGAGAAAACCCATGGATTTTCCGCAGCGCGCCGTGTTTTTTCTGGAAGAGGACTCCTCCCTCCCGGCGCACTCCAAACCGCTGATGCTGGAAGCCGTGTTATTTTGCCCGATCCTAAAGTGGATGAGTGACAAGCTGTTGGCCGACGGCGTGCAGCGGTTTTTTGCTGTCTCCAGCCCCCGCTTTGCCCAGGAGGTCCGCGCCTGCTTCCCGGAGGACGCAGACGTCACCATCTCCGAGCAGCACAGCGAGCTGCTGGACTTTTTGAACACCCCGGACCCGGTTGCCGTGTTTGTCCGGGCCGCCCTCCCCATGGAGGAGGCGGGCCCCGGCTTCGTCTACGGCGCCGCCGGCTACGAGCTCCAGGCGGTCTGGCGGGAGAAGATGACCAATGCCGTCTCCGCGGCGGAGCTGATCCCCGGCTGGGTGCCGGTTTTCAGCCTGGAGACCGTGGCCGAACTGGAACCCCTGCTCCGGGAGCGGATCGTCCGGAGGCACATCCGCTCCGGTGTCCGGGTGCTGGACCCGAACGCGGTGTATATCGACCCCCGGGTCACCATCGGCCGGGGGACCATGCTCCTGCCCGGCACCATCCTGCGGGGGGAGACCGCCGTCGGCTGCGGCTGCACCATCGGTCCCAACGCCGTGGTGCGGGACTGCGTCATCGGCGACGAGACGGAGATCAACGCCTCCCAGGTGAACGAGAGCACCATCGGCAGCCGCACCCACGTGGGGCCCTTCGCCTACGTGCGCCCCGGCTGCGCCATCGGGGACGACATCAAGGTGGGCGACTTTGTGGAGGTGAAGAACTCCACCATCGGCGACGGCACCAAGATCTCCCACCTGACCTATGTGGGGGACAGCGACGTGGGCCGCAAGGTCAACTTCGGCTGCGGCACCGTCACCACCAACTACGACGGCGTGAAGAAGTACCGCTGCACCATTGAGGACGGCGCCTTCATCGGCTGCAACACCAACCTGGTGGCGCCGGTGACCGTGGGCGAGGGTTCCTACATCGCGGCGGGCGCCACCATCACCAAGGATGTGCCCGCGGACGCGCTGGCAGTGGCCAGGGCCAAGCAGGAGAACAAGGAGGGGTGGGCCAAACGGCGGCGGAAGCTGTACGGACAGGAGCGCTGACGCTCCTTCGGCTGATCGATCCTACTGACAGAAACCAAGAACATTCAGAACATAGAAAGAGGGCGTTCAAACAATGATTTCTCACGGCAAGGACATCAAGGTGTTTTCCGGCAACGCGAATCCGAAGCTGGCGGAGGAGATCTGCAAGTTGATGGGAACCAAACTGGGCGAGGCGGAGGTCGGTACCTTCTCCGACGGGGAGATCTTCGTCTCCCTGTACGAGACGGTCCGCGGCAGCGACGTGTTCGTGGTCCAGTCCACCTGCACCCCGGTGAACAACAATCTCATGGAGCTGCTCATCATGATCGACGCGCTGAAGCGCGCCTCCGCCGGCCGCATCACCGCGGTCATCCCCTACTACGGCTATGCCCGGCAGGACCGCAAGGCCAAGGCCCGTGACCCCATCACCGCCAAGCTGGTGGCCAACATGCTCACCGCCGCGGGCGCGGACCGGGTGCTGACCATGGACCTGCACGCCTCCCAGATCCAGGGCTTCTTCGACATCCCTGTGGACAATCTGGCGGGCAACCCCATCTTTGTGGACTACTACGCCAAGAAGTACGGCTCCGAGTGCGAGAACATGATGGTGGTCTCCCCCGACGTGGGCTCTGTGGCCCGGGCCCGGGCCTTTGCCCAGAAGCTGCACATGAATCTGGCCATCGTGGACAAGCGCCGGCAGAAGGCCAACAGCTGCGAGGTCATGAACGTCATCGGCGACGTGCGGGGCAAGGACTGCATCCTCTTCGACGACATGGTGGACACCGGCGGCAGCCTGTGCAACGCCGCCAAGGCCCTGATCGAGGTGGGCGGCGCCAAGAGCGTCCAGGCCTGCGCCTCCCACGGCGTGCTCTCCGGCCCGGCTATTGACCGGATCAACGACAGCGTTATCACGGAGCTGGCCCTGCTGGACACCATCCCCGCCATTGATCCCAAGAAGAGCAGCAAGATCAAATATCTGCAGGTGGCCCCCATGTTTGCAGAGGCCATCGAGCGCATCTACCAGGAGATCTCCATCTCCAAGCTGTTCCGCTGAGGAGCGGCGGATCTCCGGCATTTCTGTGTATCAATATGGACTGGTCAAGGCGGGGAAGGGAACTTTCCCGCCTTGGCTGACGTTGCAAAGGAGTTTTTTTCATGCTGTTAGGCGCCAAATCCGCCGCCGTGGACTGGCTGGTGGTGGGCCTGGGCAACCCCGGGGCCAAGTACGAGCACACCCGCCACAACATGGGCTTTCTCACCGTGGACCTGCTGGCGGAGCAGGCGGGGGTGAAGCTGAACAAGGTCAAGTTTAAATCCGCCTATAACATCATCTCCTTCGCCGGGGCCAAGTGCCTGGTGATGAAGCCCCAGACGTATATGAACCTCTCCGGCGAGGCGGTGCGGGAGGCGGTGCAGTTCTACAAGATCCCCGCGGACCGGGTGCTGGTGATCTATGACGACGTGTCATTGCCGGTGGGGAAGCTGCGGGTGCGGCCCACCGGCTCCGCCGGAGGGCACAACGGCATCAAGAACATCATCGCCCACCTGGGGACCCAGGACTTCCCCCGGATCAAGATCGGCACCGGCGCGCCGGGCGAGGGGGGCGACATGATCGACTGGGTCATCGGCGTGCCCTCCCAGGCGGAGCGGAAGGTGCTGGTGGAGAGCTTTCAGCGGGCCATCGAGGCGGCGGAGTGCATCATCGAGCATGGATGCCAGAAGGCCATGAATGATTTCAACTGAATAGGGGAGTGCGTCCGATTGGACGTGGGATGGCAGCCATGCTGATGGCTGAGCAGATGCGCCCCCCATTTTCTTTTTGAGACATCAAAAAGAAAATGCGCCGCGCCCGGTGGAAAAGAAAAAATGTTCGGCGCAAACTTGCACGTTCGTGCAAGTTTGCTTAAATACGAGAGTCGGCGTGAGATGGTGCCTGCGGGTTTGCGGGGACTGTCCGACGGGCGCGGCGGGGTACCGCAGAGACTTGGCAGTTGATTCCCGCGGCGCGGGTGCCGACGAGACTCGGGGTGCAGGGACGCATTTGATCAGCACTTCTTTCCGCGCGTTCCGCTTCGCTACGCGCTCCCTTGGCGGGCGTGGGGGCTTGTGCTTTCGGGCCGATGAGAGCATCGGCCCCTACAACTTGGCTTGTCGCCCTCTCAAAGGCCGACATACAGGTTGACCCCTACGAAAGAACTGGTAGCTTACCACTTCCCCGTAGGGGCGGATGCCCTCATCCGCCCGTTGTACCAATTTCCGCGAGGGGCGGCCAGCGGCAGCGAAAAGAGAAGCTGGTCAATGCGATGACCACCCCGACGAGGTCGGCACCATCCGCCACGGGACGGCAGCATCGACTTCGCAGAAGACCCAAGCGTGCCCGAAGGCAAGCCCAAATCGGAGCAGGCACCGATCCGCCGACCCCCGTCGCGCGGAGGGCCACTGCACCGGAGCGCGCCTAAGCGGCCTTTTCTTTTGGACCGTGCACGGCCCGTTTTCTTTTCGGCCAAGACCGAAAAGAAAATGGGGGGTGCATCCCGCTGGACAAGCCCCCTGCGGGAGCAGACCCCCCGGCTATCGGGCAAAAAACGCGGCACCGCCGCATAAGATCAAACAGCTCCGGGACTGCCCCGCCCCCAAGGGCGGAGTGGGCCCATTTCCAGCTATATTTTCCACAATTTTACATTTCATCGAGAGCAGGCACAATATGGAACAGTTTCTCAGACAATTACAGACCATCCCCGAGGTGGCGGAGCTGATCCGCCGGGTGGAGGACGGCGGCTGCCCGGCGGCGGTCAGCGGCCTGCAGCCGGTGCAGCGGGCCTGCGTGGGAGCGGCAGTGGCCGCCGGGACCGGCCGGCCGGCGGTGTTCCTCTGCGGGGACGAGCGGGAGGTCCAGGTCCTCTCCGCCGACCTGGAGACCCTAACGGGCCACCGCCCCGTGACCCTGCTGGGCCGGGAGTGGCAGTTCCGCCCCGGGGCCGTGGGCTCCCGGGACTGGGAGCGGAGCCGCCTGGCGGCGCTGTACGCCCTGGCCCAGGGGGAGGCGCCCGTGGTGGTGGCCACCGTGGACGGCCTCATGGCCCGGACCCTGCCGCCGGAGACCCTGCGGTCTCTGGCCCTCACCCTGGAGGTGGGGGGACAGGCGGACCTGGGCGCGCTGGCGGAGCGGCTGCTCTCCGCCGGGTACACCCGGTGCGAGCAGGTGGAGGGCGTGGGCCAGTTCGCCCTGCGGGGCGGTATCCTGGATGTGTTCTCCCCCCTGATGGACCAGCCGGTGCGGTGTGAGTTCTTTGACGATGAGATCGACTCCATGGGCGCCTTTGACCCCGCAAGTCAGCGGCGGACCCGGAACGTGTCCTCCGCCCGGATCCTGCCGGCGGCGGAGGTGCTGCCCCACTGCGCCCCCGGCGGCCTGACAGGTCTTGCGGAGACCCTCGCCGCCCTGGCGGAGAAGCTGGCGAAAAAGCAGAAGACGGAGGCCATCGTCCAGACCTTGCGGGAGGACGCGGAGCGGCTCCGCAGCGGCGCTTCCCTGGGGGCGGCGGACCGGTATCTGGCTGCCATCTACCCCGAGGTGACCGCCGGGGTCTACTACCTGCCAACCGACGCGGTGGTGTTTTTCAGCGAGAGCGGCCGGGTGGACGAGCGGGTGAAGAACACGGTCCTCCAGCAGAAGCAGGACGTGGAGGCGCTGCTGTCCGCCGGGGTGCTGGCGGGGGACTACGCCCATCTGATCCTCACCGCCGAGGAGCTGTACGGCGCTCTGGAGGAGTTCCCCGTGATCCTGGAGGACTCCCTGCCCACCTCCCGGCACCCCCTGCGGCCCCGGGGCCTCCTGACCATGAACGCCAAGCAGCTCAGCTCCTACGGCGGCAGTCTGGAGACCGCCGTCACGGATCTGGAGCACTACCGGCAGAATGGCAGCGCGGTGCTGGTGCTCTGCGGCGGGGAGACCCGGGCGAAGAATCTCCACCGGCTGCTGGAGGAGAAGGGCATCCCGGCGACGCTGGACCTGTCCGGCGCCGCCATGCCCGCGGCGGGAGAGGTGCGCCTCTCCCTGGGGGCCCTGTCCGCCGGCAGCGAGTGGCCGGCCCTGAAGCTGGCGGTGCTGACGGAGGGCCAGCTGACGGCCCCGGCCATGCGGAAGCGCCAGCGGGTGAAGAAGGACTCCAACCGGCAGAAGCTCCAGTCCTACACCGACCTGTCGCCGGGAGACCTGGTGGTCCATGAGCACCACGGCGTGGGCCGATTCGTGGGGATCCAGCGGATGCCGGTGGACGGCGTGGAGAAGGACTACATCAAGATCGACTACGCCGGCGGGGACTGCTTGTACGTCCCCGTCACCCAGCTGGATCTGGTGAGCAAGTATATCGGCGGGGGAGAGGACACCGAGCGCACAAAGCTCAACAAGCTGGGGGGCGCCGAGTGGACCCGGCAGAAGACCAAGGCCAAGAAGGCCGCCAAGGATCTGGCCAAGGGCCTCATCGCCCTGTACGCCGAGCGGCAGAAGCGGCCGGGCTTCGCCTTCTCCCCGGATTCCCCCTGGCAGCGGGAGTTTGAGGAGGCCTTCGCCTACGCGGAGACCGACGACCAGCTCCGGTGCATCGCGGAGATCAAGGCGGATATGGAGAAGCCCCGGCCCATGGACCGGCTGCTGTGCGGCGACGTGGGCTACGGCAAGACGGAGGTGGCCCTCCGGGCGGTGATGAAGTGCATCCTGGACGGGAAGCAGGCCGCCATCCTGGTGCCCACCACGGTCCTGGCCCAGCAGCACTACGCCACCGCTGTCAGCCGATTCCGGGACTTCCCGGTGAAGATCGAGGTGCTGTCCCGCTTCACCCCCGCCAAGGAGCAGAAGCGGATCCTGGAGGCGGCCAAGAGCGGCGGCGTGGACCTGCTGATCGGCACCCACAAATTGTTGCAGAAGAACATGGCCTTTCACGACCTGGGCCTGCTGGTGATCGACGAGGAGCAGCGGTTCGGCGTCACCCACAAGGAGCGGCTGAAGGAGATGAGCCGGCAGGTGGACGTGCTGACCCTCTCCGCCACCCCAATTCCCCGGACGCTGAACATGGCTCTCTCGGGCCTGCGGGACATGTCCACCCTGGAGGAGCCCCCGGCGGACCGTCAGCCGGTGCAGACCTATGTGCTGGAGCACGACTGGGCCATCATTGAGGACGCCGTCCGCCGGGAGCTGGGCCGGGGCGGCCAGGTGTACTACCTCCACAACCGGGTGGAGAGCATCGACGCCACCGCCGCCCGGCTCCAGAAGATGCTGGGACCGGAGGTCCGCATCGTCACCGGCCACGGCAAGATGAGCGAGCAGGAGCTGTCCTCCGTCATGCAGGCCATGGTGGACGGGGAGGCGGACATCCTGGTCTGCACCACCATCATCGAGACCGGCATCGACATCCCCAACGTGAACACCCTCATCATCGAGGACGCGGACAAGATGGGCCTGGCCCAGCTCCACCAGATCCGGGGCCGCATCGGCCGCAGCGCCCGGCGGGCCTACGCCTATCTCACCTACCGCCGGGGCAAGGTGCTGCAGGAGACCGCCGCCAAGCGTCTGGCGGCCATCCGGGAGTACGTGGAGTTCGGCTCCGGCTTCAAGATCGCCATGCGGGACCTGGAGATCCGGGGCGCGGGGAACCTGCTGGGGCCGGAGCAGTCCGGGTATCTCATGAGCGTGGGCTACGACCTGTACCTGAAGCTGCTGGAGGAGGCCGTCCTGGAAGAGCGGGGCGAGGAGAAGCGGATCGAGACGGAGTGCGCCGCCGACCTGACGGTGAACGCCCATATCCCGGACCGGTACGTCCCCTCCCCGGAGCAGCGGATGGACCTGTACCGCCGCATCGCCGCCATCCGCACGGACGAGGATGCCTCGGACCTGCTGGACGAGATGATGGACCGGTACGGCGAGGCGCCCAAGTCCGTGCTGGCCCTGCTGGACGTGGCCCTGCTGCGCTCCGCCGCGGCCAAGGCCGGCGTGTCCGACATCTCCCAGAAGGGCAGCCTCCTGCGGCTGCAGCTGGGGGTGTTCCACCCCCAGGCCCTGGTGGCGGTGTGCGGCCACGCCAAGTACCGCCAGCGGCTGACCCTGGCGGCGGGGGAGATCCCCGCCCTCACCCTGAAGCTCAAGCCCGGGGAGGATGTGCTGGAGGCCGCCCGGGACCTGGTGGAGGACCTGAAGCTGGCCGCGGAGGAGGCCGCCGGCGGGACCCCGTAAGTTTCATCATGTTTTTGCCATGCCCCGCATAGGATGGTGGCGGTGGGACGTCCCCCGCCTGTCCTGTGCGGGGCGTTTCCACGGAATCTGCGAGGAACGACAAAGGAGAACCGTGATGAAACGACGCATCGCTTTTTGTCTGGCCCTGGCGGCCGCCATCTCTCTCACCGCCTGCGGGGGCGGAGACACGGAGGAGGGACTCCTCTACGAGGCGTCCGGCATCCGTCCGGACACTGTGCTGCTGTCTGTGGACGGGCGGGACGTGTCCGCCCGGCGCTACCTCTACTGGCTGGCCTACGCCTGCGACTACATCGCCGACTACTACGACAGCGGGGAGGGCATCCAGTGGGGGGACACCGTCTCCGGCCAGAGCCTGGAGGATTACGCCAAGGACCAGGCGCTGCAGAACGCCGCCCTGTACGCCACGGTGGAGACCTGGGCGGAGGACTACGGCTGCACCCTCACCGACGAGGACCGGACCGCCATGGACCGGGAGTGGGCGGCCCGGGCGGCCCAGTACGGCGGGGAGGAGGCCTATCTGGCCGTTCTGGCCCGCATGGGGCTGGACCGGGCGGAAGCGGAGGCCATCTCCGGGGACTACTATCTCTACAAGCACCTGTACGACCTCTACTGTACGGAGGGCAGCGAGCTGGCCCCCGCGGAGCATGACCTGGAGACCTTTGCCCAGGAGCAGGGCTACCTCACCGTGGACCACATCTGGATCTCCACCGCCGCCGCGGACCCAGCAGACGCGGAGGCTGTGGCCGCCTGCCGGGCCAGGGCGGAGGAGGCCTTTTCCAAGCTGAACGGCAGCGCGGACCCCGGCCACGACTTTGCCGTCCTGGCCGCCACTTACAGCGACGAGACGGACCGGGACCAGCATCCGTCCGGATACACCTTCACCGTGGGGGACGGCACGCTGCCCGCCGCCTGCGAGGAAGCGGCCCAGGCCCTGGAGGAGGGCCAGTTCAGCGGCGTGGTGGAGGCGGATGACGGCTTCTACCTGATCCTGCGCAAGCCCGTGGACCTGGAGGCCGTGGCCCCGGACTACTTCGACGCCCTGCTCCAGGCCGCGGCGGACAGCGCGGACATCTCCACCACCCGCACCTATGCGGACCTGGATGTGAGCCGGTTTTACGACGGGCTCACCGCCGCCCGGGCGGAGCTGGATGCCTCCGGCGGGGAGGCGGCCTGATGGAGGTTTCTGCCAATTTTGGCAAAATGACGAAATTCGGAGAGGTTTTGATAAAGTTTTAACAAATTTTCGGATTTCACAGAAATTTGCATTGACGGGGCAGGGAAAACCCAGTATAATCAAGTCAGCAAGCGGTTGGTGTATGAGTATTTGTCAAAAATTTGGCAATCATGTTTTTCTTTTGACAAACTCTCGCCGCCACCCTCAACTTGTGACTGGCGTCTGCGGCAGCGCCTGACGAAGAGCCGTCAGAGCTGCCAATCCCATATTTTTATAAAAACGGAGGAAGATCATGAAAGAGCTCTATGTTGTGAATTGCTGCAGAACCGCGATTGGTTCCTTCGGCGGCGCGCTGAAGAACACCCCTGCCGCCGATCTGGGTGCCATCGTCATCAAAGAGGCTCTGAACCGCGCCGGCGTGAAGCCCGAGCAGGTGGATGAGGTCATGTTCGGCTGCATCCTGACCGCCGCCCAGGGCCAGAACGTGGCCCGCCAGGCCTCCATCAAGGCCGGCATCCCCTATTCCGTCCCCGCTTACACCGTGGGCATGGTCTGCGGCTCCGGCATGAAGTCCATGATCGAGGGCGCCCGCTCCATCCTGGCCGGCGACGCCGACGTGGTCGTCTGCGGCGGCACCGAGAACATGAGCGCCGCTCCCTACGCCGTTCCCACCGGCCGCTACGGCGCCCGGATGGGCCACACCCAGATGATCGACACCATGATCAAAGACGGCCTGTGGGACGCCTACAACAACTATCACATGGGCACCACCGCTGAGAACATTGCGGACATCTGGGGCATCACCCGCAAGGAGATGGACGAGTTCGCCGCTTCCTCCCAGCAGAAGACCGAGGCCGCCCAGAAGGCCGGCAAGTTCGAGGCTGAGATCGTCCCCGTGCCCGTGAAGGTCAAGAAGGACATCGTGGAGTTCAAGGTGGACGAGTTCCCCCGTGCCGGCGTGACCGCCGAGGGCATCTCCAAGCTGAAGGGCGCCTTCCCCGTGGGTCCCGAGTCCCCCAATCCCCAGGTGGTCCACACCTTTGAGCCCACCGGCATTCAGGAGACCGACGACAAGGGTCAGCAGCGCGTGACCGCCGCCAACGCCTCCGGCATCAACGACGGCGCCGCCGCGCTGGTGCTGGCCTCCGGCGAGGCTGTGGAGAAGTATGGCCTGAAGCCCATGGCCAAGCTGATCGGCTGGGGCCAGGGCGGCGTGGATCCCAAGATCATGGGCGTCGGCCCCGTGCCCGCCTCCCGTCAGGCCATGGCCAAGGCCGGCGTGACCATCGACGATATCGACCTGGTGGAGGCCAACGAGGCGTTTGCCGCCCAGTCCATCGCCGTGGCCCGTGAGCTGGGCTTCGACATGAGCAAGGTCAACGTCAACGGCGGCGCCATCTCCCTGGGCCACCCCGTCGGCGCGTCCGGCGCCCGGATCATCGTGACCCTGCTGCACGAGATGCAGAAGCG
>DWXY01000029.1 GCA_019118935.1 Candidatus Oscillibacter pullicola
TTCGAAAACTACGCAAAGGTGAAAGTGAGACCGTCCTCTCACCAGACCTACCGAGGGTACATCGACAACCATATCAAGCCGAATATCGGCAAGATTCCACTGGAAAAGCTCACTTCTCTGGAGTTACAAAAGCTCTACAAGAAGCTGCTGACCAGCGGGAGAATTGACCGAGTCGAGAGCAAGAAGCAGGCAAAGGGTTTGAGTCCCAAGACCGTGCGGAACATTCATCAAATCATCGCCTCGGCCATGAAGCTGGCCAAAGAGCAACGGCTGATTGTAGCTGATCCCACTGAGGGCTGCGCCCTGCCGAAGCTGGAACATCGCGAGATGAAAACGCTACCCGTCGAGCAACTGACCTCCTTCCTCAGAGAGGCAAAAGAGAGCGGCGTGTTCGAGATGTACTACATTGAGCTGTCCACTGGTCTCCGGCGGGGCGAGCTACTCGGCCTGAAATGGGAGGACATCGATTTCGAACACGCCAACCTCCGGGTGAAACGGCAGATCGCCCGGATCAACGGCGAGGTAGTGGAAGCTCCGCTCAAGACGAAGAACGCCTATCGCACCCTGCCCCTGGCGGAGGACACAATCCAGGTTCTGAAACAGCAGAAGAAAAAAGTGGGCAGTAACCCCTGGGTGTTCCCATCGCCTACCGGCGGCCCGATCTCCCCGGACAGCGTCCTGCATATGCTCCATCGGGTGCTGAAACGGGCAGGATTGCCTCGGGTCAGGTTCCATGATCTACGGCACACGTTCGCCACGCTGGCACTTCAGAACGGCGTGGACATCAAGACGGTGTCCGGGATGCTGGGGCACTTCTCGGCAGGTTTCACCCTGGATACCTACGCCCACGTCACCACGGCGGCCCAGAAGGAAGCGGCGAAAACTATGGGAAAAGTTCTGGCGAATGCTATCTGATGCCACAAAAAAGTCAGGAAGCCCGGAGGCGAAAACACCGCCTCCGGGCACGTTTTTTGCCCCGTATGGGTCACGGTTTGGGTCACCTCGGTGTCCAGGAAATGGGGACGTCCCCCAAAGTTGCAAAAAGGCAGAGAAAAACACCGCTTTCCGGCTGGAAAGCGGTGTTTTTGTGGTTGCGGGGGCTGGACTTGAACCAACGACCTCCGGGTTATGAGCCCGACGAGCTACCAACTGCTCTACCCCGCGATATTCTGTTCTGTGGTGCCGGTGACCGGACTCGAACCGGTACAGTATCGCTACCGGGGGATTTTAAGTCCCCTGTGTCTACCAATTCCACCACACCGGCAGCTGTCGGCAATGATTAGAATACCATACTCTCCAGTCATTGTCAAGCACGGGCGGGGAAAACCTTTCAAAATTTTTCGACAAATCCCGCTGCAAAAAGTTGAGACGGGTGCCCGTTTCCGCGCAATTTTCCGCCGGGAAGCGCATATACTGGCTGAGAACCCAAATGCAAAGGAGGAAATAAAATGATGAGACACCAGACGATCAGCGGCGGGGATGTGGATGACCTGATCTTTCAGGACAGCTGGACCACCAGTCAGCGATGAGAAGTGCAGGACGCCGCTTTCGCGGCGTCCTTTTGCGTCACGGGCAGATGGTGCCGCCGCCCAGCACCAGATCTCCATCGTAGAACACCACCGCCTGCCCCGGAGTGACGGCCCGCTGGGGCTCTGCGAACACCATGCGGATGCGGCCGCCGGGCAGCGGCTCCACCGTGGCGGCAGCTTCCCGCTGGCTGTACCGGGTCTTGGCAGTGATGGACAGGGGGCGGTCCGGCTCCGGTACGGAGAGCCAGTTCACCCGCTCCGCCGTCAGTTCCCGGGTGTAGAGGCGGTCGTCCTCCCCCAGGATCACGGCATTCCGGTCCGGGTCCTTCCCCAGCACGTACAGCGGCGCGTTGGCGCTGACGCCCAGCCCCTTCCGCTGGCCGATGGTATAGCACTCCATCCCCCTGTGGCGGCCCAGCACATGGCCTACCGAGTCCAGGAAGTCGCCGGGGGAAGGCTCCACGCCGCCGTACTGCCGCAAAAACGATACATAGTCCCCATCCGGCACGAAGCAGATGTCCTGGCTGTCGGCCTTCTGGGCGTTGGACAGGCCGTTGGCGGCCGCCAGAGCCCGCAGGGCGGGCTTTTCATAGTCTCCCACCGGCAGCAGCAGATGGGCCAGCTGGCGCTGGGTCAGCTGGTAGAGGAAGTACGTCTGGTCCTTCTGCCGGTCCGCGCCCCGCAGCAGCTGCCAGCGGTCGGATGGCCCGTCGAAGCGGACCCTGGCGTAGTGGCCGGTGGCAATGGCGTCGGCACCCTGGTCCAGCGCCCAGTCCAGCAGGGCGCCGAACTTGATCTCCCGGTTGCAGTCGATGCAGGGATTGGGCGTGCGGCCGTGGGTGTAGGCCCACACGAACCGGTCCATGACCTGCTCCCGGAACAGATCGCACAGGTCCAGCACCACATGGGGAATCCCCATGCCGGCTGCCACGGTGCGGGCCGTCTCGATATCATCCGCAGAGCCGCACAGGCCCGGGCGGTCCTTATAAGGATGCAGACGCAGCGTCACGCCGGTGACGTCATAGCCGGCCTGCTGCAGCAGCAGCGCCGCCGCGGCGCTGTCCACGCCGCCGCTCATGGCCGCAAATACGCGCTGGGACATATATGGGTACCTCCTGAACAGGCCGGCGGAGCGCCGGTCGTGTGATAGGGCTATTGTAGCCGATTTCCGGCCAAAAGGAAAGGCGCTTTTGCGAAAAAAACGACCCCAGCCGGAGCCGGGGTCAGTCCAGATGGCGCTGGGAGAAGGCCTGGGGGGGCAGGGCGTCCGCCAGGGCCAGGAGGAGCGGGTTGAAGCCGCCGCTGTAATCGAACTTCACGTCCGACACGTCCGCGGTCCCGCACCGCCGGTCCGGCAGCGACAGGGTGAAGCGGGACCCCTGCCCCGGCCGGGACTCGGCGATCATGGTGCCGCCGTGGCGCTCTGCAATGTGCTGGCAGATGGGCAGTCCCAGGCCCAGGCCGTGGGGCTGGGGCGCCATCGCGTCTTCGTGGAGGTAGCGGTCGAACAGGAAGGGGATCTGGTCCTCCTGGATGCCGCAGCCGGTGTCCGACACGGACAGGAGGAGCCGCCGGTTGGTGAATTTCAGCTCCACGGTCACCGTGCCGCCGTCGGGGGTAAACTTCAGGGCGTTGGAGAGCAGCTGATAGAGCAGCAGCTCGATGGAAGGCTGGTGAAAGGCGCAGATGTGGTAGTCCGCGGCGCTCCGGAACACCAGCCGGACGTTTTTGAGCGCAAACAGGCCCTGGGCCCCGGCACAGACCGCACGGACGACCTCCGTCAAATCCCGGTCCCGGACGGGGAGGGGCGCGTCCTGCCCCAGTTCTCCCGCCGCCGTCAGGTTGTTCACCAGCCGCAGCAGGCGGTAGTAACTCTGATCCAGAAGGGAAGCTGTGGAATCCAGCGCGGGATCCCCCTCCCGCCGGACGGCGGGCGCCAGCTGGGCGGCGGCCAAGTGCAGGTTTCCCAACACGCTGCGCAGCTGGGCGGCGATGTTGGGGAACACAACGGAGAAGTCAAATTGCTCTGCTTCCATAGGCGCATCCTTTCGGCGGGGATTCTCTCTTGTAGCATATACGGGGAAGGCCGTTCAAACCGTGGAAAAGCCTGCCTCGAACACCAATAGGATAGCAAAAAAGTGATGCAAAGACAAGGACTTTGTCGAAAAAGGGGGAAAAATGTCGATGCCCGGCGGACACGGCGGAACGGAGGCCCGGTCTGTGCAAAACGGACAACAAATCTTGCGTTTTGCATGCGCAATTTTACGTAAAATTGCGGTGACATTTTTCGGTAATATGGTATAATGAGGACAACATCCGCTGCGGCGGAATACGGAATACAGGAAGGAATGGAAACATGGCGATCAAAGTGGGGATCAACGGATTCGGCCGGATCGGCCGCGTGGCACTGCGGATCATGGTGGAGCGCGGCAGCGCCACCTATCAGATGTGCGGCATCAACCTGCGGAACGCAGACCTGGACTACATGGTCTATCAGGTGAAGTACGACTCCGTGTTCAAGACCTTTCAGGGCACGGTGGAGCGGGATGACCGCCACCTGATCATCAACGGCAAGAAGATCCGGGTTTACAGCGAGGACGACGCCGCCAACATCCCCTGGGACGACTGCGGCGCCGAGTACATCATCGAGTCCACGGGCGCCTACTGCACCACGGAAAAGGCCTCCGCCCACTTCCGGCACGGGGCGAAAAAGGTCATCATCTCCGCCCCGGCCAAGGACGACATCACGCCCACCTTTGTCATGGGAGTGAACCACAAGCGGTACACCCCGGAGATGGACGTGGTCTCCAACGCCTCCTGCACCACCAACTGCCTGGCCCCCATGACCAAGGTCATCAACGACACCTTCGGCATCGAGCAGGCGCTGATGTCCACTATCCACGCCGCCACCGCCAAGCAGAAGGCCGTGGACGCCCGGGCGGGCCGGGACTGGCGCACCGGCCGCAGCGTCCTGGGCAACATCATCCCCTCCACCACCGGCGCGGCCAAGGCGGTGGGCGTGGTGATTCCGGAGCTGAAGGGCAAGATGACCGGCATGAGCTTCCGGGTGCCCACCAACGACGTGTCTGTGGTGGACCTGACCGCCCGCCTCAAGCAGCCCGCCAGCTATCATGATGTGTGCGTGGCCATGGAGAACGCCGCCCAGAACAGCATGAAGGGCATCGTCACCTGCACCAACGACCAGGTGGTGTCCTCCGACCTGACGGGGTTTTCGGAGACCTGCATCTTCGACGAGACCGCCGGCATCATGCTGGACAACAACTTTGTGAAGCTGATCGCCTGGTATGACAACGAGTGGGGCTACACCAACAAGATCCTGGATCTGATGGCCCACATGCACGCGGTGGACCAGAGCCGGTAATGCGCTTTTCAGGGCGCGGGCAGCTGCCTGCGCCCTGCTTTTTTCTATGTCAACATAGTACTTTGTACGTTGTCAATAAAGTACTAGACTATATTTTTCTTTATTGGGAAATAGGGTACACTTTTCTCAAACAGCAGGAGCAGTGCTTTTATGAGAAAACGTGACCCAAACAGAATAGAGATGGGACGCCGCTTTCGGGAAGCGAGAGAGCAGCACAACTGGAGCAGAGAAATGCTTGCCGAGCGGGCCGATCTATCCGTGTCTTTTATTGCGGATTTGGAGCTGGGAAACACCGGCACCCGGCTGGAGAACTTTATCCGCCTGTGCCGCCTGCTGGATTTGAACGCCGACTATGTGCTCTTCGGCGCGCCCGGGGACGCTGTGCAGCGGATCACGGACCTGCTGCGGGACCGGGACGAGGAGACGGTCCGGGTGGTGGAACGGACCGTGGAGGCTCTGCTGCGGGCCCTGGACGAACAGCGGACAACGTGACAGACGGCGCCCGGCCAGACTGGCCGGGCGCCGTGCTGCCCACTGCGGCGGATCCAAAGAGGCCGCGCCAAAGGCGCGGCCTCTCGTCATGCTTTTTCCGCCTTGGACCGCTCCGCCCGCTTCCGGCGGCGGCTGGCGCCGCTGCGGCGGGATCTGGCGGCCGGGGCGGCAGGCTCCGCCGTCCCGGCGGGCTCCTCCGCGTCCTGCGGGGCGCTCTGGGCCGGGGCGGCGGGCTCGTCGGCCTCCGCCGGCTTGGCCGCCGCGCGGCTGCGCCGCTTTCTGGGCTTGGCTGCCGCCTTGTTTTCCGGCGCGGGGGAAGGTTCCGCCGCCTCCTGGACGGGAGACGGGGCGAACAGGTCCTCCAGATGCTCATAGGCCAGCTGGCCCTGCACGGGGCCGTACTGCCGGGCCAGGGCGGCGGCCAGCTCCTGCCGGGTGCCTGCCCGCAGCAGGAACGCCGCCTGGAGACAGTCCTGGATGGAGGGGCGCAGGGCCACCTCCCGGAACGTGGAGGCGTACCGGGCGTGGAGGGCGCTCATGGCGGCCTCATAGCCCTTGTCCTGGCTGATGACATAGGCGAAATCCGCCTCTCCTCTGCCCACCAGGACGCCCAGCTCCGTGATGATCTGGAAGTCCAGGGAGTTCTTGCCGCCCTTCACGCTCTCCAGATACTGCACCTGGGCCTGCGTGCCGGCGCACAGCTTTTTCACGTTGGCCAGGGTCTGCCCCTTGCCGAAAAAGACCAGGACGGTGTCCTCGGCAGTCAGCAGGTCGATGCCCTGGAGCCCGGTGCCGATGTTGTTGTCGCCGTCCACCAAAAAAATCATCTTCATCGAATTGTTCTTTCTTTCCTCGTATTTTGACCCATAGCGGGGATTTGCCGGTATCAGTATAGCAGAAGATGCCGAAAAGGACAAGAGGCATTGCGTGCCATCTCCGGGGCGGAGCGAAAAAGGGCGGAGCCGCTGACGCGGCTCCGCCCTGTCTCCCGGGTACGGGTCACTCCTCCTCATCCGTGACGATCAGGCCGTATCCGCCGTTCTTCCGGCGGTAGACGATGGACAGGCTGTCGTCCTCGCTGCTGCGGAACACGAAGAAGCTGTGGTCCAGCAGGTTCATCTGCAGGATGGCCTCCTCCGGGCTCATGGGCTTCACGGAGAAGCGCTTGGTGCGGACGATGGGGAACTCCTTCTCCTCGGCCACCTCAAAGTCGTCCGCCGGGGCGGGCGGGGGGAAGCCCTCGGTCCGCAGGCGCTTGGCCAGGCGGGTCTTGTTCTTCAGAATCTGCCGCTCGATATATCCCACAGCGGCGTCGATGGCGCCGCGCATATCTCCGTCAGGAGCCTCCGTCTGCGCCCGCAGCAACGTGGCGCCGCCGCGGATCGTGATCTCCACCGAGCACAGATGGTCCTTCTCCACAGAGAAGGTGACAAACGCGGTGGTATCCTCCTCCCGGAAGTAGCGCTCCAGCTTGGAGATCTTCTTCTGGGCATATTCCTTGATGGAATCGTTCAGCGGGACTTTCTTGCAGGCAAAGGTATACTTCATAGGGATCGCTCCTTTCGTGTGGGAGAGATCGGGGATCTCTCCCCTTTTTATTAATATAGCACAAATCTTTCCATTTGAAAAGGGGCGGACCGGTGAAATTCACAAAATGTTCAGAGCCCGCCGCGATCCGACAAAAGAGGAGCCGATCCGCCAAAAGCTCCTATTTACAAGGGGCGCGGGGCGGGTGTATGATAATCCCGGAAGCTTTCCAATATCCCACCCGCTTGGGCCGCGCAGCGCGAAACCGCTGGGCGGCCCTTTTTTATCCGGCGGACGTGAAGAAGGCGCGCGGCATTGCCGCGCGCCCTGGCGTTATCTGCGCCGCCGGCCGCCGCCCCGCCGCCCGTCCAGGCTGCGGTTCAGGTCGGCCATCTTCCCCTCGGAGGAGGAGAGGAACTGCTTCAGCTTGTCCTCAAAGGACTGGTCGCCGGAGGGGGGCAGCGGCTGCTGCGCCCGGGCGGCGGGCCGGGCCTGGGACACGGGATGGGGCGCCCCCGCCGGGTGGCTGCCGCCGGGCCGGGGACCGCGGGCGGGCCGCTCCGGCCTGGGGAGCGTCCGCTTGATGGAGAGATTGACCTTCCCATTCTCCGTGGAGAGCACCAGGACCTTGACGGCCTGCCCCTCCTGCAGGTAGTCATGTACGTCGTTGACAAACGTGTTGGCGATCTCGGAGATGTGGACCAGGCCGGACTTCCCATTGTCCAGGGCCACGAACGCGCCGAATTTGGTGATGGAGGTCACCTTTCCTTCCAAAATGCTCCCTACCTGAAGCTCCATATAGTGTACTGTTTCTCCTTCCGGATGGTTTTCCCGCTCCCGTGGAAGCGGGTCGTATCAAAAAAGACCGGCTCCCGGCACAAGCGGGGGAGGCGCTCCGCCTCCCTCGTCGCCCGGCTCCGGTCAGTTGCCCACAGAAAACACACGCTGATTGGGGGAGATCAGCCCCAGCTCTTCCTGGGCGATCTCCTTCATTTTATCCTCGGTGGCACCCTCGGCGATGTCCGCGGCCAGGGCGGCGTTTTCCTGCTCCTGGGCCTGGACCTGGGCCGTCAGGGCGTCCCGCTGGGCCTGGGCGTCCTGCACCTGGCTGTGGAGGCTGCGCAGCTGCAGCCCGATTGCCGCCAGAATCACCAGGATCAGAAGCTTGGTGAGGACGCTTCCTCTGGATCGCTTCTTTGGCTGCCGTTCTGCTCTTGCCATGCCGCCCGCCTCCTTTGTAAAGCCTTCTGCCGCGCTTGATGCTTTTTATTGTATAACATTTGCGAGTAAAATAAAAGAGATTTTTTCCCCATCTGCCGATTTTTTTACACAAATTTTCCGCTCCCCGCAGGGGAATGGCGGTCAGATGCAGCAAAAACGCCAGGGTATCCACCCAAAAATCCCACACCGGCCGCAGAAACGGGGAGAAGGCGGTGAAGAACAGCACGCCGCCGCCCACCGACCCCAGCAGCAGATACAGCCGCATCTGCCCCTGCGTCCGGTGGAGCATGAAGAGGAAGACTGCCATGCCCGCGGCAAGACAGTACAGGATGTCCAGCGCCGACGTCAGGCGGGGCAGCCGCAGGCGGAAGGCCCGCAGCAGGTCATACAGCAGCGCCGCAGCCATGCCCAGCAGGATCGCCTGGCAGAAGAGCAGGAGCGGCTGGGAGAGAGCAGGGGCCATGGCGCCTCACCCGAACAGCCGGTGGAAAAGGCCCCCCCGCTCCTGACCGCCGTCCTCATAGGAGACGGAATCGATCCGGCCGTCCACATGGAGCTCGCCCCCGTCCAGGGACAGCTTGCCAATGTGCAGGTCCTCTCCGGTAATGACCAGCGTTCCCACGCTGGTGGACATGATGATGCCGGTCTCGTCGAACCGCTCCACGTCCTCCACTCCGGAGACCGTGAGCCGTTCCCGGCCGATCAGCTCCAGACGGTGGCCCGCCTGGGACATGGCGTTGTTGTAGTCGTTCATTCCGCGTCCCTCCCTGTCCCAACTATATGGGAGGGGCGGGGAGAATATGCGTCCGGCCTTACCGGCCGATCTCCCGGTACAGGGTGCCGGCGTCCGCCTGGCGCACCGTCTCCTGGACGTCCAACACCTCCACCGTCACGGTGCGCTGGCCGAAGCGCAGGGAGATCTGGTCCCCCACCTTCACGTCGTAGGAGGCCCGGGCGGGCTTGCCGTTGACGGTGACCAGGCCGTTGTCACAGGCCTCGTTGGCCACGGTCCGCCGCTTGATGAGGCGGGAGACTTTGAGATATTTGTCCAAACGCATGGGCGGCTCCTTTCTCATGGGAAACGGGACTGCCGGCACCACAGCGCCGGCAGTCCCGAAATCGCAGGGTCAGATCACTTCGCCACGGCGTCCTTCAGGGCCTTGCCGGCCTTGAACACGGGCACCACGGAAGCGGGGATCTCGATGGACTCCTTGGTCTTGGGGTTGCGGCCCACGCGGGCGGCGCGCTTCTTGACCTCGAAGGATCCAAAGCCCACCAGCTGCACCTTGTCGCCATCCTTCAGGGCGGCAGTGATGGCGTCAAACGTGGCGGACACAACAGCCTCGGCCTCCTTCTTGGAGACGTCGGCAGAAGCGGCGACAGAATTGATGAGTTCGGCTTTGTTCATGGGTGTTGTCCTCCTATACAATGTGTGATGCGCTTGTTTGATGATTTATTCCTAACGCAGGCGGGCGCGCCCGCGATTAAGACGGATCGTGGGATTTTGCGTCGTTCCAGAGGGCCAGCAGCTCCGCCTCGCCGCATTCCGACAGGGGCTTGTCCGCGGCCTCTTCCACCGCACGGAACCGGCGGTCGAACTTGTCGCAGGCCCGGTGGAGGGCGTCCTCCGGGTCCACGCCGGACATCTGGGCGATCTTGGTGGCCATGAACAGCGTGTCCCCCAGCTCCTCCCGGACGCCGTGGGGCGCGTCGGCGGCCTGGCCGGACTCCAGGGCGGCCCGGAGCTCCCGGACCTCCTCTTCCAGCTTGTCCAGCGCCTGGAGGGAGCTTGTCCAGTCAAAGCCGGCCTTGGCGGTCTTGGACTGGATCTTCTCCGCCCGCCACAGGGCGGGCAGCGTGTGGGGCACGGCCTCCACCGCGTCCGCCGTGGACCGCTGGCCCTTTTCCCGGCGCTTCAGCACGTCCCAGTTGGCCAGGACCTGCTGGGAGGTGTCCGCCTGCACGTCCCCAAAGACGTGGGGATGGCGGTACACCAGCTTCCGGGCCACGCCGTCCACCACGTCTGCCATGGTGAAGCGGCCCCGCTCGGCTTCGATCTGGGCATGGAAGGCCACCTGCATCAGCACGTCGCCCAGCTCCTCGCACATGCCGTTGGCGTCGTCGTGGTCGATGGCGTCCAGGACCTCGTAGGTCTCCTCCAGGAAGTTCCGGCGGATGGAGCCGTGGGTCTGCTCCCGGTCCCAGGGGCAGCCCCCGGGCGCCCGCAGCAGCCGCATGATCTCCAGAAAATCCTCGTAGCTGTAAAAATCCTTACGCTGAAACTCTACCATAAGATGCCTGCCTTTGCAAGAAAAATTCACGGGAAACCCCTGATTTTTCAAGGAATTTTAGCGGATCGCCCCCTTGGGAAGGGGGCGCGGCCGCCCGGTTTCTCATTTTAAGTGCAGAAGTTTAATAAGCTTTTCCCCCCGGGGAATGGAGCGCATATCCTCCGCCCGCAGGATCCGCAGGGCGATCACCAGCACGCCGTAGACGATCACGCCGGCCAGGATGCCCAGCAGGACACAGGCGGCGTTGGCCAGATATACGGACCAGAGCTGGATCTTATCCGGATCCGCAAACATCTGCTGTGCCAGGGCGAGGAAAGCCCCATCCAGCACCCGGCTGGCCAGGCCATAGACCGCCCAGGCCGCGCCGCCCATGAGCAGGGAAGCGGCCACGGGCTTTGCGAAAACTTCGAGATACCGTGGCTTCTGGGGCGAGTATTTCCACACGAAGAACAGATTCAGCACCACGATCACCAGATAGCAGCATAGCGTGGAGATGGGTGCGCCGTGGATGTTGATGTCCGGATTCCCCACCAGGAAATAGTTCATGATGATCTTGACGATGCCGCCGACGATCACGGTGAAGATGGGCAGCTTCTCCTTGCCGTAGGTCTGCAGGATAGCGTTGGTCAGGATCATCAGGCAGATGAAGATGAGGGCGATGCCCAGCACCTGAAGATGGGGGCCCGCCGCCAGGGCATCCTCCCGCTGGGCCGGCAGCACCAAGACCATGATGGGCGTGGAGAGGACACTGAGGCCGATGCCCGCCGGCAGGGCCAGAATGGCGATGATGCGGAAGGCGGAGGAGATGATCCGGTCCGCTCCGGCATGGTCCTGCCGGGCCAGAGCCGCCGCCGCGAATGGAATCAAGCTCATGGTCACCGGGTACACGAAGGAGGCCACCATGTTGGGCATATCCATGGCCATGCTGTACTGGCCGTTCAGGGCAGCGGCCGATTCCTCCGACAGCAGCAGGGCGTTCTGCAGCTGGCCCATGACGATCTTGGTGTCGATGATGTTCAGGATGCTCATTGCGGAGTTGCTGAGGGTGATGGGGATGCCAATGGCCAGGATCTGCCGGATCAGATGGCTGCTGCCGGAGGGGACATCCAGGGACTGTGTCCGATTCCGGTGCTTCGCCAAATATCCCACCAAAAACAGCATGGAGACCGCCGTGCCCGCCGTGACGCCCAGGATGGCCGCGGCGGCGCCCATCTCCAGGCTCATGCCGATGCGCAGTACATACCACGCCAGCGGCAGACCGATAGCCAGTTTCAAAAGCGCCTCCAGTACCTGGGAAACCGCCGTAGGCGTCATGTTGCCCTGGCCCTGGGTGTAGCCCCGCATGCAGGCCAGCAGGCACACGCAGAACACCGCCGGAGCCAGCGCCCGGATGGGCTGGGCCGCCAGGCTGTTCTCCAGAAACCCCGCCAAGCCCTCTGCCTGGAAGAACATAAACAGGGCGCCCACCGTGCCCAGGACGAAAAACAGCACGATGGCGGTGCGGAAGATCTTCCGCTTCTCGTTCTCCCGTCCCTGGGCATGGGCCTGGCTGGTCAGCTTGGAGATGGCCAGAGGCAGGCCCGCCGTGGAGAAGGTCAGCAGGAAATTGTAAATCTTATAGGCAGTGTCGAAATACGTCTTGCCGGGGCCGCCCAGGATGTTGTTCAGGGGGACCTTGTAGAAGAACCCGATAAATTTCACCACAACGACAGCTGCGGCCAGGATGGCGGCGCCGCCCAGGAAGGATTGCTTTTTTTGATTAGACATGAAGCGATTACCTCAAATTACAACAGAGAACTAGGGCGGCGGAATCTGCTGCCCCTATGAGCCTATGGCCTGCCGCTGCCGTTTATAACCGGGCCAGACACGCCTTTACCAGGGCGGAGAACCGGGGCCCCGCCGTGGAGGCGGCGGCAAGCACCTCGTCGGAGGAGAGGGGCTGGTCCAGCACCCCGGCGCCCATATTGGTGCAGAGGGTGAAGCCCAGTACGTCCATGCCGCAGTGGGCGGCCACAATGGCCTCCGGCACCGTGGACATGCCCACGGCGTCCGCGCCCAGCACCCGGGCGGCGCGGACCTCCGCCGGCGTTTCGTACTGGGGGCCGGGGAAGTACATATAGACGCCCTGGCGCAGGGGGATGGACAGCTCCGCCGCGGCCTCCCGGGCGGTGTCCTGGAGTCGGGGCGTGTACACATGGCTCATGTCCGGGAACCGGGGGCCGAACTCCTCCAGATTGGGGCCGCACAGGGGGCTGACGCCGAAGAGCTTGATGTGGTCGGTGATCAGCATGATGTCCCCGGCGGAGAAGGCGGTGTTCACCGCGCCGGCGGCGTTGGTGACCACCAGCGTCTCCGCCCCCAGCAGCCGCAGCACCCGGACGGGATAGCTGACATCCTCGAAGGACCAGCCCTCGTAAGTGTGGAGGCGGCCCTGCATCACCGCCACGTCCTGCCCCGCCAGCCGGCCGAACACGAACCGGCCCGCGTGGTCCGGGGCGGTGGAGCGCTTCATGTGGGGCACATCCTCATAGGGGACGGCAATGGGGGACTCCACCTCGTTCCCCAAAGAGCCCAGGCCGGAGCCCAGGATCAGCAGGCACCGGGGGCGGAACGCCCCCAGGCGGTCTCTCAGCGCCTGGGCGCTCTCCTGATATTGTGCGAATGTATATTCCATCTTACGCTTCCTCCTTACAGCTTTTGGCCGCATTCCCGGCAGAATGCGTCGCCGCTCCGGGCGGCCGCCCCGCAGAAGGGGCACACCGCGCCGCCCTGAAGCCGGGCGATCTCCCGCTCCAGCCGGTCGATCTGCTGGCGGAGCCCGTCGATCTCCTGAAGTTTTGCCAGCAGCACCTCGGACTCCGTGGGGGTGCCGGTGTGGGTGGCGTAGATCATCTCCCCCACCTCCCGCAGGGCGGTGCCCACCGCCCCCTTCAGGTCCATGATCCGGATGTTCAGCTTGGCCACGGACAGAAGCTCCCCCGCCCGCTTTCCCATGCCGTAGGCGGCGTCCGCCGCGCTGCCGCCCACCTGGGAGGCTGTGCGCTGCACCGCGTCCAGCAGTTCCTGCAACCGCTCATTCATGGCTGTATGACCTCCAAAGAAAGATTGGGGCAGAGGGGCAGCCCCGCTCAGCTGGGATAGATGCTGCCGCCGATGAACTCCCGCACCAGGGAGCTGGGGGCGATGTTGGACTCCTCCATGATCTCGATCCGCTCAAATCCCCGGAGGATGTCGTCCGCGATGTCGTACTTGCCCTGGGGCAGCGCCTCCAGCAGGGGGACCACGAAGGGCTTCAGCACCGCCACCTCATCCGGCAGGGAGGAGTCGAACATCAGGTCCGCATTCTCTTTATAGGGGGAGATATACAGCTTTTCCCCCCGGCGGACATTGGGCCACATCTTCAGGGTGAAGTTGGCGTCGCTGCCCCGGAACTTGTAGTCCCGGACGATCCGGCGGCACAGGCGCAGCCAGGGGTGCTGAAACACCACGGCGCCGTCCTCGTCCACCACATTGGACCGGGCCGCGATATACAGCTTGAAGGCCTTGGGGTTTTTGCCCACGATCACGTCGTTCAGGGCGTGGATGCCCTCAAAGATGGCCAGCTCGTCGGGCCCCAGCTTCAGCGGCTGGGACAGGATGTCGGAGCGCATCTGCCGGGCGAACTCGTACTTGGGCACGTGGATGGTCTCTCCCCGGTCCAGCATGGAGAAGTGCCGGTTCAGCAGCTCGATGTCCAGGCAGAAGGGGGACTCGTAGTCGATGTTCCCCTCCCGGTTCCGGGGAGCGGTCTCCGGGTCGATGGTGTTGAAGTAGTTGTCCATGGAGATGGTGTGGGTCTGGATGCCCATTTTCTCCAGCTGCTCCTCGATCTTCAACGCCGTGGTGGTCTTGCCGGAGCCGGAGGGGCCGGACAGCAGGATGATGCGGGACTCCTTCCGGTGATCGGCGATCTTCTGGGCCGCCGTCTCCACCTTTTTGGCAAAGGCGGCGTCGCACGCTTCCGCAAAGCCCTTGGGGTCAGAGCGGACGGCGTCGTTGATCTCTTTCAGGGAATAGGCCATGGCGATGCTCCTTTCACAGTGCTTCATAGAAGGCGGCGAAGGCGGTCTGGTTGGCCTGCCACTTCTCCGGCCGCTGGATATACTCGGTGGGATATTTCACGTTGAACGCCCGCTGGATCTGGTTGGTGCCCGGCACCACCATCTTGGTGGACCCGGCGGCGCCGAAGGACAGGATGGAGCACAGCTCCGACATGATGTCCACGTTGTACCAGCACTCGCCGCCGCTGCGGCACCAGCCGATGTTCTCAAAGCTGCCGGACATATACTTCTGCCGGTATAGGTAGTAGGGACGGTATCCGGCGGCCCGGAGGGCGGGGGACGCATAATCCAGCATCTCGGCCACTGTCTCCGCGCCGGGGATCCGCAGGCCCTCCGTCAGGATGCGGCTGCCCTTTTTCAGCGCCAGGGTGTGGACGGTGATATCGTCGGGGCCGTAGGTCAGGCACCGGTCCAGGGACCGGCGGAAGCCCTCCGCCGTATCCTCCGGGAGTCCGGCGATCAGGTCCATGTTCACATGGGGGAAGCCGCACCGGGCCACCAGGTCCATGGCGGTGCCGATGTCCGCCGCGGTGTGGCACCGGCCGATGGCCCGCAGTACATTCTCTTCAAAGGTCTGGGGGTTCACGGAGACCCGGGTGACCCCGTGGTCCCGCAATACCGCCAGCTTCTCCGCCGTGATGGTGTCCGGCCGGCCCGCCTCCACGGTGATCTCCTCACAGGCAGAGCGGTCGAAGGAAGTCTCGAAAGCGGTGAGGATCCGGTCCATCTGCTCCGCCGTCAGGGTGGTGGGGGTGCCGCCGCCCATGTAGAAGGTCCGCACCCGCAGTCCCGCCCGGCGGACCATCTCCCCGCCGGCGGTGATCTCTGCACACAGGGCGTCCACATAGGGGGGCACCAGGGCAAAGCTCCGCTCCACCGACTGGCTGACAAAGGAGCAGTAGGCGCACCGGGTGGGGCAGAAGGGAATGCCCACGTACACGTCGATGTCCCGCTTCTCCAGCCGCCGGGCGGCCTTGGCCGCGGTGGCGCCGGTCTCCAGAGCCAGGGCGGCCCGGGAGGGGGTGACGAAATAGTGCTCCTCCAAATACGCCCGGGCCTCTTCCGGGGACTTCCCGTCCTCCAGGGCCCAGGTCACCGGCTTGTCGGGCCGGACGCCGGTGAGCATCCCCCAGGGGGGCGTCACGCCGGTGACCGCCCGGGCCGCCAGGAAAAAGCAGGCGCCGACGGCGTGGCGGCGCTGGCCCTCCCGCTGGAAATCGCCGCCGGAGAGGGGCTCCTGGTAGGTCTGCCCGGCGGTCTTGCCGCCCCGGCAGAGGGAGACCGCCACCCGGCAGAAGTCCTCCGTCTCCTCCAGCGAGATCACGGCCCAGCTGTCGTCGCCGGGGACGATGGGCTCGTAGACGGGCAGCTCCCCGGGGAACAGGTTCATCAGGCTCTGCTCCACCACATACCGCTCGTCGTGGCCGTGGAATTCCAGTTTCATGAGACGTTCCTCCTCACCGCATGGCGTGGAGCAGATAGGGATTTCCGCGCCGCTCCCGGTCCAGGGTGGAGGCCTCCATGTGGCCGGGCAGGACCTGGAGGTCTCCCTCCAGCTGCCCCAGCCGACGCAGGGAGGCCATCATCTTCTCCATGGACCCGCCGGGGAAGTCTGTCCGACCGCAGGAGCCGGCAAAGAGCGTATCCCCGCAGAGCAGGGCGTCTCCGCACCGAAGGGTGACGGACCCCTCGCTGTGGCCGGGGGTGGCCAGGACGGACACCGTCAGGCCGCCCACGGCCACGGTGTCCCCCTCGTCGTAGTCCCGCACGTCCCCGCTGAGGGCCGGGAACAGCTGCTGGGTGTATGCATCAGCGTACACATCCCGGTGATTCAGATACACCGGGGCCCCGGGCCATTTGGCCTGGAGCTCTCCCACAGCGCCGGTGTGGTCGTAGTGGCCGTGGGTCAGCAGGATGGCGCAGGGCGCACAGCCGGTTTCCGCCACCGCGGCGGCGATCCGCGCCCCATCCCCGCCGGGATCGATGACAGCGCAGGCCTTGGCGTCCTCGTCGCAGAGGAGATAGCAGTTGGTGCCGATGGGGCCAACCATTAGGGTCTTGATATTCATAAAAACCACCCCAGATTTTGATTTAAGAGTGAAGAGTTGAGAGTGGAGAGTGAAGAGATCGCAGTCGATCAGAAGGCAAAGTTCGTAGGGCGGATGATGCCCGCCTCCCACAGCGTCTCAAAGGTGTTCACAGCGCCGCCGTGCTCCACGATCTTTCCGCCTTCCACCCGATCGATGTTCACGCCGGTGAAGGTCAGGCGTTTTCCCGTGGGGACCGGACCGGGCCAGGGACCCAGCTGGGTCCCCTCCATGACGCACTCGGAGACGACGTACGGCGCGGCCCAGTGCTGGCGGAGGATGCGGACTCTGTAATCCGGATACGTCTCCCGCAGTGCCGCCAGGTGCAGCGCCATGCCGCCGGGGCCCAGGGGGCGGTCCACTCCCCCCTGCCGGAGCACGCAGTCCTCCCCGACGAAGCGGGGCAAGTCCTCCAGACGGTGCTGGGAGACGACGGTCTCATAAAAGGTCCGCACCAGCTCCTGCGGCGTCATTTCGGCGCCGCTCTGCGCCGCTTCCCTCATAAGGGCCGCTCTGTGTCGAAGAGGATGGTGACGGGGCCGTCGTTCCGGGAGTCCACCTGCATATCGGCGCCAAACTCCCCGTGCTGGACGTCGAAGCCCCGCTCCCGGCAGTGGGCCATGAAGCGCTCATACAAAGGGATGGCCGCATCCGGCTTGGCGGCGCCGGTGAAGCCGGGGCGGCGGGAGGAGGTGTCCGCGTACAGGGTGAACTGGGACACCACCAGCAGGGCGCCGCCTGCCTGCTCCAGGTTCAGATTCATTTTGCCGTTTTCGTCCTCAAAGACCCGCAGGTTGCAGATCTTCTCCGCCAGGCGGTCGGCGGTCTCTTCGGTGTCATTGGGCCCCACGCCCAGCAGCACCAGGAAGCCCCGGCCGATCCGGCCGTTGACGTTCCCGGCAATGGTTACGGAGGCGCCGGCCACCCGTGTCACAACTGCACGCATACAATGGATTCCTTTCGTAGTTCACAAAAAATGGAGGGTTTCTGCTTCTGCGGGGGTGCATGGAGCCGTCCCATTGGACGGGGAATATCAGCCATGCTGATGGCTGGGCAGATGCGCCCCCATTCTCTTTTGGGGCAAATCCAAAAAGAGAATAGGGGGCGCATCCCACATGGGCAATGCCCCTGCGGGAGCCAATCTCAACCGGCAGGCCGGTTGACCTTCAGCACCCCGGAGATCTGGTTCAGCTTGTTCATGACGGACTTCAGCTGAGCGCCGTCCGTCACGCGGATCTCCAGCCGGAAGATGGCGAATTGGTCCTCCGTGCTGCGGGAGTTGATGCCCAGCACAAAGGTATTCGTCGTGGAGAGGGCGGCGGAGATGTCCAGCAGCAGGCCCTGCCGGTCCTTGCACACCACCTCCAAAATCGTGGGGTAGCTGTCGTTGGTGTCGCTGCCCCAGGAGACCTTGATCCAGCGGCCCTCCTGCCCCGGCTGGGAGCGCTTCTCCTCCGAGGCGTTGGGGCAGTCGCACCGGTGGACGGACACGCCGTACCCCCGGGTGATGAAGCCGATGATGTCATCCCCCGGCACCGGGGTGCAGCACTTGGAGAACTTCACCAGGCAGTTGTCCAGACCTTCCACGATGATGCCCTGCTCACTCTTCACCCGCTTGGGAGCGGAGGGCTGTTTGGCGGGCTCCGCCGGCTTGGCCTCCGCCAGCTCCTCGGCGGCCTTCTCCGCCTGGTGGAGCTTTGCCACCCGGTTCAGCTCCCCCTGGATCCGGCTCACGGCCTTCTGGGCGGTGAAGCCGCCGTAGCCGATGGCGGCGTACATGTCGTCCAGGGAGCCGTAGGACACCCGCTTCAGCAGCACCGGCAGCATTTCCGGCGAGAGGACGTCCTTCATGGAGATGCCGCAGTGCTTCAGCTCCGCCTCAAAGGCGGCGCGGCCGTTGGCGATGTTCTCCTCTTTCTTCTCCTTCTTGAACCACTGGCGGATCTTGCTGCGGGCCTCGCTGCTCCGGGCGATTTTCATCCAGTCCCGGCTGGGGCCCTTGGCGTTCTTGGAGGTGAGGATCTCCACAATGTCACCGTTTTTCAGCACATGGTCCAGCGTGACGATCCGGCCGTTGACCTTGGCACCCACCATCCGGTTGCCCACGGCGGAGTGGATGGCATAGGCGAAGTCGATGGGCGTGGCGCCGGCGGGCAGATTCTGCACGTCGCCGCCCGGCGTGAAGACGAACACCTCATCGGAGAACATGTCGATCTTCAGGGAGTGGATATAGTCCTCCGCGTCCGCGCCCTCCTGGTTCTCCAGCAGGCGGCGGACCCACTCGTAGCGCCCTTCGGTGCCGGCGCCCTGGCCGTTCTGCTTGTATTTCCAGTGGGCAGCCACGCCGTACTCGGCGATCTCGTGCATCTCCTTGGTGCGGATCTGCACCTCGAAGGGCAGGCCGTCCGCGCCGATGACCGTGGTGTGGAGGGACTGGTACCCGTTGGGCTTGGGGGTGCCGATATAGTCCTTGAACCGGCCCAGAATGGGCTTGTAGAGGTCGTGGATGACGCCCAGGACGTTGTAGCAGTCCCCTACGGAATTGACGATGACCCGGAATGCGAACAGGTCGAAGATCTCGTCCAGGCTCTTGTTCTGGTTGAACATCTTCCGGTAGATGGAGTAGGGGTGCTTCATCCGGCCGTAGACGATGTGGTCGATGCCCAGCTCCTTCAGCCGGTCGTCGATCTGGATCTGGATGCGGCGCATGAAGTCCTCGTACTCCTGGTGCTTGGCCTCCAGCTTGGAGACGATCTCCTCATAGCCGATGGGGTCCAGGTACTTTAAGGACAGGTCCTCCAGCTCCCACTTGATCCGCTGCATGCCCAGCCGGTGGGCGATGGGGGCGTAGATCTCCATGGTCTCCAGGGACTTCTGCTTCTGCTTGGCCGGGGACTGGTACTCCATGGTCCGCATGTTGTGGAGCCGGTCGGAGATCTTGATCAGGATCACCCGGATGTCCTTGCTCATGGCAATGAGCATCTTCCGCAGGTTCTCCATCTGCTCGTCTTCCTTGGTGGCGTACTGGATGCGGGTCAGCTTACTGACGCCTTCCACCAGGTCGGCGATGGTGGGGGAGAAGAGCTTGGACACCTGCTCATGGGTGGCGGCGGTGTCCTCGATCACATCGTGGAGCAGGGCGGCCTCGATGGACTCGCTGTCCAGCCGCAGCTCCTCCGCCACGATCTGCGCCACCGCCAGGGGGTGGATGATATAGGGCTCTCCGCTCTTGCGCTTCTGGTCCTTGTGGGCCTCTGCCGCAAATTCAAAGGCTGCCCGGATGTGCTGGAAGTCCGCCGCAGGATTGTAGCCCCGGACGGTCTTTTCCAGGTTCTCATACTGTTCCTGAATGGTCATGACACAACACCTCCACTTCGGCCGGCGGCATCCTCCCGCAGGCGGGACAGATAGGGGCAGGCGAAGAGATCCACCTTCCCCTGGATGGGATTCAGGGAAAGCGTCACCTGGTCCCCCTGGACGGACAGAGCGATCAGGCCCCGCTCCTGAAACACGGCCAGGGCCAGGCCGGCCCGGAGAAAGCTCTCGCATCCGCCGGAGAGCGCCGACAGCCGCCGCAGGAAGGGCAGCGTCTCCTCCTCCGCCTTTCCCCGGCGGAGCTGCCGCTCCAGCACGGTCCAGAAGGCGGCGAACTGGCTGCGGGACGCCTGGAGCCGGGCCCGCTCCTGCCCGGTGAGGCTCTCTCCCGCCACGAGGCGGTGGAGCAGGTCCAGGTCCGCCGCCTCATGGCGGCTGGGGGTCAGGGAGGGGCGGATGTCGATGAGCTGCAGCTGCAGGGTGGTATTGCCCCGGAAGGTGTTGGCCTGGAGATAGAAGGCCGCGTCCACCCGCATGCCCGCCGCCACGCCGCACGTCTCCTCCGTCATGGAGAAGAAGATGGCGTCAAACCGGCAGGTGCCCTTGGAGAGGCGGAACTTCAGGTGCTTGCCCTGGCCCACGGGCTGCAGGACGTCCACCGTGGCGCCCAGCAGGGCGAACACCGGCCGGGGATTGCCCGCGCCATAGGGCTCCAGCTGGTCCAGCTGCTCCACCTCCGCCAGCGTCACCTCGCCGGGGCAGGAGATGGGCGCGTCCACGTCCAGGCAGGACACCGCCCGTTCCCCGCCGGAGGCGGAGCGGACATACCGGTTCATGCGGGCCCGGAAGGCGTCGATGTTCTCCTCGGAGATGGTGAATCCCGCCGCCAGCTCGTGGCCGCCGAAGCCCTCCAGCAGGTCGGCACAGGACTCCAGGGCGGAAAACAGGTTGAACCCGCCGTAGGACCGGCAGGAGCCTTTGCCCACGCCGTCCTTCAGATGGATCATGAAGCTGGGGCAGGCGTACTTCTCGCTGAGGCGGGAGGCCACGATCCCCACCACGCCCTGGTGCCAGTCCTCGCTGGAGAGGACCAGGGCGCTGCGGTCCTCGGCCCGGAGGTGCTCGATCTTCTCCGTGGCGTCGGCGCAGATGGCCTGCTCCACCGCCTGCCGCTCCCGGTTCAGGTCGCACAGGGCCTTTGCCAGCTCCTCCGCCCGGGCGGGGTCGTCGGTCTCCAGCAGGTCCGCGGCCAGATCCGCCGCGCCCATGCGGCCGGCGGCGTTGATCCGGGGAGCCAGCACAAAGCCGATCTGGACAGAGGTGATGGGCTTGCCCAGGAGCCCCGCCTCCTTCAGCAGGGCGTGGACGCCCACAAAGTCCGTGTGGGGCAAGGCCTCCAGCCCGCAGGAGACGATGGTGCGGTTCTCCCCCTCCATCCGCATCACGTCGGCGATGGTGCCGATGGCCGCCAGGGTGCAGTACCGGGCGAACAGGGCGTCCTCCCGGCTCTCGCCCCCCAGGGCCAGCACCAGCTTCAGCGCCACGCCCACTCCCGCCAGATGCTTGAAGGGATAGGGGCAGTCGCTGCGGTGGGGGTCCACCACCGCCAGTGCACGGGGCAACTCCTCCTTGCACTCATGATGGTCGGTGATGACCACGTCCAGCCCGATGGAGGCGGCGAAGTCCACCTCCTCGTTGCCGGTGATGCCGCAGTCCACGGTGATCATCAGCGTGGCGCCCTGGTCCCGCAGGCCCTGGATGGCCTCCTTGGACAGGCCGTAGCCCTCCTCGATCCGGCGGGGAATGTGCCGCAGGCAGCGGGCGCCGCAGCTTTTCAGATAGTCCATCAGCAGAACCGTGGAGGTGATGCCGTCCACGTCGTAGTCGCCGAACACGGCGATGGTCTCCCCCTGGCTGACGGCCCGCTGGATGCGGGCGACGGCTTTGTCCATGTCCCGCATCAGCATGGGGGAGATGCTGAGGCTCCGGTCCCGCTCCAGCGCCTCGGCCGCCGCCTCGGCGGTGGTGACGCCCCGGGCGGCCAGGACCGTGGAGAGGAGATAGGAGTATCCGGCACTCCGCAGGAGGGCAACGTCCCGCTCTGCCGGGGCCCCGATGTTCCATTTTTTGAATTTCATGGCACGTTCCCTCCCTTTCAAAGGTGATAAAAAGCCATCATAACTAAATTATTATAGCAGGCAAGGGGGGAAACGTAAAGGTTTTTCTGCGTTCCGACACCGTTCGGCAAGATAGTACATTAAGTGCAGAAGAAGTCAGACGACTTTCTTCTGCATATTTTTTAGCCGGAGGCGGAACGAGGTGAACGAAATGGAGGCTACGGTACAGAGAAAAACCCTGACCATGGAGGACCGAAAGGTCCTTGCGGAGATGTGGGCGGCCGGAGAGCGGGCCGCCGTGATCGCCGTGAAGCTGGGCGTATGCCCGGCTACCGTGTATAAGGAATTGGAGCGCGGATACACCGGGGCGCTGAACGAGCTGAGCCGGCCGGCCTACGACCCGGCACGGGGGCAGGCAGAGTACCAGCGACGGCTTAGAAACCGCACCCGCTGGCGGCGGAACAAGGAGGAACTGCATGGAAGCGAAGCATGAGCGAGACATGGCGGCGGAGGCAGACGCGGCGGCGTTCCGGGAGGCTTTGGGAGAAACTGTGAACATTTCCGTGAAAAAGGAACGTGGAAGCGCGGCGTTCCTTCCGTGCATCGAGGCGACCAGCGCACCGGCGGCCCTGAATGGGATCGCTGTCCTGATCCGGGAATACGCCGCAATGGTGGGACTATCGCCGGTTTCGGTGCTTGCGGTGTTGGCCACGGTGATCGCGATGCCGACCATCCGCAAGCAGCAGGTGGAAAAACAGGAGGAAGCGTGAGATGGAACAGACTTTTTTGACTATCCAGATTCACCGCCAGCCCACCAGAATGGAGCGGCTGCGGGCGCGGCGGCGGAGGGTGCGCCGGAATCTTCTGGCCGGGGTGATCGCCCTTGTGTCCGTCCTGATCCTGTGCGGGGTGCTGGCAGTGACGACCGCGCCGGCTGAGGTAGAGCCTGAAGACCCGGGGCGGCTGCCGGTTGTGGCCGTGCTGGAGACGCCGAAGGCGGAAACTGCGAAAGGGGCGCTTTGACCATGGACTGGGATGTGGTGTACAGGGACCGCTGGTCGGGACGGCGGAGGTCCGGTACAGTGCGCGCCCCAGAGGCGGAGCAGGATCTCCAGCCGGTGGTGCTGATCGTACCGGAGGTGGGCGAGGTATGAAGAACGAGCATCTGTTTGGGGTAAAGCATCCGGAGCGCCCCGCCGTGCGGGTGCGGGCGGTGGACCGGCTGCGGGCCATCTCGACGGCGGCCCGTGAATGGGGAGACCGTTGGACGGAGATTGCCAGAGACTGCGAAGTCTTCGACCTGGGGCCGGTGCCGGAGCAGAAGCGGAAAAGCAGGAGGACAACATGATTCATGAAAAGGGACCTTGCAAGGTACTTTCGGCCGCCTACAAGGGCGGCGGAGGTCCGGTGCAGTGCGCGCCTCTTCCCGACTGCAGGCGGCAGCGCAGGCCAGGAAAGAGGCGGCGTCACACGGCTGCAAAAATTGGAGGATCGATTCTGTGGAGCCTGCGGAGGCCGGATATAAGAGTGACGAGCGTTCGGCGGAAAAATCTATGAGGAGTGAGCTCTATGACGTGTGATATTTCCAAATTTGCGGAGGCCTCCCATGTGGCGCCCACAGAGCGCAGCATCGGAGACATCACAAACGAAATCCTGCGGTTGAAGCAGGATGCCGGCAACGCCATTCTCGGCATCGGCCAGAGGCTGATCGAGGCCAAGGCCATCTTGCCCCATGGAGAATGGCTCCCCTGGCTGACAGAACAGGTGGAGTTTTCGGAGCGTACTGCCCAAAGTTTCATGCGCCTTGCGCGGGAGTGGTCAAATCCGCAGGCGCTTGCGGATTTGGGCGCCACCAAAGCCTTGGCGCTGTTGGCTTTGCCGCCGGAGGAGCGGGAGAGGTTCCTGACGGAAAACCATATCGTGGACGGTGAGGAGAAGTCGGTCGTCGACATGACTTCCCGGGAGCTGGAAAAGGCCGTGAAGGAGCGGGACGAGGCCCTGCACGCGGCGGAGGCGGCCCGGGCGGCCGCGGAGACGGCGGATCAGAGCCGGGCCAAAATGGAAGCGGACATGACG
>DWXY01000030.1 GCA_019118935.1 Candidatus Oscillibacter pullicola
GGGATCGTCAGGAAGAATCTCCATAATGTCATTGATTCCGCAGCCGAGCTTGAGGCATATTTTTTCTAGCACTTCAACAGTCGTATTCTCGCCTTTTTCCAGTTTGCTCATTGTAGAATAGCTGATGCCGACGAAATCACGGAACTCTTTCTTCTTCATATCTCGGTCAATGAGAATCTTGAATAGCTTCTTATAGGATACTGCCATTTTTTGCACCTCTTCTTCAATACCACATAGTTGCAAAATACGATTTTATTATAGCATATTTCAATGCCAAAAGCGAGAAAAATTATGTGAACGCATTGTTTTTTGCCCAAAATTATTTATTTCAAAATAGCACCCACTTATTGCAAAAGCAAAACACCAGTGCTACACGATAGGTGATGGCACTGGTGCTTCTATTATTAGTATTCTGTTACAAGGTTGAAGTCGTGTAAGCGTGGGTTTGGGTATATAGTATCTTTAACTTTGGGAAACTCCCCGCTCCCATTTGGAGACCGCCCGGTCCGACACATGCAGGGCCGCGGCTAGCTCCTTCTGGGTCATATTCTGTTCTTTCCGGGCCGCCGTGATCAGCGCCCCGGTCTTTGTCCGATCCATGCTTCATCACCTGGGGCCAGTATACCAAATCCGGCCCGCTCCCGCAACAAACGCTGCGTGGAACCGCCCCGGATCCCGCCGGGGCGCCGTGTCCTGCGGCAGGGCCTTTCCATCTCACGGCTGCTCTCCGCCCAGGTGTTCCCGCAGCACCCGGATCACCCGCTTCATGCCGTCCGTCAGATACTTGCTGCGGTGGCGCACCAGGAAATAGCTCCTGTGAAACCCGCCGTCCTTCACAGCCAGCTCCCGAAGGTCTCCCCGCTCCAGGTCCGCCGCCACCAGAGACCGGGGCAGCAGTGTGATCCCAAGCCCCGCCCGGGCGCAGGCCAGCAGGGCGGCGGTGCTGATGCTCTCCACCACCGGCTGCGCCGTGGCGCCCGCTCCCTGCAGGCCAGCGTCCACGCTGTTCCGGGTGCCGCTGCCCCGCTCCCGCAGCAGCAGCCGCTCTTCCGCCAGCTCCGCCAGAGTCAGGGAGTCCTTTCCCGCCAGATAGCCGGGGGCGCACACCGCCGCCAGCTCCTCTCCGCACAGAGGCTCCACCAGATAGTGGGGCGAGACGGTGACGTTGTCCACCACAGCAAAATCCAGCTCGTTCTGCAGGATCATCCGCTCCGTCTCCCTGGAGTTGTGGACGCTGGCCCGAACCGTGATCTCAGGCAGCGCCTCTGCCAGATGGGTCAGAATGCCCGCCAGACGGGTCTCGCCCAGCGTCACGTGGACGCCGAAACGGCAGGCCCCCTGGGCGCCGCTCTCCCGCAGGACCTCCACCGATTCCTGAAACTGGGACAGAACGGTGTCCGCATACTGCCGCAGCGTGCGTCCCGCCTCTGTCAGATAGACCCGGCGGTTCATCCGCTCAAACAGCCGCACGTTGTAAAAGACCTCCAGCTCCCGGATGGCCAGGCTCACCGCCGGCTGTGCCATATTCAGCTTCTCCGCCGCCCGGGTGAAGCTCTCCTGGGCGCAGACGGCGGAAAAGATCTCCAGATGCCGCAGCGTCACGGCACTCCCCCTATTCATAATTATTTTATTATATTTTTTATCTTATCATATAGATTGATGAATGTCACGAAAAAGCGTACGCTGAGGGAGAAATCCAAGAGCGCGAAAGGAGCGGTTTCCATGCCCACAGATCTGACCAAAGCCCGTCAGCTGTTCGGGACCTTTTTCAAGATCGGCGCCTTCACCTTCGGCGGAGGCTATGCCATGATCCCCCTGATCCAGCGGGAGGTGACGGAGCGCCGCCGCTGGCTGGAGGACCGGGACATTCTGGACATCGTCGCCATTGCCGAGTCCACGCCGGGTCCCATTGCCATCAACTCCGCCACCTTCGTGGGGTATCAGGTGTGCGGCACCTTCGGCGCCTTCTGCGCCACGCTGGGCGTGGTGCTGCCCTCCTTCCTGGTGATCTACGCCGTCTCTTTTGTGCTGCGGCAGTTCTCGGAACTGGCGGTGGTCCAATACGCCTTCAACGGCATCCGGGCCGGCGTACTGGCCCTGCTTTTGAAGGCCCTGCTGTCCATGTACCGGCAGAGCCCCAAGGGCGCCGTGGCCTACGCCGTCATGGCGGGCGCGTTTGTGCTGACGGCCTTCTGCGGCGTGGATGCGGTGCTGGTGATCCTGGCCAGCGCGGCGGTGGGGCTGCTCTCTGCCCGCATGGCGAAAAGGAGGGCTGTGTGATGCTGTATCTGGAGCTGTTTTTGACCTTCTTTAAGATCGGCCTGTTCACCATCGGCGGCGGCTATGCCATGCTGCCGCTCATCCAGGCGGATGTCCAGGCCAAGGGCTGGATGACGGCGGAAGAGCTGGTGAACTTCATCGCCGTCAGCGAGAGTACGCCGGGCCCCTTTGCGGTGAACGTCTCCACCTACGTGGGGGCGGAGCTGGCGGGCCTGCCCGGCGCCTTCTGCGCCACGCTGGGGGTGGTGCTGCCCTCCTTCCTCATCATCCTGCTGGTGGCCCGGTTCTACGCCGCCTTCCGCTCCAGTGCCATCGTCAGCGGCGCCATGGGCGGCCTGCGTCCGGCGGTGATCGGCATGATCGGCGCCGCGGTGGTCTCCGTGGGGCAGACGGTGTTCCTGCCGGAAGGATTGGCGGCGGTGACGGCGTATCCCCTGGTCTGCTCTCTGGCCATCTTCGCCCTGATGGCGGTCCTGACCCACAAGAAGCTCCATCCCATCGTCATCATCCTGCTGTCCGCCCTGCTGGGCATCGTCACCGGCTGTCTGCAGCCGGCGTGACCCCGGCCCGCCGCCCTGTTCCGGGGCGGCGGGCCTTTTCTTTGGCCGGACTGAAGACTTTCTAAAAATAGAATTTCCCCTCTTGACTTGGAGTGCGCTCCAAGTGCTATTCTTTTCACAGAAGGATTCCGCCCAAGGGCGGGCCGGGGATTTTCCCACTGTGGAGGCGGCTGGAGGCACCTCGTCTCCCGAAGAAGGCAGCATCCCCTTCCCAAATCTGAAAAAGGAGAAATGGTGATGATCTACAAGGACTTTCAGGACCTGAAGCTGTCCGCCCTGGGCATGGGCTGTATGCGCCTGCCCGTGGTCGGCGGCAACGACGCCGTGGTGGACGAGGCCGCCGCGGCGGAGATGGTGGATTACGTCATGTTCAACGGCGTCAACTACTACGACACCGCCTGGGGGTATCACAACGGCAACTCAGAGATTGCCCTGGGCAAGGCCCTGGCCAAACATCCCCGGGAAAAATTTTACATTGCCGACAAATTCCCCGGTTACGATCTGGCCAACATGCCCAAGGTGAAGGAGATTTTTGAGGAACAGCTGAAGAAGTGCCAGGTGGACCATTTTGATTTCTATCTCTTCCACAACGTTTGTGAGATGAACATCGACGCCTACCTGGACCCGCAGTACGGCATCCACGACTATCTGATGGAGCAGAAGCGGAACGGCCGCATCCGCCACCTGGGCTTCTCCTGCCACGGGAACCTGCCGGTGCTGAAGCGGTTCCTGGACGCCTACGGCAAGGACATGGAGTTCTGCCAGCTGCAACTGAACTACATCGACTGGACCTTCCAAAACGGCCGCGAAAAGGTGGAGCTGCTGGACAGCTGGCACATTCCCGTCTGGGTCATGGAGCCCCTGCGGGGCGGCCGCCTGGCCCGCCTTTCCGACGAGGAGGCCGCCCCCCTGAAGGCCATGCGCCCCGATGAGCCCATCCCCGCCTGGGCCTTCCGGTTCCTGCAGTCCATCCCCAGCGTCACCATGATTCTCTCCGGCATGTCCGACCTGGAGCAGGTGAAGGCCAACATCGCCACCTTCCAGACGGATGCCCCCCTCAGCGGCAGTGAGATGGACAGCCTGCTGGCCCAGGCCCAGCGCATGGTCAGCAAGACCGCCCTCCCCTGCACCGCCTGCCACTACTGCGCCAGCCACTGTCCTCAGGGGCTGGATATCCCCTCCCTGCTGGCGCTGTACAACGAGCACGCCTTCACCGGCGGCGGCTTCCTGGCACCCATGGCCCTCTCTGCCCTGCCGCAGGACAAGTGGCCCAGCGCCTGCGTCGGCTGCCGCAGCTGCGAGGCGGTCTGCCCTCAGCAGCTGAAGATCTCCGAGGCCATGGCCGACTTTGCGTCCCGGCTGTGAAATCTGAGACGGGAGCGCCCCCGCCAAGAACTCTCCGGCGGGGGCGTTCGCTCTCACGGGGCCTTGACGGTGTCCGGAAATGCGGCCCGGATGGCCTCCGGCAGGCGGGCCGGGTCCATCTGCTCCCGGCCGCACCGCTCCGCAAAGTGGCGGACCGCCTCTTTGTCCGGCGACAGCCCGGGGATGACGGTCAGCGCCACCGTCCGTTCCCCTTCCAGCTTCCGGACCAGGATACCGTACGCACAAGAACAGTCCGGCCGGAAGCTGCGGACGCGCACCGCCGCATACCGGTAGCCGGTCATGCCCCCTGCCCTCCGGGAGCAGAGAAAGGCATAGAGGTCACAGCCGTAAATCTCTGCCATGCGGACGACCATGTCGAACCTGGGCCGCGCTTTTCCCCGCTCATACTTTTGCAGCGTCCGTGTGGAAATTCCCAGGAGCTCCGCGGCCTTTTCCTGGGAAAGTCCCGCCAGTCTCCGCTCTCTCCGAAAGGGATTCTTCTCCTGGATATCTCTTTTTTTTTTGATATTTTTCCATAACTAGTCCTCCTTATATGGAGGATTTTACATTATCTTCCAAATATTGAACACGAATAAAGATTCACTTTTTGGAAAAAACTGCCGAACAGTGTCGAATTTCGTCGATTTATCCAAAGAAAATACAGGCCCCGCACATTCATACGGGGCCTGCGCTCAGACAAATCCTTCCAGCTTGGCGATCCGGTACTCCAGTACGGCGAACTGCCGGCGGGTCAGCGGCTGGTCCAGCATCAGGTCTCCCTCCGCATTTCCCTGCATGATGCCGTTTTTCGTCAGCCAGTCCACGGCGGCCCTGACCTCTGCCTGGTAGTCCGTCTCCTCTGCGGTCTCCACCCAGGGGATGCTCAAATACTCCAGAATCCCCTTGGCCTCCGCCACCGCCAGCTTCTGGCGGTAGTCGGCCTGCCCCAGCAAGGCAGCCTCCTCCCGGTTGGTGTGGAAGCCGTTTTCCAGCAGGACGGCCGGGGCCTTTGTGTGCTTCAGCACATAGAGCTCCGGATCGTACACGATCGGCGTGGACCGCACGGCGATGCCCGCCGCCCGCACCTGCTCCAGGATGTCCTGAGCCGCCCGTTCCCGGTCACCGCCGGGGCCGTAGAGATAGACGCTCCACCCTTTGGCGGAGGACCAGCCGCTCCCGGCGGCGGCATTGCTGTGAAGGCTGACGAACAGGTCCAGGTCCGGGATGCTGTTGGCGATCTCGCACCGTCTGGCCAGGCTCACCGCCCCGCCGCCGGTGCGGGTCATGGTCACGGAGACGCCCCGGTCTGTGAGCAGCTTCTCCAGCCGCTTCCCCAGGTCCAGGGTGAATGCATGCTCATAATAGGCCCCGTCCGGACTCTTGTTGGCCAGATTGCCCGCGTCATGCCCCGGATCCAGGCAGACGCGCTTTTCTCGTTCACTCAAAGGCGTTTCCTCCCTCTGTACAGGCTCGGGGAGCGCAGGGCTCCCCTTCCAGTTTAGTGGGAGGACGCCTGTCCCGTTCCCCCGCCGGGGCCTTTCCGGAGCGAGCCGCATATCATGGAACAAATCCATCTGAAACAGGGAGGGGTCCCCATGCCTGCCGCTCTGATCAAACGCCTGAGCAATCTCCTCTGCGTCAAAAGCATTGTGACGCTGATCCTCACCGTCGTATTTGCCGACCTGGCCGTCACCGGCCGTATCTCCAGCCACGATTTCCTGACTGTCTTCTCCGTCGTCATCGCCTTCTATTTCGGCACGCAGAGCGAACGCCTCAGCGGACAGCTGGAGAAGGATGCCGGGCAGAAACAGTCCTGACCGTCATCCCAGGGCCACGTCCAGCACCATCATCACGCTGAAGCCCGCGGCAAAGGCCAGCACGCCGATGTGGGAGTGGCGTCCCTGGGACATCTCCGGAATCATCTCCTCCACCACCACATAGAGCATGGCCCCCGCGGCAAAGCCCAGCAGATACGGCAGGGCGGGCACCAGCAGCTCCGCCGCCAGGATCGTCACCAGGGCGCCGATAGGCTCCACAACCCCGGACAGCACGCCTCCGGCGAAGGCCCGGAGCTTCCCCTCGCCCTCCGCCCGCAGGGGCATGGAGACGATGGCCCCCTCCGGGAAATTCTGGACGGCGATACCCAGGGACAGCGCCAGCACGCCCATGGCGGTGATCTCCGTGTCTCCCGCCAGATATCCGGCGCAGACCACGCCCACCGCCATCCCCTCCGGGATATTGTGGAGCGTCACCGCCAGCACCATCATGGTGGTCCGGCGCAGCCGGCTGGAGGGGCCCTCCGGCTGCGCGCTGCCCCAGTGCAGATGGGGAATGATGTGGTCCAGCGCCAGCAGAAACAGAAAGCCGAGCCAGAGGCCCGCGGCAGCCGGCGCAAAGGACCACTTCCCCAGCTCCGCCGACCGCTCAATGGCCGGGATCAGCAGGCTCCAGACCGACGCCGCCGTCATCACCCCCGCCGCGAAGCCGGTCAGCCCCTTCTGCAGGCCGTCCGACATCGCCTTTTTCATAAAGAACACGCTCGCCGCACCCAGGGAGGTGCCCAGGAACGGGAGCAGGAGTCCGTATAACGCTTCCATAATCTATCCTTTCTCATCTTGTGTCCGGAATCAGCATCTATGCGTTCAGAATACCGGATTCCCGCGCCGGTGTCAAATTCATTTCCCGCCGGATGGCCTCTCACAAAGCCGGAAAACTGCTCCCGCTCTGGACAGCGGGGAGCAAGTCTGCTATGCTTGACACAGGGGACAGGCTGCCGGAAGGCCCCGTTTCCCCGCATTTCAGGCTCATTTTAGCTTTTGGGTGTACCATGGCCCCATCATCAGAAAATAATCCCGGAATAGGAGGAACGCCATGAGGGTCTCTCACCATGTAAAACGGCCGGTGTGCCTGCTGCTCTCCCTGCTTCTGCTGGCGCAGGGCATGGCCCTGGGCGCAGCCGCTGCGGACACCGGCTCCGTCCCGGCGGAGACGTTCATTCTGGATCCCGCCGCATACACCGGCGGCGAGGTCCTGGTCCTGTATGAGGACGGCAGGACCGAGGTGGTCGTCTACGAGGATGCCGCCTCCCTGGAGGAGGGCCTGCCGCGGCTGGCCCGGCAGGAGGGTGTGGCGCTGGTCCAACCTAACTACACATACACAAGCACCGCTCTCTCCACCACGGACCCGCTGCTGGCGGAGCAGTGGGCCCTGTATAACGACGGCAGCTTCCAGCTGGAGGAGCAGGAGAACCCCTATCCGGTCTTCAACGATCCCTTTGCGCTCCCCTCCGCCCCGTGGCAGTGGATCGCCCCCTGGTGGATGCAGTCCGGCGCATCTGCCGGGAGCGGCGGGACCGTGCAGGCCGCGGCCGGCGTGGACATCGGCGTGGAGGAGGCCTGGGCCCTGTACGACGGCGGAAGCCGGGATGTGGTGGTGGCCCTGGTGGACACCGGTATCGACTACACCCACGCTGATCTGGAGGGCCGCATCTGGGTGAACGAAGACGAGATCCCCGGCAACGGGGTGGATGACGACGGAAACGGCTATATCGACGATGTCTACGGCTGGAATTTCTACTCCGGCAGCAATCAGGTCTATACGGGCAGCGAGGACAGCCACGGCACCCACGGCGCGGGCACCATCGCCGCCCATGCGGACAACGGCATCGGGATCGCCGGCATCGTCCGGAGCGACCACGTCAAAGTCATGGCGGTCAAGGCTCTGGGCGGGTGGGACGGCAGCGGCTCCACGGCGTCCATCATCCGGGCCATTCAGTACGCGGAGGCCAACGGAGCCCAGATCTGCAACCTGAGCCTGGGCTCTTCCAGAAACGACCCCGCGCTGTACCGCACCATCGCGGCGTCGGATATGCTGTTCGTGGTGGCAGCGGGCAACGACGGCGCCGATCTGGAGCTTGCCCCCAGCTACCCGGCCAGCTATCACCTGGATAACCTCATCACCGTGGCGAACCTCCGGTACGACGGAAGCCTGGATCCCACCTCCAGCTACGGTGCCTCCTCTGTGGACCTGGCCGCCCCCGGCACCCATATTTTAAGCACCACCCCCGGGGATTCATACAGCTACATGACAGGGACCTCCATGGCGGCGCCCATGGTCAGCGCCGCGGCGGCCATGCTCTACTCCCAGTTTCCGGATGCCACGCTGGCCGATGTGAAGGACATCCTGCTGTCCTCCGTCCAAAAGCTGGACAGCCTCACCGGCCTGACGGCTACCGGCGGGATGCTGGACCTGGGCGCCGCCATGGCATCCGGGGCCGCGGCCCAGAAGGGGCGGGCCTGGGCGGAGCCGGACCTGACGGCCTATACAGACAGTCCGCCCATTCTCTCCCTGTCTCTCTTCCAGTGGAGGGGGCAGCAGTATCTGACCGTTCAGGTCCAGGATCCGGACGGCGACTTCCGCTCCGCCGCTTATGCCGCCGGGACATACACGGCAGCGGATTTCCAGGGCGGCGCCGCGGGGACGCCCCTCCCCCTGAATGCGTGGGGCTCCGCCACTTTGCTGGTGCGCAATGGCGGACCTTATACCTTTTACGCGGTGGACCGGGCCGGCAATGAGTCGGTCCGCACAGTGGATCTGCCCCAGGGCTCCTGAGGGCGTCCCGCCGCCAACTCCAGCCCTGTTCAAAAGGACTCCGCAGGCACAGCCTGCGGAGTCCTTTTCCCTGCGCCGGAAAAGCGGCCTCTCCCTCCGGTGGAGTCTCTCCGTCCGGAAAGCGGGCGCTTCAGGGGCGCGGGGCCTCCCTCAGCCCTTCAGAAGGTCCTCCAGTTCCCTGTCCATCGTCACGGTCATGCGGGGCAGCTCATGCAGTCCCTTTCCCAGGTCGGCCGTGCCGTTTTTGGTGACCGCAGTGACCGGGAACAGCTCATGCACAAATGCCTCCGCGTCCGGCTCGGTGATACCGAAGGGATAGGCGAAGAAGGTGACGGGCTGGCCCACCTCCCGGGCAATGCGGTCGTGGCTCTTCTGAATATCCCCCAGCACCCTGGCCTCAAAGGCGCGGTCCGACTCCTCCGGATCCCTCTGGATGCCGTTGATGCCGCCCGGGTCAAAGTTTCCGCCTAGCTCTCCCAGATTGTGGAGAAAATAGGCATGGGACCCGATCTCTACCAGGCCGGATTCCGCCATCTCCCGGCACATGTCCCAGCTGAGGAAGCCATCGGCGGACACGTCCTGCATATACACCATAATGGAGACCACGGCTTTCATCTGGTATTCCTGAAGCAGCGGGAAGAGCAGCTCGTAACTGCTCCGGTATCCGTCGTCAAAGGTGATGAGAACGGGTCTTTCCGGCAGCGGCGCTCCCCCTGCCAGCTCCCGCGGCAGCACGGTGTGGTAGCCATGTTCCGTCAGCCAGCGCAGGTCCTGTTCCATACGGCTCACAGTGATGGTCATGTCGTTGCACGGCTCGCCGTCCTCCACCACATGGTGGTACATCAGCACCGGGAGGGCCCGGTCCGCCGGAATGGGCATCTGCCACGCTCCCCTGGCATAGAGATAAACGGCTCCCGCCGCGAAGCAGAGCGCCGCTGCGGCGGCCACTCCCAGGATTCCCACCCGAATTTTTTTCATCTGTCTGTCATCTCCCGTGTGTTTTGGCGCTGCGGCGGTTTCACCGTGCGGCGTATGCCCGGAGAAAATTTGCAAATATTATTCTATCAGATTAAGTTAAAATGTCAATTCATTAAATGAAAAGATTATCTTTGCTAGGATGTTTTAGGGTGATTGCATGCCTTTGGATTATGCTGCGATTGGAGGCCGGCTGCAGGCGCGGCGGAAGGAACTGGGGATCACACAGGAGGACGCGGCGGAGCGGGCCGGCATCACTGTGGTCTACCTGTCCAAAATTGAAAACGGGCGGGTGCATCCGACGCTGGACCTGTTGGACAGGCTCTTCTGTGTTCTGGAATACGACCTTGCCCGGGCCTTCACCGGCGCCCAGACGACCTCTCCCGACTACGGCCAGGAGCAGGTGCTGCGGCTTTTCAACGCCTGTGCGCCGCGTGTCAAGCCCATTGCCCTGCATCTGCTGGAGCAGCTGGCAACCTTAACGTGAGCAGAAGCGGGAAAAGTATGCGCCATGTCTGTCCCGCAGAAAGCGGCCTCCGCACGCTGGCGGAGGCCGGTGTTGAAGCCGTTATTTTTCCTCGTACAGCTCGATGATGGCGTCATCCAGGGTGATGAACGCCAGCCGGACCGTATCGCTGAGGGTCTCCGGCCCGAAGATCACCTGCTGGGCCTCCTTCAGGTAGGGGTCCATGTTGTCCACCTTGTAGGCCACATGGGGCTGTTTGGAGAGGATCTCCGGGAACCGGGTGCCCTCCTCGAATTTCAGGTACTCGATCTTGTAGTCGTAGGCATCCACGCTCTCATTGACCCAGAAGCCGCCCCACTCGTTGTAAACCATGTTGGGCTTTTTGTTCAGTACGGGGATCCCGATGTGCATATACTCCGCTGCCATGGAAAAAACCTCCTGTCAGTTGTCCTGGGCGGCCATCTCCTGATAGAACTGGAAGGCCTCCCGGTCGGTAAATTTCTCGTGCACGATCTTGGCCACCGCCTGGCACATGGCGGCGGGATGCTCGCTCTGGAAGATGTTGCGGCCCATATCCACGCCCCGGGCGCCGTCGGAGATGGCCCGGTAGGCCATGGTCAGGGCCTCGTCCTCCGGCAGCTTCTTGCCGCCGGCGATGACGATGGGCACGGGACAGGCGGCCACCACCTTCTCAAAGTCGTCGCAGTAGTAGGTCTTGACGAAGGACGCCCCCAGCTCCGCCAGCATCCGGGTGGCCAGCAGGAAATACTGGGTGGTGCGGGCCATCTCCTTGCCCACGGCGGTGACGCCCAGAACGGGGATGCCGTACCGCTCCCCGGCGTCCACGGCGCGGCACAGGGTCTCCAGGGACCGGGCCTCGCCCGCTCCGCCGATGAAGCACTGGATGGCCACGGCGGAGGCGTTCATGCGGATGGCGGCCTCCATATCGGCGCCCACGCCGTTGCCGGTGCTCATATCGTCGATGAGCACACTGGCGTCATAGGTGGCCCGGAGGCAGATGGCATTGTGGACCGTGGGGGGGATGCAGGAGCGGATGGCCCCCCGGGTGGCCATCAGCACGTCCGCGTACCGGCACAGAGGGGCGATGGTCACGTCCATGCGCTCCAGGCCCGCGGTGGACCCCATGATATAGCCGTGGTCGAAGGCCAGCATCACCGTGTTGCCGCTCTTGGGGTTGAACAGGCGGGAGAGCCGATTCTTGGCTCCCCAGTCCCCGTGGCCCAGGCCCTTGGCGAAGAAGCCCTGCTCCGGGGCGGGCACGTCCAGGTGGTAGTCGTGGGCGGCCTTGTTTCCGATTGCGTCTGGCATAGCGCTTACTCCTTACTGAACGCCGGGGTGTGGCAGGGGGTGTTCCACAGGCGGAGCGTCTCCTCGTCCCACTTGGCGATGTTCATCTGGAAGCCTGCGGCCTCCTGGACGGTGAGGATCTCACCCACCATGCTGGCCACAACCTCGATCCCCTTGGCCTTCAGGAACTCCACGGTGTCCTTGAACAGCACCAGCATCTCCATCATGGTGGTGGCGCCGCAGCCGTTGATCATCACGAAGGTCTTGTCCCCGGTCTTCAGGTCCAGGGCCTTGCACAGGGCCTCGGCCACGGTGGCCACAGTCTCCTTGGAGGACATCATGGGCACCCGGACGCCGCCGCCCTCGCCGTGCTGGCCGGCGCCGATCTCCATCAGGTCGGTCTCTCCCAGGTCGCCGAAGGACATGCCGTTCTGGGGATGGGTGGCATCGGTGGACTTGACGGTGATGGAGGCCATGTTGTCCGCGTAGTGCTGGGCAATCTCCGCCACCTCGTCCAGGGTCTTGCCCTCCCGTGCGGCGGCCGCGGCGATGTGGTACAGCGCCACCGCGCCCGCCAGACCCCGCTTATTGTCCTCGCCATTGGGATCGTACTGGATCTCCTCGCCGGTGACCACCTGGCGCACGTTGAGGCCGGCCTTCTTGGCCAGCTTCATGGCCTGCTTGCCCGCCAGCTGGTCGCCGGCGTAGTTCAGGGTCAGCAGCAGCACGCCGTGGCCCTTGTCCGCCATCTTCATGGCGTCGAACACCAGCTGGCCGTTGGGGGCGGCGAAGATATCTCCCACCGCCTGGATGTCCAGCATACCCTTGCCCACAAAGCCGGCCTGGGCGGGCTCATGGCCGGAGCCGCCGTAGGTGACGATGGTCACCCGGTCGGCGTCGGCCAGGTCCTTACTGATGACCAGGTGGCCGTCCACATTCAGAATATCCGGATAGGCCAGACCCAGGCCCACCAGCTCTTCGTCTGTGACCGTCTCCGGCGCGTTCATGAACTTCTTCATTTTCATACAGCATTCCTCCAGTGATATTTGAATGGTGCATTGCCAATCCCGCTCCTGCGGGAGGAACAACAGATTATTCCCGGGCCAGCCCCTGGAAGAAACAGGACATGGACACGGCGCCCGCGTCCGGGGTGCCGATGGTCTTGGTCCCGTAGCTCTTGGCCCGGCCGAATTTGGAGACATACTGCTTCGTGGCCTCCGCCCCCTGGGCGGCGGCATGGGCCGCGGCGGCAAACAGCTCGTCCGCGCTGTCTCCTGTATAGGCCGCGATGGCCTCGCTGGCGGGGATCAGGGCGTCCATCATGGTCTTGTCCCCCACCTTGGCGCCGGACATATCGTCCAGCTCCTCCAGGGCTTTGGCGAAGATGGCCTTGAGGCCCGCCACGTCGATCTCCTCCCCCTCCGGGGCCTCCTCCTGCAGGCCGTCCAGCCAGGTGTTCCACAGGGGGACGGCGCTGCCGCCGTTCAGGGACATGACGGCCATGGCCGCGTCGTCCAGCATGGACTGGATTCCCCCCTCGGCGGCGTCCACTGCTTCGGAGATGGCCCCGGCGATCTTCGCCATGGTCAGGCCGTGATCCGCGTCCCCGAATTTGGAATCGATCTCCGTCAGCTCCGCCTCAGCGGCGGTCACAGCGGCGCAGGCGTTTTTCAGGCGCGCCGCAAATTCTGCTTTTGTCATGGGATATTGGCCTCCTCTTTTGACAAAATAAACAAATTTTGGAAGACGCCTTTATTTTTACATAGCCATTCCGCTTTTTCAAGGCGCATTGGCCGCCTTTTCTCCCGGTCAGCGGGGACTCTCCGACGGCCTTTCCGCTCCCCCTCGGGCCGCTCCGCCCTCCATTGGCGGACAGGATTCCCTATTTTGTGTGTTTTGTATATGGATTTCCCACTGCGATTCTTGTAAAATACAATCGTTGAAAAATGCAACGATTGGAGAATGGTATGCCGAATCGGATCGAAATGTTTCGCCGCCTGGAGCGGCAGTATTTTCGGGACAGGCTTGGCACCCTGGGCCTGCAGCAGCTGGACGGCATGATCCTGCACCTGCTGGGGCGGGAGGGCCGCATGCGGCAGGAGGATCTGGCCGTCCGGCTGGCGGTGGACAAGGGCGCTGTGGCCCGGAGCCTGGCCCGTCTGGAAAAGCGCGGCCTGGTGGAGCGGCAGGTGAGCGCCCGGTGCCGCCGGGAGAAGCATGTCTCCCTGGCTCCCGCGGGGGAGGACGCGTATCAGGGCGTCCAGCGGATCCTGGAGGAGTGGGGGCACGTCAAATACCAGGGCTTCACCCCCGAGGAGCGCGCCCTGAACGAGGCGTTTCTGGCCCGCATCGCGGAGAATGTGATCGAATTTTGTCGAGGAGAGGGAAGCGAAAATGGTTAAGAATCTGACAGAGGGCAGACCGCTGAATCTGCTGTTTTTCTTTGCCCTGCCCATGGTGGCGGGCAATCTGTTCCAGCAGCTCTACAATATGGTGGACACCGCGGTGGTGGGAAAATTTGTGGGCGAGGACGCAGTGGCGGCCGTGGGCTCCTCCTTCCCCATCGTGTTTTTGTCGGTGGCCGTGGCCTCCGGACTGTCCATGGGCTGCACGGTGGTGGTGTCCCAGCTCTTCGGCGCTGGGCGCATTCATGAGATGAAGACCACCGTCTCCACCGCCATCATCTCTCTGGGCGTCCTGGGCCTTCTCATCATGGGCCTGGGAACGCTGCTGGCCGGTCCCCTGCTGCAGCTGCTGGGCACGGACCCGGATATCATGGCCGACTCCCGGACGTATCTGCAGATCTATTTCGGCGGCGCGGTCTTCCTGTTCCTCTACAACACCCTCAACGGCATCTATAACGCCCAGGGGGACAGTAAGACGCCCCTGATCTTCCTGATGATCTCCAGCCTGACAAACATCGTGCTGGACCTGCTGTTCGTCATCCGGTTCGGCATGGGCGTGGCCGGCGTGGCGTGGGCCACACTGATCGCCCAGGGTCTCTGCGCCGTGGCCTCCCTGCTGGTGATGCTCCGCCGGATGCGGCGGATGCCCTGCGAACCGGAGAAGCAGGGCGTGAAGCTGCCCCTCTTCCACATGGTGGCGGTAAAGCGCATCGCCCAGATCGGCCTGCCCTCCATGCTCCAGCAGTCCCTGGTGTCCGTTTCCATGATGATGATGCAGGGCCTGGTCAACTCCTTCGGCAAAGTGCTGGTGGCCGGATACACCGCTGCCACGAAGATCGACTCCCTGGCCATGCTGCCCAACATGAACATCTCCAACGCCATGTCCAGCTTCACGGCCCAGAACATCGGCGCCGGCAAGTATGAGCGGGTCAAGGAGGGCCTGAAGGCCTGCCTGCTGATGGTGGTGGTATTCTCCCTGCTGATCACCGTCATCATCTTCCTCTTTGGAAACCAGCTGCTGTCCCTGTTCCTGGACCCGGGGGACACCTCGGGCGCCATGGGGTACGGTCTGGCCTATATGCACACGGTCTCCCTCTTCTACATCCTGATGGGCCTGCTGTTCGTCCCCAACGGGATGCTGCGGGGCGCGGGTGACATGGGAGCCTTCACCTTCAGCTCCATGGCCAACCTGTTCTCCCGGGTAGGCATCGCCTATGCGCTGGTGTATCTCACCCCACTGGGGGCCAACGCCATCTGGTGGTCCATCCCCGCCGGCTGGCTGATCGGTGCGGCGGTCTCCCTGCTCCGGGTCAAGAGCGGGAGATGGATGCGCAAGGCCGTGGCCGACCGCTGAACCCCGCAGGCGGTCCATTTCAGAAATCGCAGGTGCTGTGGATATGAAGAGGAAACAGAATCTGGAGGTCTTTGGGAAGGCGCCCATCCGAAAGGCTGTGCTGCTGCAGGTGGTCCCGGCCGTGGCCAGTCAGATGGTCACGCTGGTCTACAATCTGGCGGACACCTACTTTGTGGGGATGCTGAACGCCCCCCACGAGACTGCGGCCGTCACTGTGGCCTATCCCTCCTTTCTGATGCTGACCGCCATTTCCAACCTCTTCGGCGTGGGCGGGGCCAGCGCCATCGCCCAGGCCCTGGGCCGGCAGGACGAGGAGGGCGCCCGGCGGATCGCCGCGGTCTCTCTGGCTGGCGGCCTGCTGTCCGCCCTGCTCTTCTCCGCGGCGTTCTGGCTGCTGGCCGATCCCGTGCTGCACCTGTGCGACGCCACGGAGGACACCTATGCCATCGCCTACGGCTACGCCAAATGGGTCGTCATGCTGGGCGGTCCCTTCACCATTCTCAACACCCTCCTGGCGAATCTGGTCCGGGCGGAGGGCGGCGCCGGAGCCGCCGCCTTTGGCGTCTCCTTCGGCGGCGTCCTGAATATCCTGCTGGACCCGCTGTTCGTCCTGCCCCAGTTCCTGGGCCTGGGCGCGGTGGGCGCGGGCATGGCCACAGCCCTCTCCAACGGGGCGGCGGTGGCCTGCTTTGCCGTCTATCTGATCCGCCGCCGGGGCGCCACCTATTTGAACCTGCTGCCGGAGAATCTGCGGTACGCCGCCCAGTACCTGCGCCCCATTCTAGCCATCGGCTTCCCCTCCGCCCTGCAGTATGCCCTGACAGTGGTGGCCACCGCCGCCCAGGCCGGATTTGTGTCCCAATACCCCACAGAGGCAGTGGCGGCCCTGGGCATCGTGAAAAAACTGGACCAGCTGCCCCTGTATTTCTCCATCGGCGTCTCCAACGGGCTTCTGCCGCTGCTGGCCTATAACCACGCTGCCGGGAATCACCAACGGCGTACGCAGGCCTTCCGGATGGGGAGCCTGATGTCCTTCGGCTTCGCCGTGCTGTGTCTGGTCTGCTATGAGGCGTTCGCCACCCCTCTGGTCTCCCTGTTCATCGCGGACGCTGCGACGGTCCGCTACGGGGCCGTGTTCCTGCGGTGCATGGTGACGGCAATGCCCATGATGGCCCTGTGCTATCCCCTGATCATCCAGTTCCAGGCCATGGGCAGGGCCAGGGAGTCCCTGATCTGCTCGATCCTGCGCAAGGGCGTGCTGGACATTCCGCTGCTCTATCTCATGGACGCGCTCTTTCCCCTGTACGGCTGCATGTGGGTGCAGCCCATCGTGGACGCCATCTCGCTGGCCGCGGCCCTGTGGTTTTACCGGGCCATCCAAAGGGGCGGCGCGGCGGGTGAAGCGGCCCCAGCCGGGGCCTGAGACCGGCGCGGGCAAACCGGAATTGTGAGGAGGAGAACGAATCCGTGGCAAGCAAAGAGCATGATTTTTCCGTCGGCAGCATTCCCCGCAACATCATTTCCCTGGCGCTGCCCATGACGGCCGCCCAGCTCATCAACGTGCTGTACAGCGTGGTGGACCGCATCTACCTGGGGCGGCTCCCCGGGCATCTGGCCCTGACGGGCCTGGGGCTGACGCTGCCCATCATCTCCATCGTGATGGGCTTCGCCAACCTGTGCGGCACGGGAGGCGCCCCCCTGTGCTCCATCTACCGGGGCAAGGGTGAGGAGGAAGAGGCCGAGCGGATCATGGGCAATGCCTTCACCCTGCTGCTGATCTTTGGCGCCGCTGTCACGGGGGTGTTCCTGCTGTTCCGGCATCCCCTACTCTACCTGTTCGGCGCCAGCGACGCCACCTATCCCTATGCCGAGGCGTACATGACCATCTATCTGCTGGGGACCGTCTTCGTCATGATCGGCCTGGGGATGAACCCCTTCATCACGTCTCAGGGCTTCGGCCGCACCGGGATGATGACCGTGGGCCTGGGGGCAGTGGTCAACATCGTGCTGGACCCGGTCTTCATCTTCGCCCTGGACATGGGGGTGCGGGGCGCGGCGCTGGCCACCGTGATCGCCCAGGGCTGCTCCGCCGTGTGGGTGCTGAAGTTCCTCACCGGACGGAGGGCCATCCTGCGGCTCCGCCTGCGGAATCTGGCGCTGAGCGCCGGGCGGGTGAAGTCCATCGTGGCCCTGGGCCTGTCCGGCTTCTTCATGAATCTCACCAACAGTCTGGTGCAGGTGGTGTGCAACGCCACGCTCCAGGCATACGGCGGCGACCTGTACGTGGGCGTGATGACCATCATCAACTCCCTGCGGGAGGTGTTCTTCATGCCGGTGCAGGGGCTGACCAACGGCGCCCAGCCGGTCACCGGGTACAACTACGGCGCGGGCCGGTACAGCCGCGTCCGGAGCTCCATCCGCTTCAGCGTGGCGGTGACGGTTGGCTACGCCGCTGTCTTCTGGGCCGCCGCCATGCTGTTCCCCGGGCTTTTGATCCGGGTCTTCAACAGCGAGCCGGAGGTGGTGGCGGCCGGCATCCCCGCCCTGCGCATCTACTTCTGCCTGTTCATCCCCATGTCCCTCCAGATGGCGGGGCAGGGTGTGTTCGTGAGCCTGGGGCGCTCCAAGCAGGCGGTCTTCTTCTCTCTGCTGCGCAAGGCCATCATCAACGCGCCGCTGACGGTCGTCCTGCCCATCTGGATGGGCACCACCGGCGTATTCGCGGCAGAGGCCGTCTCCCAGCTGGTGGGCGGCCTGGCCTGCAGCCTCACCATGTATTTCACCGTGTACCGTCCCCTGGGCCGCCTGCCGGACCGCCCGCCGGAGAACAGCTGAGACCCGGCTGCCGCGCTGCCGTTCTCTCTCCCACTCCCACAGACCCGCGGGAAAAAGAGGGGCCGCTTTTGGAGGTTTTTCCAAAAGCGGCCCCCTTGCCTGTTCCGGCCCTCCGCACGTCTTGACAAACGGTTCCAGCCCGGCTATAATCTTGCCCGCAAGTCCCGGCCGCCCCCTGCGGGAGGCCGGAAGATCCCGGAACCTGTTAGGAGCACCGCCACACCATGAGAGCATCCTCTGCATACAGTCTCTTTGACACGGAGAGCGTCTGGGCCATCCTGATGCGGATCGCGCCTCCGGTCATGCTGGCCCAGCTGATCCAGGCCATGTACAACATCGTGGACAGCTATTTTGTGGGCCAGTTCTCCAGCGACGGCCTCACCGCCCTCTCCATCGTCTACCCTGTCCAGCTGATCGTCACCGCCATCGCCGTCGGCACCGGCGTGGGCGTCAATACCCTGATGTCCCGGTACGACGGCCAGGGGAACCACCACCTGGCGGACCGGACCGCCGGGACGGGGACGGTCCTGGCGCTGATCAGCTGGCTGATCTTCGCCGTATTGAGCGGCCTGCTGATGCGTCCCTTTGCCGCGGTCTCCACGGAGTCCTCCTCCGTGGCGGACCTTGCCGTGACATACGGCACCATCGTCTGCGTGGGCAGTCCGGGGGTGTTTCTGGAGAGCACCTGGAGCAAGGTCCACCAGGCCCGCGGCAACATGCGCCTGCCCATGCTGGCCCAGATCGCCGGCGCCGCGGCCAATATCGTGCTGGACCCGATCCTGATCTTCGGCCTGGGCCCGGCCCCGGCGCTGGGCGTGGCCGGTGCCGCCTACGCCACGGTGGCGGGCCAGGTGCTGGCAGCGCTCATCGTCGCCTCCGGATTCCGGAAGCCGCCCCCCATCCGGGTGTTCCGCTCCTATGCGGCCAAGATCTACCGGCTGGGATTCCCCTCCATCTTCATGCAGCTTCTCTTCACGGTCTACATCATGGCCCTGAACATGATCCTGGCCGGCTTCTCCGACGACGCCGTGACGGTCCTGGGCCTGTATTACAAGGTGCAGTCCTTCTTCTTCATCCCCCTCTCCGGACTCCAGACCTGCATCGTCCCCCTGCTGAGCTATACATATGCCAAGGGCGCCTACGGCCGCTGCCGCCGGGTGGTGAAGGACTCCGTCCTGCTGGCCATGTCCTTCATGCTGGTGGGGATCGCCTGCTTCGAGCTGATCCCGGAACAGCTGCTGCGCATCTTCACCGCGGAGCCCGCGGTCCTGGAGATCGGCGTCCATGCCTTCCACATCATCGGCACCAGCTTTCTGCCCGCCGTGCTCTCCCTGATCCTGCCGGTCTTTTTCCAGGCCATCGGGGCGGCGCTGCCCAGCGTCCTGCTCTCCCTGACCCGGCAGATCTTCTGCCTGATCCCCGTATTCTGGCTCTTCTCCAGGATCGATCTGGCCTACACGTGGCTGGCCTTTCCCATTGCGGAGGTCGTGACTGGAGCGCTGGGCCTGTGCTTCTATCTCCACCGCATCCACATCTGGGACCGCTACAAGGGCGCGGCCCTGAACCCCGAACGCAAAGGAGCGACTGCTATGAAACTCATCACCGCCATCGTCAACAGGCGGGACACCAGCGAGGTCTGCGCCGCCCTGACAGACGCCGGCTTTTACTTCACCCGCATGGCCTCCACCGGCGGTTTTCTCACTGGCGGCAACTCCACGCTGCTGATCGGCACGGAGGAGGACCGGGTGCCCCAGGCCATCGCCATCATCCGCCAGAACTGCTCCCGCCGGACGGAGAAGATCTCCTCCAACGTGCAGCTGGCCACGCCCTCTGCGGCCTATCCCACGGAGGTGACCATAGGCGGCGCCACGCTGTTCGTCTCCGATGTGACGCAGTTTGAAAAGATCTGAGCCGCCCGCCACTCCGGCGGCCAGGCACAAGCAGGACGAAGCGCTCCGCCTCAGTGCATGCACTGAGGCGGAGCACTTTTTGCGTCAAGACCGATCAGGCGGGGGTGAACGCCGCGCCCGGAGATGCGGCCACAGTCCCATCCTCCCGTACGGCCACATATTCGATCATCTCGCCGCTGTCCCTGCGCAGCCGGTCCACCAGGGCGCCGCCCTCCTCTTCTCCCAGGATGAAAAAGGCAGTGGAGAGCAGGTCTGTGTAAACAGGCCGCGAAGACAGGATGGAGACGCTCTTCAGCGTCAGCGGCATGGGGTATCCGGTCCGCGGGTTCAGCAGATGGTGGTACACGGTCCCATTCTTCTGGAAGCTGTGCTCATACCAGGAGGATGTGGCGATGCCCGCGTCCTGGAGCTGCACCGTTCCAAACACCGAGCCGGTGTTGTCCGGGTCCCGGATCGCCACCTTCCACGGCCGGGCCCCGCCCTGCGCGTCCTGGTGCGCGCCGATCACAAACAGGTTCCCGCCGTAGTCCAGCACGGCCTGCCGGACGCCGCCCCGTCGCAGGCGGTCCACGGTCAGACCCAGAGCGAAGCCCTTTCCGGCTGCGCCCGGGTCCAAACCGATTCCAGAAAGATCAAACGTCACGGTCCGCGTCTTCCGGTCCAGGCGGACGTGCTGATAGCCGACCCGGTCCAGCACCGCCTGGATGCGCTCCGCAGAGGGGATCCGGGGCGTCTGGGACAGAAAATCCCACAGCTTTACCACCGGCCCCACCGTGGGGTCGAATGCTCCGCCGGACAGGCGGCAGATCTCCAGGTTCTGCTCCAGAAAGGTGTACAGGGTCTCAGAGACCGGCACAGCCTCGCCGGGCCGGATGTCCCGGCAGAGCCTGGAGAGCTCTGAGTCGGGATCGAACATGCTGAGGGTGCGCTCCAGCCCATGGGCCTCCTCCTCGCACTGCTCCAGCAGCTGCTCCCCGTCCTCCGGGATTTCCGCCGCGATGCGGCAGAGGGTGTCGTACGCCAAAAACGCGCGGGTATGCTCCATAACGGTTTTCCTTTCCGGTTCTTCTCTTTACTGGAAAACGCCGTCCTTGCGCATCTCTTCCAGGACGACCTTGGCCATCCGCAGGTAGTTGATGAACGCAGGATACATCGGCCGGTTCTTGGGATCCATATCCAGATGCTCGTGATCCGGGTTGGGATTGTCCCAGATCATGCCCATGTCCCGTCCGGCGGCGTGGGGCAGGCCGGTCAGATCCAGCATGTCCTGGGTGGCGCAGACCTTCAGGTTCAGGTTGTCCATCTGGGTGCGGAAGCCCACCAGGAAGGCGTGGCGGTCCCAGCCGGAGGGGAACGGATCCTCATAGGTGGGGCAGTCGTACTTAGACTGGCGGTAGTACTTCTTCAGCTCGGGGTGGACGATGTCCTCCTCGTTGTCCGCGAAGATCTCGTCGAAGCGGCAGGAGAGGATCTTGCCGTTCTCCACCACCACCTTCAGCCAGCCGGTGAGGCCGTAGCCATAGTCCTCGGAATAGCTGTACAGCTTCTTGGAGGAGGGCTTGTCCAGCTCCTTGTCCAGCTTGGCCGCGAAGGTCAGCAGCTTCTTCACGCTGCCGGAGGCACTGGCCACCAGGTCGAAGTCTCCGCTCAGGCTCTGCTTCTCCAGCATCTGCTTCTCCACGTACTGCATGCCCATGGTCAGCACGGAGCCGGCCTTCTGCATCCGGGGCTTCGTGTACTGCCAGAAGCTGTAACTGGAGCGGCGCTTGGAGATGCCCTGGTACAGGTGGTTGTAATAGGAGGGGGCCGTGATCTCGTTGAGCTCCACAAAGATCAGCTTGCCGTCGGCCTTCACCGCCTCCACGATGCCCAGGTGGCCCGGATCGGCGGGGAACTCCCCCTCCACGCCGGGATAGTAGGGCGGGAACCGCTCCTCGATCCGATAGTAGTCGCCCTTCAGCATCCCCTTGGGGGGCTGGACAGACCAGACGGGCTTCTTTCCTGCGTTATCCATGTTCGTTCCTCCTTACTTCACGGCGCCGTCCTTGACCATCTCGTCGTGGACGATCTTGGCCAGGCGCAGATAGTTGTTCCACACGGGAGAGCGGGGACGGGTGACGGAGCGGGCGGTGGCGTCGCTGTTGGAGACGAGCGCTACGTCGTCCTTGTGGGGCTTGTCCCACACCACGCCCATGTCCGGGCCCTCCACGCAGGGCAGGCCGGTGATGTCGAACATGTCCTGCGTCTCGCAGACCTTCTTGTTGATGGCGTCGGACTGGTCCTTGAAGCACACCAGCCAGGCGTGCCGGTCCCAGCCGGAGGGGAACGGATCCTCATAGGTGGTGGAGAAATACTTGGACTGGCGGTAGAACTGCTTCAGGTCGTCGTAGACGATGTCCTTGGTGTGGTCGGCGAAGATCTCGTCATAGAAGCACTTGACGATCTTGCCGTCCTCCACCACCACCTGGAGCCAGCCGGTGATGCCGTAGCCGTAATCCTCGGTGTAGCCGTAGTAGCGCTGCTTCTTGTGGTTGGGGTCCTTCCGCTGGGCGGACACGTCGTCCTTCAGGCCGATCATGTTCTTCATGGAGAAGGAGGCACCGGTCAGCAGGTCATAATCGGCGTCCAGGTCCTGCTTTTCCAGGATCTGATCCTCCACATACTTGAAGCCGTTGGCCAGCACCCGGCCGTAGGCCACGCTGCGGCGCTTGTCATGGAAGTCCTGGAAGAACTGGAACTCCGTGCGGCGCTTGCTGACGTTCTGGAAGTGGCGGACATAGTAGTTGCCCATGGTGGTCTCGTTGAACTCGGCGAAGGCGATCTTGCCGTCGTCGTCAAACACCACGTCCAGCTCGCCCTTGTGGCCGGGATCGCCCCAGCGGCCGCTGTACCGCAGCTCGGCGTGATAGTAATCACCCTTGACCAGGCCCTTGTACTGGGGCTGCGCGGTCCAGTCGATCAGCTCGCTCTCGTTGTCCTCATGCCAGGGGCCCAGCCCCAGCCATCTCGTCTTGTCAGTCATGTGAATTTCCTCCTTGTATTTTATTGAATCCTTCACTCGGAAATGGATGGTTCATGAAGGGCGCCAGCCCGGCAGCAGGCGCAGAAGTGGCCGTTGCCGAAGCCCCGCAGCGCCAGATCCCGGCCGGTGCAGCCCTCCTGGGCGTACAGGCAGCGCTTGGCGAAGCGGCAGCCCGGCTCCGGGTCAATGGGGCTCTGAAGCTCGCCGATGAGCTTCACCCGCTGCATCTTCTGCCGGCTGCTGGGGATGGGGATGGCAGACAGCAGGGCCTGGGAATAGGGGTGCATCGGCTGGCGGAACAGCTCCGCGGAATCCGCCGTCTCCACCAGCTGGCCCAGGTACATCACCGCGATCTTGTCGGAGAAGAACTTCACCACCGACAGGTCATGAGTGATAAAGAGATAGGTCAGGTGGAACTCCGCCTGCAGGTCCTTCAGCAGGTTCAGGACCTGGGCCTGGATGGACACGTCCAGCGAGGACACCGGCTCGTCGCAGACGATGAACTGCGGCTTGAGCGACAGGGCCCGGGCGATGCCCACCCGCTGGCGGCGGCCGCCGTCCAGCTCGTGGGGATAGGCGTTGAACAGCCGGGCAGAGAGGCCCACCACGTCCATCAGCCGGGAGACCTCCTTGTCCAGCTCCGTGCGGCTGTGGACCTTTCCGTGAATCCGCAGCGGTTCGCCGATGATCTCCCCAATGGACATCCGGGGATTCAGGGAGGAGAACGGGTCCTGGAAAATGATCTGCAGATCCTTGCGCAGGTCGTGAAGCTGCTGCTTGTTCATCTTGCAGATGTCCTGTCCGTTGAACAGGATCTCGCCGCTGGTGGCCTGGTGCAGGCCCAGGATCAGCCGGCCGATGGTGGACTTGCCGCAGCCGGACTCGCCCACCAGGCCCAGCGTCTCGCCTCTCCGGATGGAGAAGTTGACGCCGTCCACCGCATGGAGGGTGCCGGTGGGGCTTTTGAAGTACTTCTTCAGGTCCCGGACTTCCAGGATCACATCCTTATCTGCCATGTCGCACCTCCTCCATCAGTTCGGGGGACTCGAAAACGCCCTGGTGGGCCAGACAGCGCACCATCTGGGTGCCGCCGACGCCGGTCATCTCCGGCTTGTGGGTACGGCAGGCCTCCGTTGCGTAGGGGCACCGGGGCGCAAAGGCGCAGCCCTCCGGCAGCTCCGTGGGATCCGGCATCTGGCCCTGGATGGGCTTGAGCTTCTCCGCCGTCTCATCCAAAGACGGGATGGAGCCGAACAGGCCGATGGTGTAAGGGTGATGGGGGTGGTCAAACACCTCCGCGATGGTGCCGCTCTCCACGATCTCGCCGGCGTACATGATGGCCACCCGGTCGCAGACCTGGGCCACGACGCCCAGGTCGTGGGTGATCAGCAGCAGGGAGGTGCGGAGCTTTTCCTTCAGCTCGTTCATCAGTTCCAGCACCTGGGCCTGGATGGTCACGTCCAGGGCGGTGGTGGGCTCGTCCGCCAGAATCAGCTCCGGTGAGCAGGCGATGCTCATGGCGATGACCACCCGCTGCTTCATGCCGCCGGAGAACTGGTGGGGATACTCGTCATAGCGGGCCCGGGGGATGCCCACCATCTCCAGCATGTCGCCGGCCTTTCTCCGGCCCTCCTCCTTGCTGCACTTTTCATGCTGGTGGATGACCTCCGCGATCTGGTCGCCCACGGAGTAGACCGGGTTCAGGCTGGTCATGGGGTCCTGGAAAATCACCGAGATCTTGCTGCCGCGGATCTCCCGCAGGCGGGCGGGCTTGGCCTGGAGCATGTCCTCGCCCTCGAACCAGATCTCGCCGCCCATGATCTTTCCGGGCGGGTCCGCGATGAGCCGCAGGACCGACAGGGCCGTGGTGGTCTTGCCGGCGCCGGTCTCGCCCACCAGGCCCAGGCTCTCGCCCTTTCCGATGGTCAGATCCAGGCCGTTGACGGCGTAGACCACGTCCTCGTCGGTGTGGTACTCCACCCGCAGGCCGCGGATATCCAGCAGGGCCTCCGGGGCCTGCGCGGAGGGGATGGGCTCCTTCTCTGGCAGAGCGGTCTTGTGCTGCTTTTTCTCTTCCATGTGGTGTCCTCCCTCCTCAGTTCTTCAGCTTGGGGTCCAGGGCATCCCGCAGGCCGTCTCCCAGCAGGTTCAGGGAGAGGATGGTCAGCATGATGGCAAGGCCCGGGAACGCGCATACCCACCAGGCCGCCCGGAAATACTGCCGGCCGGTGCTGACCATGGAGCCCCACTCCGGTGTGGGCGGGCTGATGCCCAGGCCGATGAAGCTGAGGCTGGCGATGGCCAGGATGGACCCGGCGATGGACAGCGTAGCCTGCACGATGATGGGGGCCATGCAGTTGGGCAGGATGTGCTTGAGGATGATGCGCTTGTCGCTGGCGCCGATGGCGCGGGCCGCCTCGATGTACTCCTCGTTCTTGATGGTCAGCACGGCGGAGCGGACGATCCGGGCAAAGGGCGGGATGTTGGAGATGCTGATGGCCAGCATCATATTGGTGACGCTGGTGCCCATGGCGGACACCAGGGCGATGGACAGCAGGATGCTGGGGATCGCCAGGAAGATGTCCATGACACGCATGATGACATCATCCACCCGGCGGCTGCCATAGCCGGCGATCGCGCCCAGCAGCCCGCCCACCACCGTGGCGATGGCAATGGTGGCAAAGGCCACCGGCAGGGAGATCCGGGCGCCGTGGACGATCCGGGCCAGGATGTCGCGGCCCACCTCGTCAGTGCCCAGCCAGTGCTCGGCAGAGGGGGGCTGGAGCTTCAGGGATGCATTCTGCTGAATCACCAGTGTTTCGTAATCAAAAAACACATCGGCAAAGACGGCGAAGAAGATAATGATTGCCAGAATGATGAGTCCCAGAACGGCCATCTTGTTTTTCTTCAGGCGGCGCCATACTGCGGCGGCCTGGGACTTTTTCTTGTTCTTGTTTTTCACTTTCCCAGTCATCCGCATCACCTCTTTGCCGTTTTGTACTGGGCCCGGATTCTGGGGTCCAGAAATGCGTACAGGATATCAATGCACAGATTGATGATGGTGAACATCGTGGCCAGCACCAGCACGCAGGCCACCACCACGGGCGTGTCCTTCAGGCCGATGCGGTCCACCAGCAGCCGGCCGATGCCGGGCCAGGAGAACACCGTCTCCACCAGTACCGCGCCGCCCAGGGAGAAGCCGAACTGCAGTCCCACCGTGGTGACAATGGGGATCATGGCGTTGCGCAGGGCGTGGCGGATGGTGATGACGCTCTCCTTCAGGCCCTTGGCCCGGGCGGTACGGATGTAATCCTGCCGGATCGTTTCCAGCATGGAGGAGCGGGTCATGCGGGTGATCATCGCCAGGGAGTTGGCGCTGAGGGTGATGGCCGGCAGCACCAAGGCGCCCCAGGTCTCAAAGTTGGAGGATGGGAACCACCCCAGCCCTGCGGCGAAGATCACGATCAGCATGAGGCCCAGCCAGAAGTTCGGCATGGAGACGCCGAACAGGGCTCCCACCATGGAGATGTTATCCACCGCCGAATACTGGTGGGTGGCGGAAATCACGCCCAGGGGAATTCCGATCAGAATGGCAAACAGCATGGCGCAGGCCGACAGCAGGATGGTATTGGGCAGTCGGGCGGCGATCTCCGCCGCCACCGGGTTTCCAGTGCTGTATGAGGTGCCGAAATCGCCCTGGACTGCGTTGACAATGAATCGGCCGTACTGGACCAGGAAGGGATCGTCCAGTCCCAGTTCCGCCTGCAGGGCGTTATAGGCCTCTTCGGAATAATTGTCGCCCAGCATCATCTGCACCGGATCGCCAGGCGTAAAGCTCAGGATGGTATAGACAATAAAGCTGACACCCAGCAGCACCGGGATCAGCATGAGCAGCCGTTTGAGAATAAAACGGTACATCTGTCACTCTCCTTTTTCCGTGACGCAAGTTTGCGCAAGCGGGCGGCGGCTTTTGCCGCCGCCCGCTCACTGGAATGCCTGAATGCGCTTATTCAAAATAGGTGCCGTTGATGTAGTGGGACTTGCCCGGATACAGGCCGAAGCCCTTCACATTGGACTGCATGCCGGCGTTCAGGTGCTCCACCGCCAGGGGGACCAGGGGCGCGGCCTCCGCCACTTTGCTCTGGATCTCCGCATACAGCTCCATGGCACGCTCAGTGTCGGTGGTGGTGCTGGCCTCGTCGATCATGGCGTCCACCTCGGGCGTGGTCCAGAAGCAGCGGTTGCCGGAGGGGCCCAGAGCCTCCGTGTGGTACATGGACCGCAGCATGGAGTCGGGGTCGATGGAGGTCTTGGACATGATGAACATGTCATGGGCGCCGTTGCCGGTCTCGGACGTGAACTGGCCGTTCTCCAGGGTCTTGACCTCGGCGTTGATGCCCACCTGGCGCAGCTGCTCCTGGATGACCACGGCGGAGTCCCGCATCACCTGGCTGTCGGAGCACCAGAGGGTGGTGGAGAAGCCGTCGGGATAGCCGGCCTCGGCCAGCAGCTCCTTGGCCTTCTCCACGTTGTAGGAGTAGTCGGAGCAGTCGGAGACGTAGCCGTCCACGCTGGGGGGCAGCATGGTGTAGTTGGCGGGCGTGGCCTCGCCGCTGAACACCAGGTCGATGTAGCCCTGGGGATCCAGCGCGTAGGCGACAGCCTGCCGGACCTTCTCGTTGTCAAAGGGGGCCTTCTGCACGTTCATGCCCACGAACCACACGGTAGTGCTGGGAGAGGTCAGGGTGGTGACAGACTCGTTGCCCGCCAGGCTCTCCAGGTCGGTGATGCCCAGGTCATAGGCCAGATCCACCTCGCCGGTCTCCAGGCCGATGGTGCGGTTCAGCGCCTCGGGGATGGTGCGGAAGATGATGCGCTTGACGGCCGGAGCGCCGCCCCAGTAGTCCTCAAATGCCTCCAGGACCACGTCGCCGCCCAGCTCCCAGGAGACGAACTTGAAGGGGCCGGTGCCCACGGGGTGCTTGTTGAACTCCTCCGCGCTGGTATCTGCGCTCTTGCAGATGATGGAGGCCGCGTCCAGGCTCAGGCGGTACAGCAGCGCGTTGAAGGGCTCGGAGGTCTTGATGGTGACAGTGTAGTCATCATCGCAGGTAATGCTGTCGATAATCAGGTAGTTGTAGTTCACGCCGGGGTTGGCGATGCAGCGCTCCAGGCTGTACTTGACATCCTCGGAGGTCATCTCCTCGCCGTTGTGGAACTTGACGCCCTGACGCAGATGGAACACGGTGGTGGTGTCGTCGATGACCTCCCAGCTTTCCGCCAGGGCAGGCACCAGGTTCATGTCGGTGTCCATCATCACCAGGCGGTCAAACATCTGGGTGGTGACCCGATAGGTTCCGATGGATGCTTGGACCATGGGGTCCATGTAGGTGGGGGACTCCGGGATGGCAACGATCAGGGTATCCTTGGTGCCGGTATCACCGGCACCATCTGAGGTAGTCGAGCTGGAACCGGTGGGGCCGCAGCCGGCCAGCATCCCGCAGAGCAGGAACATTGCGGTGAACAGTGCGAAAACTCTCTTCTTCATCGTACTCCTCCTGACGTGGTGGTGATATATTTCTGAAACCGCCGCCCCCGGCGGTCACATTCCTGGTTGTGCGCTCAGCGCAAGCCGTCGGCCGCCAGGGCCTCCTCCATCCGCCTTGCCAGCTCCAGATAGTTGTCCCATTCCTTCGCCCGCTTGGGCTCCTCCGTGAAGGGAAGCCCGGTCAGGTCGGTGAGGCTCTGGGTCTCCAGCACCCGGGCGCTGAGCAGGTCGAAGATGCTGTTGAACCCGGCGCCGATGGTGGAGATGTAGTCGGGGCAGTGGTATTTGGACTGCCGGTAATAGGGCTTGAGCTCCGGGTCCTCAATCTCCTCCTGCCGGTCGGCGAAGATCTCGTCGTAGGCGCAGGAGATGATCTTTCCCGCCTCCAGCACGATCTGCAGCCGCCCGGTGACGCCGGGCTCCACCGCCTGGGCAAGGCCGTAATACACCTGGCCGGAGGGCTTGTCCAGCCGCCCCGCGATCTCCTCCGCCAGCGGGAGCATAGACCGCTTGATGCTGTTGGAGGCGCCGGTGAGCAGGTCAAACTCGCCTGTGAGGCGGTTCTCCGCCACCATCTGCTCTTCCAGATGGGTCAGGCCGTTCACCAGCACCACACCGGACTTGGCGGTTCGCTCCTTGGTGGCCTGCAGAAAGCCGTAGTCGGACAGCCGCTTGGAAACGCCCTGGTACCGCCTAATGTAATAGGTGGGGTTGTTGATCTCGTTGAACTCCACCATCTGCAGCGTTCCGTCCCGCCGGACCACTTCCAGAATGCCGTGATACCCCTTGTCCCCCGGGAAATGCGGGGCAAACCAATTCTCGGCCCGGTAATAGTCTCCCTTTACCAGCCCCATGGGCGGCTGCACCGTCCAGAACAGCCGGTCCAGCACGTCAACGGACTTTTCGCGCTTCTTCTCTGCCATGCCTCTCTTCCTTCCCCTCATTTTGATCCGCATTCCACCGCCGGGGTGCGGATCTTGTATTCTTTGAAAATTGGCGCTATAATGATTGACAGAATCTGAACGCCCTTCTGACCGGGCGCCTTTGTTTTGCCTGTTACGATTATAACATGCTCCCCCCGCTGTCGGATTATAGGGGATTTTGTTAAGCCTTCGCTATTTGGGATTAGGTCCCTCCGCCGTTTTGAGAAAGAGAGCGCGACATGAACACAGAACACCTCGTCTATATCCTGGAAGCGTACAAGTGCGGCTCTGTCAACAAAGCCGCCCGAAACTGTTATATCTCCCAGTCCCATCTCAGCACCATCATCAAAAATGTGGAGCAGGAGATCGGCTATCCCCTGTTCCACAGGACGGCCAACGGCATCACCGCTACGCCGGAGGGACTGATCTTCATGAGCCACGCTGAGAAGATCGTCACCGAGCGCAACAACATCCAGAAGATCCCGGAATCCATGTCCGAGAGCGACAGCCTCTCCATCATCTGCGCCCGCTCTGCCTTTGTGCTCCAGTGTTTCTTTGATTACAAAAACTGCTACCCCAACCTGAACAGAACCCACGACAAATTCCTGGAGGCCGGTCTCCGGGAAAACCTGAAAAACGTCGTGGCCCAGACCTGCAGGCTGGGCATCCTGGTGCTGTTCGAACAGGTCATCCCCAAGTACATGGACCTGGCGGACCAGTACAATCTGGAGCTGACGATCCTCCAGCGCTCCATCCCCGTCACCGCCCTGATGTCCAAGTCCCATCCCCTGGCCAACTCCGCCCGCGTCTCTCTCAAGGATCTGGCGGGGTACCCGTTCATCGCCGACGCGCACATCGATCCGGATGATACGCTGGATGTGCTGGGACTCCAGAGCCACACGGACCTGCTGTACATCTGTGACCGCGGCACGATCTTCGACGCGGTCCGCAAGGGCAATTACATTGCCATCGGCATCAGCATCCCGGAGGAGGACGCCCGGCGGATGGACTGCGTCTGCTGCCCCATCGCGGACGGCGCCCCCATGGCCGTGGCCCTGCTGCATTCCCGGACCTTTACGCTCCGCCCCAGAGAAAAGCACTTCATTCGGTATCTGACCGACCGCCTGCACAAGCGCTATCCCGGATAAACGGAGTACCGCTTCCCGCAGGGCGGCCCACCGGCGGATTTCGGCCCGCATCGGCACATATCCCCCCTGACAGGAAAGCTGAAAGCATTGGGGACGGCGTTTCGCGCGCTTTTCAAATACGACGATGCCAAAGAAACCGTACACTGGTTATTTGACCCTCTGGAACTCTGGGAAGAGGTGGGCACTTCTCTCACCCAGAACACATTTGGGGGAGCAAGGAATCCCCAATCCACGGGCAAGGACACCAAAATCTTCCTTTCTAATTACCGAATTGTGGAGACGCAGAGCCTGCGAAAATTGCTGCAAAAGCAGAAATGAGGATATTCGGGGCTACAAATCCGGTTTTGAGGAACGCTGTCTTGTCATCCAAAGCGGACACTTGGGCCTTCAACCCCTCAATAGACCCCGAGCCGCTCTTTGGCCCATAACCAGAATTCGGAAATACGCAGTCCTGCCGCCGCATACAGTTCCATTGAGACGGAATATGTCAACAGCCCCCTCAATGTGCAGCGTCTATATTCCGGCATTTGCAAACAAGGCCGCCCTTCTGAGAAGGGCGGCCTTGTTTTATCACTTCGCCCCCCAAATTGCCGGCGCCGGCATTCCAGGGGCCGTATGGAAGTCGATCGCTCTGTTGCCTGTTCTGTGCCGCAGCGGCCCTTTCAGGCGGAACAACGCCGGTCTGCTGAGACCTTCCAGCCCGTTGTATAGGGCGTTGTACGGCGGCAGAGGGTTTCTGCATCCTCCGGCGCCACACGGCTGCCGGACTGCGCTTTCGTTTCCCTGACCATGGTCCGCAGGCGCCTCGGGTTCTCCAGCATGGGGGCAGGGGCGGAGCATGTTCTCATTGTCAGGCTGTCGGCCGTGGGAGGCCAGAAAAATGCGGGATTTCAGAACATCCGCCAGCGTGCGGTCCCGTATGTTCACATTCGCCCGCTATGCTAAATGCGCTGCCAAGGACGGGGTGCCGACGGACCTGCGGAGCGGTGCGCGATCCGGCTGTCCCGGGAAAACAAGCGCCTCCAGCGCCCAAAACAGGAACTGCTTGCCGGAAGGCGGCTTGGCATAAAAGGCCCGTTCCCGGTAAAAGTACTCACACAGAGCGGCGATGAATGTCCGCAGTTCGTTGGCGTGCGGCTGGGCCAGCGCCGTCATGAACTCTGCTTTGAAGAGCCGCTCCGTCAGAACGTACTTATTCTGATCCTGAAAACAGGGCAAAACGCCGTGCAGTTGATGCCGCAGGTGTTGCAGCGCTCGCACACGCCGACCGTTTCAAGTCCCCGCTCCGCATCATGCTCCCGCAGAGTTTGTGCCAGAAGGTGTTTTGGGGATTGGCATCTGCCATGTCTCCCCTCTGAACCGGAAGCGTGGACCGTTTTGGGGGAGCAGCATGGTAAATTTCCATGCCTTGTACAAGCGGCAGCCCCCCGGCTCAGCACACAGTCTCCCCACTATGACCGGAGACAGTGGCCGCTGTCTTCCCGCCAGAGGCACGGCGATCCCGCAAGTTCTGCCCCAGCAGGTTCTCTGAGAAAGGAGGTGCTCCCTTGAGAAAGCGTTGGTTCCTCCAACTCCTGCGCCGCAGAGTCTTTGTCATACTGCTGCTGGTGGTGCAGGGGCTGGTCCTGATCGGGCTGATCTGCAATGCCGGCAGGCTGGCCCAGTGGGTCAGTTCCGCTTTCAAGGTGCTCAGCATCCTGGCCGGCCTGCGCGTGGTGAGCTCCGGGGACAAGCCCGCCTTCAAGCTGCTGTGGGTTGTCCTGTTCCTCCTGTTCCCCGTATTCGGCGGTCTCTTCTATCTGCTGGTCACCTTCCAGTCCTCCACGCTGCGAGTTGCCCGCCGGTTGCGGAATCTGGAGGCCGCAAGCCGGCCGTTTCTGTTTACCGGCGGCGGAGACTATGAAGCCGCCTGCCAGGCGGCCCCGGAGTGCTCCCCCCAGATCTCCTACCTGCAGCGGGCGGGCTTTCCGGTCTGCCGGCATACCAGCTGCCGGTATTTTCCCTCCGGAGAGCAGGTGTTTCAGGCCCTGCTCCCGGAATTGCGGAAGGCGGAGCGGTATATCTTCCTGGAATTTTTCATCATTCAGGAAGGCGTCATGTGGAATGCGGTCCACGATATCCTGCGGGAAAAGGCGGCCCAGGGCGTCACTGTCCGGGTGCTCTATGACGATATCGGCAGTTTTCTGACCCTGCCGAAGGGCTATGCGGACCGGCTCTGCCGGGAAGGCATTCAGTGCCGGGTGTTCAACCGCTTCCGGCCGGTGCTCTCTTCTCTGCAGAACAACCGGGATCACCGCAAGATCATTTCCATTGACGGGAAGGTCGCCTTTACAGGCGGCTTCAATCTGGCGGATGAATACATCAACGCCGTGGAAAAGCACGGGCGCTGGAAAGACGCAGGCGTCCTCCTGCAGGGAGATGCCGCCCGGAGCCTGACGGTGATGTTCCTGCAGATGTGGAATCTGGGCAGCCGTGCCCCGGAGGACTTCACCCCGTTCATGCCCGGCCCGGCGCCGCAGGATACGCCCTCGGACGGCCTGGTGCAGCCCTATGCGGACAGCCCGGTTGACCGGGAGAACGTGGGGGAGCACGTCTATCTGCAGATCATCAGCCGCGCCAGGCGATACGTCTATATCTACACGCCCTATCTGATCGTGGACGACAGCATGCTCTCCGCCCTGTCCCTGGCAGCCAAAAGCGGCGTCGATGTGCGGATCATCACTCCACACCACTGGGACAAATGGATCATCCACACCGCCACGCGGGCTTACTACCGCCCGCTCCTGGATGCCGGTGTCAAAATTTACGAATATACCCCCGGGTTCCTGCACGCAAAGGTCTTTTTATCGGACGATACCACCGCCACGGTGGGGAGTATCAATCTGGACTACCGCAGCCTCTATCTCCACTTTGAATGCGGCGTCTGGCTCTATCAGGGCCAAGCCATCCGCCAGATCAAGGAAGACTTTCAACAGACACTGGGCGTCTGCCAGGAGGTAACCGCCGCAGACTGCCGGCACGGACCGCTGTTCCGCCTGTTTCAAGGGCTTTTGCGGCTGCTGGCGCCGCTGCTGTGAGCGGTCCCCGCAGACTCACAGGCTTCTTTGTGCGCGGGAGCAGAGATCCCCCTGCCGGTCAGGGGCCGGGAGCCATGCCTGTGGCGGACAGCCGCTCCCGGCCTCAGCCCCTCCAGCCCGTTTTCAAAAAATTCATAAACCGTTCACGAAGCAAACATAGACGAGATCGTCTATAAAGTTTCCGGATAGAAGCCGCCGCGGGCTGCAAACCTGTCGGCGCGTGTCCGGTCTCATGCCGGCGCCGAATTAATTGGACGCCAAAACGGCCTGTCCATCCGGACGTTTTCCCGCTGCCCGCCCGGGTGTCTCCTTGATTCCAGGCTTTGGCCGGGCCGGGGGATTTTGGATCGGCGGAAGGAGGATATGCAGCATGACGCAGAAAGAGCGCCAGGAACGCAGCAAAAAAGAGATTTATCAGGCCGCAAGCCCCGTGGCAGCCCGGGTTGGCTTGCCGGCCGTCTGGTTGTCGCTGCCGGAGGCCCGGCAGGCGCGCGCCTCAAAATAGGTCGCCATGGCGTCGCCCATTCCCGCCACCAGCAGCGCCACCAGTGCCTTGGCGACAACAGCCGTATCCACCACCATATCGGGGCAGCGGTTCAGGAACAGGTAATGGTCAAACTCCCCGCTGTCCAGGTAGACAACGCTCAAAGAGCTGCAGGGCGAATCCGTGGATGCCACGGTGGGCACGATCACTGCCGGCAAGGCCGCATAGTGGGCCACCGCCTTGGCCGTGTCCAGAATCTTGCCGCCGCCGATGCCCACGACTGCGGTACTCTTCTGCTCGCGGGCCACAGCCGTCAGCCGGTCGATCTGCGTCTGACTGCATTCGCCCTGGAATATTTCGTAGTGCAGCTCATAGTCCTTGCCCTGGAAGCAGGCATCCAGCGTCGGGCAGATGCGCTTTGTGCCGGCCTGGCTGATCAAGGTCAACAGCCGTCTGCCCATCCCCTGCAAATATTCATCAAGCTCTCCAAGGATACCCGCGCCCTGCACGTATTTCCCAGGACTCTTCAGGATTTTCCGCATCTCACAATGCCCCTTCAATCTGTGTCTTCTTTTTTAACGGTAAAAATCTCAGTCTATGCAATTAACCATACAATGGTATCCACGCGTTGTCAACATTCTTTGGCGTGCAGAATGCCGCTGCGGCAAATCCGCTGTCCGGGAAGGAAGCAAGATTCGCTCAAAGGCGGCAGAACATCTGCTTGCAATGCATTCAGGCATTAATATAGCAAAATTTATGCCACTATCTGCATTTTTGATAAATCAACGATTTTGGGGAATATTTGTCGAATATTTAAAATTTTTTCTCGTATTCCAACAATTTATTTTGAGAGCCGTCGCTTTTGCAAAGCTGTTTTTCGCATATAGCGCTCTATTTTATCCGCCGCATGTGTATGCAAAAATTCTGAGCGTTGCATATTTGCACACGATTTTTGGCTGATATTTTCCTTTCATTCTTGGCTTTTCGGTCCGCCGCATTTTCTCAATTGCCCATGAAAGGTGCCGCGGTGTCCGATGCATTTCCGCCATCCGTGAAGAAGCCGCCGAAGGGCGAGTCGATGAGCATTCCCAACAGGCAAATCCCCGACAGCATTACAACGATCACCACCCGGCACCTGGCGGCAATGGCTCCGGCCACGGCCGCGGCAGCGCCCCCTGCGGACCGCGCTGTCATGCGGGCAGTCCGGCCCGACGGTACACATAGAGCTTCCCGCCTGTTGAGGCCGTCTCAACCCACCGCCAGGCCGTTCTCATGTTTTTTCCGGGATATGCTCTGCGCTTTTTATGACTCAGGCCGCAACTTTTCCCGACACTCCACGTCCAAACACGCCTTGATGCCGGTTCTTCCCGGCAGGAGGCTGCCCGGCTCCCCGTCTGCAAGGCGGATCAGCGGGATTCTCCCTCCAATGCTGTGATCTTCCTGCGGCAGGGGGGTATCGCACCCGCCAACTCTGCTGACTTCCGGCAGTCTCCGATTTGGCGCCCCGCTGCCGGAGCAGCGCCTCCTATGCCGGCGGGGCAAAGGCCGGCATTATGAGCAGCGGTGCAAGGTCCAGGGGCTTTGCAGTTCCGGTGCCGGCAGGCGCTTCAAATTCGGAACAATCGACATGGACGCGAGGATTGCCATTGTTAGAATGCAGCATCCTGATGACCATATGGGGAAAAGCGGCAAAATTCCAGCACCTTTCCAACTTTCTTTGGGGCAAACCAGCAAGAACTTGTGAAATTCGTATAAGTATGATACTATGAAAACAGCCACTCAGGAGGAGACGCTGTATGGAGCTTCGCACTTTACGCTATTTTCTGGCGGCGGCCAATGAGGAAAATATCACAAGAGCGGCGGACATCCTCCACGTGACCCAGCCCACCCTGAGCCGCCAGCTGATGGATCTGGAGAAGGAGCTGGGCACGACCCTGATGCTCCGGGGAAAGAAAGGCATGACCCTCACCGATGACGGCATCTATTTCCGGCAGCGGGCGGAGGAGATCGTGGAGCTGGCAGACCGCCTGGAGCAGGACTTTGTGGAGCGGAATACCGGCATCAGCGGCGTGATCTCCATTGGTGCCTCTGAGGCGGTGGGCAGCCGTCTGTTCGCCAAACTCATCGCCCAGTTCTCTGAAAAATACCCGCTGGTGCAGTTCAACCTGTACAACGAAATGGCAGATCAGATCAAGGACCGGCTGGACAAGGGCCTGGTGGACGTAGGCCTGCTGCTGGAGCCCGTGGACACGGCGAAATATGACTTTGTCCGCCTGTCTCAAAAAGAGACCTGGGGAATCCTGATGCGGAGGGACCACCCCCTGGCAGAGCGGACGTCTATCGAGCCTCAGGAATTGATCTCCTATCCGCTGATCCTGCCTCTGCGGGAACGGGTGCGCACGGAGATCATGAACTGGCTGAGGTGTGAGGAAAAGGATCTGAAAATTCCTCTCTATTACACGCTTCTGTCCAACACCGCACTCCTGGTGGAGGAGGGCCTGGGCTGCGCATTCTGTCTGGATGGCGCACTGTCCATCCACAGCAGCCCGGACCTGCGTTTTGTCCCCATCTCACCGGAGCATACCACCCGCAGCGTGCTGATCTGGAAGAAGAATCACTTGTTCTCTCCTGCCACATCCCTCTTCATCCAGGAAATCAACCTGCTCCGAGCAAATATGGAATGATGCGGCCCCCAGCCAACCAGGCTGGGGGCCTTTTTTGCTCAAAGCCATACGTTCTATGTATGGATTGTGATAATTGATAGGTATTAGACATTAAAAGCCTGCGCTTCTATAATAAAGGCAACCAAAATGAAAGGATCCTTCCTTCCAACTGTGACGGAAATGGAGGTGCAGCTGTGAAAAAATGGTGTTTTCCGATAGCGGCCTTGGTGATCATGCTCTCGCTTGCAGCCTGTGGGAATCGCAGGGTGCAGGCGGACACATCCGCTTCCCGGCCCGCCGATGCCCCCCTGCACCTCGGAAATTCCGGCGGCAGGAACCCGGCGGATCCAGGCGGAATTTGACGGCGGGACTGTTGTCTATCAGCCGAATGACAGCGCCGCCGCAGACGCCCCTTTGGTGCAGCTCTCCCTCACCACGGAGGTGGAGGACTACAGCACCAATGAAAAGATCTTCTACCCGCCCCAGGTGCTGGACGCCACAGATACCCCGCCGGCCGAGGGCGGCGCCGGCTCCCCGGCCTACTACGCCCCCTGGGGAGACGTGGTGATGTTCTGTAAGGATCTACTGTCCGAACGGTAAACCTCCCATCATAATCTCAAACATAATCTTCAAAATCAGGAGGAATCCATGATGAATCAAACTAGAAATCTTCCCGAACCGGCCCTGGGCACCTGGGGCAATGTGTTCCGCTGCCGGGAAAAAGAACTGACGTAAGGAGGGCCGGATCATGAAGATCGTACTGCTGGAGGGAAGCCCCAATCAGCACGGCTCCTCCAATCTGCTGGCAGACTGCTTCCGGCAGGGAGCAGAAGAGGCCGGTCACACAGTGGAGATCATCGATGCCGCCCATGCGGACATTCACCCCTGCACCGGCTGCATCCACTGCGGCTATGAAGGGCCCTGTGTGCAGAAGGACGAGATGGAGTCCATCCGTCCCAGAATCCTGGGCGCGGACATGATGGTGTTCGTGACTCCGCTGTACTACTACGGCATGTCCGCCCAGCTGAAGACCCTGATCGACCGGTTCTGCGCCTTTAACAGCAGCATCCAGAGCAAGCACATGAAGTCGGCGCTGATCGCCGCCGCCTGGAACAGCGACAGCTGGACCTTTCAGGCCCTGGAGAGCCACTATCAGACTCTGGTCCGCTACTTGAATCTCACCGATATGGGCATGGTGCTGGGAAAGGGCTGCGGCTCGCCCGCTATGGCAACGCACTCATCCTGCACCCAGCGGGCCTATGAGCTGGGCAATCGGCTGAAATAAGCGGGACATCGGGCCTACATCGTGAAAAAGGAGGGCCGTATGGTTATGGAGACCGTAGAACTGCGCAACGGCGCACAGATGCCGATGGCGGAGTGCGGGGTCTTTCAGAGGCGTGTGCAATTTCCTGCCGGACTGGCTGCTTGATCTCTGCTGCAATGGGGAGATCCTGCCCCCACATCAACCGGCTCGAGCGCCATCTCTACTGCCAGCGGAAAGAGGAACTGTCCCTGATGAAGGAGTTGAAGGTACAGCCGGAGGCCTGGGCTCCCTTTGCGGAGGGGTTGAAGGGGATGCTCACCGAGCCGGTACTGATGAAGATCGCCCAAAAGCGCGGCAAGACGCCGTCGTGATCCCGAAGGCCGTCCACAGGGAACGGCTGGAGGAAAATCTGGCGATCCGGGACTTTGCTCTGAATCAGGAGGACATGGAGCGGATCGCGCCCCTGGACAAGGACTGTCCCTCCATGCCGGACACCCGGAAAGTCAGTGAGGTGAAGCAGGTATACGATTACTTGGGGAATCCAGTACTGACCGGTCTGTGATTTTGAATATGCGGCCTATGGCTATGCCATCTCCCCAGGGGACGGCACATTCATTTGGTTGGCGTATACCATCTCTCAGCTGTTCAAAAAGCAATACGAAAAGACTCGATCTTAGGAGGAATCCAGCATGAAGAAACATATAGGAACCACACTGGCCCTGTATCCCACGCCCCTGGTGGTCGTGGGCGCAATGGTGAACGGCAAGCCCAACTGGCTGCTGGCGGGCCACCTGGGCATTCTGGGCCACGACCACGTGATGGTGAGTCTGGCCAAGGCCCACTACACCAACCAGGGCATCAAGGAGAGCAGGATGCTGTCTGTCAACATCGTGGATGAAGCGCTGCTCCCCTTGGCGGACCGGGCCGGCTGTGTCAGCGGAGCCAAAGAGGACAAATCCGGGCTCTTCGACCTGGCCGTCAGCGAGAACGGCGTACCCTTGATCTCCAACGCCCCGGTGACCATGGAGTGCAAGGTGGAGGATATCTATGTGACTCCCGGTTTTGAAAGTTTCATCTGTACCATCGCCAACACCTATGCTGAGGAGAGCGTTCTCACCCCAGAGGGGAAGATCGACTATCGCACCCTGAAGCCGGTGCTCTTTGAGATGCCTACCTACGAGTATCTGAAGACCGGCGGCATTTTGGGCAGGTGCATGTCCTTTGGAAAGGATGCGACGAAGTAAAGTTGGTGTGTTATGTTGCAGGGAGGCGGTGTCCATGAGGGCTGAAAGCGGAGGAGCCGGACAGGGCCGCTCCGTGGACCGGCCGCTGATCGCCTCCTACTCTTACTCCGGGCACACCCACCGGGCGGCGCAGGCGCTCCAGGGACTCACGGGAAGCGACTGGTGCGAGATCTATCCCCGGCAGCCCTATCCCATGGCCTTCCCGGAGCTGCTGGCCCAGGTGAAGAGAGAACTCAAAACGGGGTACCGCCCCAAACTGCTCCCGCTCTCCCATCCCCCCCAGCGCTACTCGGTCATTTTTCTGGGCGCCCCCAACTGGTGCGGGACACTCCCGCCGCCGGTATCCGCCTGGCTGCGCCAGCACGACCTGTCCGGCAAGCAGATCCTGCCCTTCTACTCCCACTGCGGCGGTGTCCCCTGCGATATGCGGCGGGATATCCAAAAACTCTGCCCCAAGGCGGAGGTGGGGGAGGCCCTTGGAATTCTTGACGCCGAGGAGGACACCCTTCCGGAACTGCTTTCCCGATGGCTGGCCCGCATGGGGCTGGCCGTGGCTTTGAAATTCTAAGACAAGAAAGGATGTTTTACATGCGCATCAGCGACAGGGAACAATTTGACAAAACGAACGTATTCGGCCTGGGACAGGCCAACACCGCCTATGCCCAGTATTTCACCGGCAGCTCCTATTTGAATCCCCTGACCGAGGCGGACAAGTGTCCGGTGTTCCTGGCCAACGTCACCTTTGAGCCGGGCTGCCGGAACAACTGGCACATTCACCGGGCCAGGAGCGGCGGCGGGCAGCTGCTGATCTGCACCGGCGGCGAGGGCTGGTATCAGGAGGAGGGGCAGGCGGCTGTCAGCCTGACACCCGGCATGGTCATCACCATTCCCGCCAATGTGAAGCACTGGCACGGTGCCAAAAAGGACAGCTGGTTCAGCCACATCGCCGTGGAGGTGCCCGGCGAGGAGACCTCCAACGAGTGGCTGGAGCTGGTGGATGGCGAGACCTACAACGGCCTGGAGTGAGGAGTTGAATATGCAGTACACAAAACTCGGCAATTCTGATTTGACGGTTTCCCGCATCTGCATGGGGTGCATGGGCTTCGGCGACGCAAAGAACGGCCAGCACAGCTGGACGCTGGACGAGGAACACTCCCGGGAGATCATCCGGCGGGGACTGGAGCTGGGGGTCAACTTCTTCGACACTGCCATCGCCTACCAGAGCGGCACCAGTGAGCAGTATGTGGGCCGGGCGATCCGGGACTTTGCCCGGCGGGAGGATGTGGTGGTGGCCACCAAGTTCCTGCCCCGCACCCAGGAGGAGATCGCCGCGGGAGCTTCCGGGCAGCAGCACATCCAGCAGATGGTGAACACCAGCCTGAAGAACCTTGGACTTGACTCCATCGACTTGTATATCTATCACATGTGGGACTATGAGACACCTCTCTACGACATTCTGGATGGGCTGGACCGGGTAGTAAAGGCGGGAAAAGTCCGGTATATCGGCATCTCCAACTGCTTTGCCTATCAGCTGGCCAAGGCCAACGCCCTGGCAGAGAGGGAGGGCTTTCCCAAATTCGTCTCCATTCAGGGCCATTACAACCTGATTTTCCGGGAGGAAGAGCGGGAGATGGCAAAGCTCTGCGCTGAGGACAACATCGCCATGACGCCCTACAGCTCCCTGGCCGGCGGACGGCTCTCCAAGCGCCCCGGCGAGACCTCCAAGCGGCTGGAAGAGGACAGCTATGCCAAATTCAAGTACGACGCCACCGCCGCCCAGGACAGCGTGGTCATCAACCGGGTGGCAGAGCTGGCGGACCGGCGGGGCGTCTCTATGACGGAGGTGTCCCTGGCGTGGCTGCTGACCCGTGTCACCGCCCCGGTGGTGGGAGCTACAAAGATGCACCACATCGAGGGCGCCGCCAAGGCCGTGGACCTGAAGCTGACGGCAGAGGAGTGTGCTTACCTGGAGGAACCGTATGTTCCCCATGCCCTGGTGGGCGTCATGGCCCAGAACACCCCGGCGGCCGCAAAGGAACAGCATGTGTGGTCCACCGGCAATCAAAAGATCCAAAAATAACGGAAACGGGAGTGAACAAAAGCATGAAAACTCTAAAACGACTGTCTGCTGTTCTGACTGCATCTGCTCTCGCCCTCGCTCTGTCCGCAACGGCCTTTTCCGCGGTGGAGGATACCGGCTTTTCTGATGTGGCAGCAGATGCCTGGTATGGGGAAGCGGTCATGTACTGCCGGGACAACGGCCTGATGAACGGCACCTCCCAAACCACATTTACCCCCGACGCCACCATGACCCGGGCACAGCTGTGCGCCGTCTTTTACCGGATGGCCGGCAGCCCCGAGGTCTCCGGAGCGGATGCCTTTGCAGACACGCCGGCAGGCGCCTGGTATGAAGACGCTATCCTCTGGGCAGGGCAGAACGGCATCATGAGCGGGTACACCGCCGCCAGCTTTGGCCCCAATGATCCGGTGACCAGGGCGCAGATCGCCGCCATCCTCTGGCGCTATGCCGGGCAGCCGGATTCGGATGCTGCGGAAAACTATACTGATGAGACATCGATCCCAAGCTGGGCGGATACGGCCGTGGATTGGGCGCAGGCCAGCGGGACCATCACCGGAATGGCCGACGGCAGCTTCCAGCCGAATGGCCGTGCAACCAGGGCACAGGTGGCCGTCATCCTCATGCGCTATGACAGCCGGACGGCCCCAACCCCGGCCCCCCCGCCCGAGGCAGGCACAGACGTGCTGGTGGCCTATTTCTCCGCCACCGGCAACACGGAAACCATTGCCGGCCATCTTCAGGGCATTCTGGACGCCGACCTCTATGAGATCATGCCCGAGGTCCCCTACACCTCTGCCGACCTGGATTACACGGACTCCAACAGCCGTTCTCAGGTGGAGGGGCGGGATCCTGACGCCAGGCCCGTCATCTCCGGCAGTGTTGAAAACATGGAGGATTACGAGGTGATCTTCCTGGGATACCCCATCTGGAACGGACAGGCTCCGAAGATCATCTCCACCTTCCTGGAGCGCTATGATTTCTCCGGCAAGGTCATCGTACCCTTCTGCACTTCCGGCTCCAGCGGCATCGGCTCCAGTGCCCGGAACGTGGAAGGACTGGCCCCCGGCGCCACCTGGCTGGACGGGCAGCGGTTCGCGGGTTCCGCCGGCCAAGAGACTGTGGCGCAGTGGGTGGATTCTCTGGACCTTGATCTGGATGCTGTTGCCTGAAAAAGGCCGACAAGGCGTTTTCAATGCAAGCAGCTTGCAGCCGCCCCTTCCGATGCCGTCAGCCAGCCTCTTGGGCCTCTTGCTGCTCACCGCCTGCGGCGGGCAGGAGAGGCGTGCGCATCAGGCAGTACGGCAGCCCCCCCGATGGCCCCATGAGATATTGGCGGCAGATGGGGACAGTCCGGCAGACGTGCCTTCCGTCTTCATGGCTCCCTCGCCGGAGGATCTCATGGCGGCATGAGGCGCTGGGAGCCAGTGGCCTTTAGGGTCCGAGTTCTCAGACTGTCAAAGGGGAAGGCGTTGGCGCACAAGGATTTTTGGCGAAGCCGCCCTGTTTTACAGGAGAATCAAATGCATCCGGAGCCTTTGCAGCGCAATGGCTCCGAATGTTTTGTAAATAGCCGTCAGTATCTTTTAGGGATGCTGGCGGCTTCATGAATCCTGGGGCAGCCGATTGGCGCAGCATAGCTGTCATCTGCTCCGCAACGGTCATCTTCCCCCACCCCTTAGGCTCTTCGGTCAACAGGCCCGTTTCCTTTCAGCCTACGCCGCAGGATATCATCCGCAATTCACTTGCGGTACTGCTTCCCCTCGATGCCCCAGTCTTCCACTATCTCTGGCCCCCTCCATCCGTACGTGCAGCACAAAACCGGATAGTTGGTGAAATCTCCTGCCGCAGTTGCCGGATCTGTCCCAGGGGCAGTCCGCCGTCCCGGGCTGGGGCCCGCCCCGGAGCATGGGGCTTCTGCCGGGAAGTCTCCATCCCCATGGAAGCGCGGCCGTTCTATAGCGGATTTTGTGATCATCATGTTCAGTTCCCCCTTCAAATCTGAATCGGCATCAGCGGGTTGGAATTCAGGCCCGTGCTAAAAAGCAAAAATTTTCTCCGCAATGCACGCCGGGCTTTCCTGCGGGGCAGCAAACGGGAGGGTTCTTCCGCAAAGGAAGGACCTTCCCGTTATCACCTGGCCTCAATTCCCGCAGGTCTGGCAAAATTTCTGGTTCTCTGCTGCGGAAGGCAGACCACGGAGGCAATGTCTGGCATGGCCCAGGCTTTGCCTACAGGAGCCGGGCCTTTCGAACGCCCCATTCTGCGTCATCTTTTTTTGCAAAATTTTTCCCTCCTATAAAACCCAGCAGGTTTCAGCTGTGTCTCATCCACAGGAAGGCTCCGATGGACGCAATTTTTTCACAGCCCTAAATGCCCCCGCCTCAATCCGATCCCCGGCTGGGAAACCCGCCGACATCGTTCCATTGTCTTCCAGATTACCGATCCAGCAAAGATATATAGGAGGAGGATTTTCCATGAAACGACAACACCATTTCTTCCAGGCCGTCAGCCTGCTGCTGACCGTGAGCCTCTCTGCCGGTACGCTGGCGATGCCGGCTGCCGCGGCCGGTTGTCCCCACACGGTCACCGGCACCCGCTCTGAACAGCTCTCCTGCACAGAGATGGGCGCCACCGTCACCACCTGCCTGGACTGCGGCGAGGAACTCAGCCGGGTATATGACCAGCCCCCGCTGGGGCACCTCTACAAATCCGCCGTCACCCAGGAGGCCACTGCGGAACAGGACGGCGTGCGGACCTATACCTGCATCCGCTGCAGCGACACCTATACCGAGTCCATCCCCAAATTGGAGGCGCCGGCCAAGGGAACTGACGGCGGGGCCTCTTCCCTGCCGGATGCAGACCTTCCCGACGGGCAGCAGCCGGAGGACCCTTCCCTAACTGCCCCGGGCGGCGAAGGCAACGGGAGCGGCGGTGAAAGCCAGGACGGCAGCGAAGAACAGGATCCCAGCGGGGGCATGGACAATCCGTCCGACACCGAAGGAGGCCAGCAGGAGGCCTGCCGCCATGTCTGGGAGCCCATCAGCCGCGCCACCCCCGCCACCTGCACGGAGGAGGCCCGCTACTACCATACCTGCAAGCTCTGCGGCCTGGAGGAAGTGGATTTCACCTCCCCCGCCCTGGGGCACAAGTACACCTCTGAAATCACCCGCAGCGCCACCGTGGAGCGGGAGGGAGAACGGACCTACACCTGCATCCGGTGCGGGGACTCCTACACCGAAGCCATCCCCAAACTCCCCCAGGCGGAGGTGGCTCTCAAGACCGGGAATCGGGACAGCGGGAGTCTGGACATGGAAAAACTCTCCCAAAAGGAGATCCAGAGCCTGCTGGCGGACAATCCCCTGACGCTGCCGGAGGAGGTCTTCGACGTGAAGCCCTCCGTCACCGCTCCCTTCTCCGCCGGCAAGGTGAAGGCCGGCGCTCTGCAGGCGGCGGTGGACCGGCTCAACGCGCTGCGGCGCATCGCCGGTCTCCCCAGTGTCTCCCTGGACCTGTCCCTGTGTGAGAGTGCGCAGTACGGCGCGGTGATCCAGGCGGCCAACGGCAGCCTGAGCCACTCCCCCAGCCGTCCCGCCGGTATGGACAGCGCCTTCTACCAGCAGGCGAAGAGCGCCGCTTCCAGCAGCAACCTCCACTCCGGCAGGACCCTCACCGGAGCGGTGGACGGCTTCATGGATGACAGCGGCAGCAACAATCTCTCCTCCGTGGGGCATCGCCGCTGGCAGCTGAACCCCACCATGGGGAAAGTCGGCTTCGGCTACGCCCAGGGTGTCCGCGGCGGGGGCTACGTGGCAGAGAAGGTCTTTGACCGGAGCGGCGCCGGGTGCGACTACGATTTCATCGCCTGGCCCGCCTCCGGAAATTTCCCGGCCCAGCTCTTCGGCGGCGACATCGCCTGGAGTATCACGCTGAATCCCGCGGAATACCAGACGCCCAGCAAATCCACGATCACGGTAACGCTCACCCGGGAATCCGACGGCCGGACCTGGAGCTTCTCCTCCCACGGCAGCGACGGTTACTTCAATGTGGATACCAGCGGCTACGGCGTGGCCAACTGCATCATCTTCCGCCCGGATGGCATCGACGGTTACGACGGTGCCTACACCGTCCGCATCGACGGCCTGCGGGCGAAGAACGGTCAGAACGTTGCGGACTTCACCTATCAGGTGGACTTCTTTGGCGGCGAGGCTGCCGACCAGGGCAATGCGGCGGAACAGCCGGGCCAGGCGCAGACAGGGACCCAGACCGGTGCTCAAACCGGCGGGCAGACGATCTCCCAGACCGGCGGCACGCAGGCCCAGGGCAGCGTCTTCCGGGATGTACCAGCCTCCTATTGGGCGGCTGACGCCATCAGATCCGCTGTGGACCGCGGCATCGTCAACGGATACGCGGACGGGACCTTCCATCCCACGGCGTCCGTCACCTACGCCCACTTCAACGCCATGATGGCCCGGACCTTCTACCCCGGCCAGGCGGAAGACGGCCAAAGCGGCCGCTGGTGGAGCCAGTATGTGGCCCTCAACCGGGAACACGGCATCCTGAATGGCACCACGCTTCAGTATACCCAGGTGCGGGACGGTTCTTACGATGGGCTCATCAACGAGAGCATCGACCGCTACAATATGGCGGCGATGATGTACAACCTCCTGCTGGATCAGGACGCGCCGCTTCCCAGCAGTACCGCCTGCACGGCTGCGCAGGAATCCATCGGAGACTGGGCGTCCATTCCTGTTACATACCGGGACGCCGTGAGCACCTGCTATGCACTGGGCCTGCTGAATGGCCAGAAGGATGGAAACTTCGGCGGCCGCAATCCCATGACCCGGGCGCAGGGCTGCGTGGTGCTTGCCAGATTGGCAGACTGCCTTGCCTGACAGCGATCCCTTACCGGGGGACGCCTGTCTTCTGCATCTGCGCCGGCCAGGGTGTTTATTGCAGCACCCAGCATACTTTTTGAACTTCTTAGAGAAGTTTGCCTATTCAGGAGTCAACGGTTAAACTGCAGGTAAACCGTTGTGTGAGGCCCGGATTTTTCCGGTTTCTGAGTGTTTCGTCCATTGACAGGTTCTTTCAGTCGGCATAGAATAAGGGCGAAATATTTTGAAAACGGGTACCTGGAGCGGTTTTTAGGAGAAAGGAGCGGGCTCATGGCAATGCCAAGCATGACGCCGGTGATCCGGCGGTGTCTGTCCGGAGAACAGCAGGCCCAGGAGGAATTGGTTCTGGCGGCGCAGAACCGGGTGTACTACCACTGCAAGAAGATGCTGAAACACGAGGAGGATGCCCTGGATGCCACCCAGGAGATCCTGATCTCCATGCTCACCAGGCTGGACAGGCTCCAGGACCCGGAGGCCTTCTGGGGCTGGCTCTCCGCCATGACAGCCAACCACTGCCGGAACGTCCTCACCCGGGGACACCGGGAGGCCCAGATTCCGGAGGACGACGAAGGCAACAGCCTGTTGGACGCCTTTGAGAACCTGGACGAGCAGTCGGTGCCGGACAAGGCCCTGGACAATGACGAGACCCGGCGGATGATCGTAGATCTGGTAGACCAGCTGCCGCCGCCCCAGCGCCAGTGTGTGCTGATGTTTTACTATGAGGAAATGAGCGTCCGGGATATCGCCGCGGCCCTGGAGACGTCGGAAGGCACCATCAAGAGCCGCCTGAACTACGCCCGGAAGGCCATCAAGGCGGGCGTGGACGCTTACGCGGCCCAGGGCATCAAACTCTACAGTGCGGTGCCGTTCCTGGTGTACTTCCTGCAGAAGGACGCCCTCTCCGGCGGCCTGAGTGCCTCCGCGGCAGAGGCCCTGGCCCACACGGTGCTGGCCGGGGCAGCAGGCACTGCCGCGGTCGAGACGGCAGCCGCGGGCACCGCTGCCGGAGGTGCCGCCGCTTCCGCCGGATCGGCCGCAGCCGCTTCGGGCGGGGCCGCATCCCACGCGCTGGGGGGCCTGCTGGCCCACAAGGCGGCGCTGGGACTGGCGGGACTGGCAGTGGTGGGCGCCGTGGCCGGCGGCGCATCCCTCTACCAACCGGAGCCGGAACCGGTGGAGACCACCGCCCCCATCGTGGAGGCGGTGGAGCCGCAGCCCATTCCGGAGCCCGTTGTGGAGCCGGAGCCTGTCCCAGAGCCTGAGCCGGAACCGACGCCATATCCGGAGCCTGTCGTTGTGCCGGGGCCGGAGCCGGAACCGACGCCAGTGTCCGAGCCGGAGCCCGAACCAGAGCCTGAGCCGGTTGTGGAGCCCCAGCCTGTCTCCACCCCTGAGGTTCGGATGAACTTTTCAAGTTACTCCGCCGGATACGGCGACAACGTAGCCTTCCCCATCAGCATGATCAGCGGGGCCAATACCCCCTATGACGGCATCGTCTACTCCTCCACCACCCCCGCGGTGGCGGATGTCAGCGCCATCGGCGGGATCGCCCTTTTGAGCCCCGGCACGGCGGAGATCGTCGCCACCTTCCCGGATGACAACAACTATCAGGTCCGTTTGCCCGTGACGGTGGAGGACCATTACGAGTGGAGCCACCAGTGGGCCGACGATCCTCTCGATCTGTCGGTGGGTGAGCAGGGCTCCAACTATCTCCAGCAGTACAGCCTGGGCCGCGACAGCACCCTGACGGGTACTGAGTGGAGCAGCAGCAACCCCGCGGTGGCGTCGGTCTCCGCCAGCAGCGGCAGCTCCAACTTCTGCAACGTGACCGCCCTCTCCCCCGGCACTGCCACCATTACCGGCGTTTACCATTTTGACGCCTGGACCAACGTCGGCACCTTCCCCATGACGGATACAGTCTCTTTCCAGGTCATTGTATCGTGACGGCAGCCAGTTGATTGATGCATATCAGCCCACCGGAGCCCTCGGTTCCCGGTGGGCTGGTCTTACTGTCCCCCAAATTTTCTGATATTTTTTCTTCACCGGTAAAACCCGGCGTCTGTCTCCTGTGTCTCATTCCTTGAAAGGGCCCGGCGGGCCGCTTACAACGACATGAGAAAAGGAGAAATCACCATGAAATGCTATTATCACGAAGACCGGGAAGCCGTTGCCACCTGCCAGCACTGCGGAAAAGCTCTGTGCAAGGCCTGCGCCGGTCTCTACAATCCCTGTCTGTGCGAGGAGTGTGCGCAGATCCTCCGGGACCAGCAGGTGGAACAGGCCAGAACGGCCGAGGAAGCCCGCCGTCAGAGGTATCTGGACGCGCTTGTGGACACCCGCTCCGAATTCCTGCGCACCTGCGTGTACGGCGTGATCACGGCGCTGATCCTGCGGTACATGCTGGCCCAGGGCAATGCCTCCGGCGCACAGCTGATGCTCTACACCGCGTGGTTCTTCTTCATTCCCTTCGGCTGGAAGCTGATCACCTACCTGCAATCCTTTATGCCCCTTACGATCTTCGGCACCCTCTGGTTCTGGGTGTTCTGGGCGCTGGTAAAGGGGACCATCAGTATTCTCATCGGTATCCCCGCCTTCCTGTATCAGCTGGTGAAGACGTTTTTCGTCCAGCGGAAGATCCAGGCCGTCAGTCAGGTCCGTCCGCAGGATGCGGAAAGAATATGAGATGCGGCGCCAATGCCCTCTCTGATCGGAGGTGGTGCCGATGCGCAGGCTATCCCGCAGTTTCCAATCCGCCTGCCCGCTGCCGGGAGCAGGTCGTGATGTCCAATGTCAGAATATCGCCGGACCCTGTCAGGGGGGTGGCCAGCCTCCATGACCTATGCTGAGCTTCTGCGCCGCAGCCTGGAGGCGGATGCCGCAGGAACGCTTCCTCCCCGGGACCTGGTGCAGGCAGTGCTGGAACAGGCCCGGCGCAGGGCCGGCGGCAGATCCCCGCCCCACTGAGGTCCCCAATGTCCCCCCCCCGCCTACAGTTTGCGGCCGGCCGCCATCCCGGCCTCCGCCCGCAGGACGATCCCTTATCAAAACCTGACAGAAAAGGAGAGAACTTTATGAAACACAGAGTATTCGCACTTCTTCTGACGCTGGCACTGGCCCTGGGCCTCAGCGTCCCGTCCCTGGCCGCCGGGCCCTTTACCGACGTGCCGCCGGACTACTGGGCATACGATGCCATCATGCGGGTGACGGATGACTCCCGTTGGCCCGCCACCTTCAACGGCACCAGCGCCACCACCTTCTCCCCGGAGGGAAACATCACCCGCGGCCAGTTCATCGCCGCCCTGAACCGCAGCATGAACAACGAATACTGGGCCTCCCTGGACGGCCCTGCCCCCTATGCGGATGTGCCGGAGAGCGCCTACTACTACCAGGCCATGATCTGGGCCAAGCAGGAGGGGATCCTCCCCAGCTGGCTGATCGACGGGGACCGGATCTATCCCAACATCCCCCTGACCCGGGCGGAGTTCTGTGTCATCCTGCGGAACTTTGACCGCTGGGAGTGCGGCCGGAGCCTCGATGAGATGACGGATATGTACCTGGACGTCTTCACGGACCTGGATGACGCGACGCTGGGCGCCAATGCCCAGGACATCCGCAACGCCATGCTGGGCTGGGGTTACCATCTGTACGTCCTCAACGGCACGGGAGATCACACCATGTCCCCCAATTCGCCGGTGACCCGGGCCCAGGCGGCGGTGATGCTCACCCGCTACTGGGACACGCCGAAGGCCAAGAACCAGCTCTTCTACGACGAGCGGCGGCCAGACCCCGGTACGCCGGGCGCCTCCACCGCCCCTTGGGCCGATGAGGAGGAAGCCGGTGCGGAGGGTCCCGGCACGGTGACCGTCCCCGACGAGACAACATCAGAAGAGACCACGCCCCAAACGCCGGAGGAAGCCGACTACATCAGTGAGGTGATCCGTCTGGTGAACCAGGAGCGGGCCAAGGAGGGACTGGCCGCGCTCCAGACCAATGATGCCATCTCCGAGGCCGCCCAGGTCCGGGCAGCGGAACTGCCCGCCCTCTTCGATCACACCCGGCCCGACGGCAGCAGCTGCTTCACCGCTCTGGATGAGGCCGGGGTCCGCTACTGGACCGCCGGAGAGAACATCGCCGCAGGCTATTCCACGCCGGAGCAGGTGGTGGAGGGTTGGATGAACTCCACCGGCCACCGGGCCAATATCCTCAGCAGCAGCTTCACCACCATCGGCGTGGGCCGGGAGGGGCGGTACTGGGTCCAGCTCTTCACCGCATAAGGCCGTGCAGATCAGTTCCAACTGCCGGGGATGGGGCCATCCCCGGCAGTTGGGGCAAACGGAGGGGACCGGTTTGAGCACGGTCTTCAAGTGCCTGCTGTTCGGTGTGACAGCCGCCGCCATGTGTCTCTGCATGGCCGTGCTCCCGCCTGAAGGCGAAACCACTTTCCATCTCGCCGCTGCAGCTCCCCCAATCCCGCGGCGCGTGATTCTTGCTTTTGTAGAAAATGGCTTTCTCTGAAAGTTCCAATGCCTTTGGACACGTGCCAGCAGTATGTCATGTTTACAAAAATGATCTCAGCTGAAATGCGGCCGGGGAACGTGGCGTGAACACAACATGGCAACTATCCCAAAACGCGGAAACAGCTACCTGCCGGTAGTCTCCATGGGCTGCGACTGCAAGGGAAACCGTATCAAGCCCAAGCAAAAACCATTCATCCCCCGGAGAAGCGGCATTCGGACCCCTTTAAATATCCCGCCGTTTTCTTACAAAGCCAGCTGAATAGCAGGTTCATTTGGCGCTCTTGTAAGGACTTCCCACGGTTCCCGAGAACGTTCAAATTCCATTTGGAGCCTCGTCAGCAGCTCCGCGATACGGATGTCCGGCTTCAGGGCCTTTGCCGCCACCGCGATGCCCGTGATCAGTCCGCCGCCGATGGGGACCACGATGGTGTCGATGTCCGGATTCTGCTCCAGGAGCTCGATGCCGATGGTCCCCTGGCCGCCGTAGCTCTTGGGATCGTCATAGTAGGCGTCGATATAGGTCAGGCCGTGCCGGCGGATGTAATCCAGGCCCAGCCGGTGGGCCTCGTCATAGCTTTTGCCCATCTGCAGCACCTCAGCGCCGAAATAGCGGATCCGGTCGATCTTGCTCTGGGGCGTGCCCTCGGGCACAATGACCTTTGCATTCTGAATGCCCAGCAGGGACGCCGCATAGCTGACCGAACTGCCGTGGTTCCCGGAGGAGACGGTGGCAACGCCCCGGGCCGCCTCCTCCGCCGTCAGCGTCAGCATCTTGTTCAGCGCCCCCCGGATTTTGAAGCTCTTGGCCCGCTGGAGGGATTCCAGCTTGAAGAAGTAGCGGCGCTCCCCGTCCCCCAGGTAGAAGGACTCCTCCAGAAGGGTCTTCCGGACGTAGGGGCGGATGCGCTCGTAGGCGGCCCTCACCTCATTGAAATCAAATGTCATGGGTACTCTCCTCTCTCATAGTGTGACAACGGTGCCCAGGTTCTTCTCCTCCGCCAGGGCCAGGGCGGCCTTCGCGGCGGCGATGTCCAGCAGCGCCATGCCGGTGGAGTCGTAGATGGTGATCTCGTCCTCCCGCTGCCGGCCGGGGACTTTGCCCAGGATCAGGTCGCCGATCTCTCCGGCGATGTCCCCCTGGGAGATCACCCCCTGCTTGAGGGGAATCTCCATCTCTCCTGCGGCAATGCAGTGCTCCAGGTCGTCCGCGAAAATCCGCGCCCCCGCCAGAAGGGCGCTCTCCAGCTCCTGCTTGCCGGCCATATCCGCCCCCATGCAGGAGAAATGGGTGCCGGGCCGGACCCAGTCCTTTCGGACCAGGGGCGTTTTGGAGGGCGTCGCCGTCACCACAATGTCCGCGTCGGAGAGCGCGGCCTCCAGGTCCCCGGATGCGGCCAGCGTGACGCCCGCAAGATCCAGGCCGAATTGGTCCGCCAGCATCCGGGGCAGCGCCGCGGTGAAGCGGGCGGCGTGGTCCGGCGTCCGCACGTTGACCACGGTGATCTTCCGCAGCCCCGGGAAGAGGGTCCCCATGGCCGCGATCTGAAAGAGGGCCTGGTTGCCGGAGCCCACCAGCACAAAGTTCCGGGAATCCGCCCGGGCCAGATACTTGGCCCCGATGGCGCCCGCCGCGCCGGTGCGGATGCCGGTGATGTAGGAGGCGTCCAGAATCCCGATGGGCATTCCCGTTTCCGCGCTGTACACGGCGATGAGCCCCGCCAGATCCGGCAGGCTCCTGTCCCGGTTGGCCTCAAACCAGGAGACGGTCTTGTGTCCATACAGCTTCGCCTAGGGGAAGTAGCCGGATTTGATGTCCATGTCCGCGTGGCCGGGGTCAAACTCATAAAAGGTGGTGGGCCACACTACCGTCTGCCCATCGCTCTTCTGCCGGTACACCTCCTCCACGCAGTCGATGATCGGCTGCATCTCCGTGACCCGGATCACATCCTCCCGGCTCAAAATTCGAATGTTCGCCATAGAAACGGCTCCTTTCTCGGTGAGTGGCGCCCTGAAACGGAAATGGACATTGAACCTCATCCCTCTGCCCTGCAGCAGCCCTAGCGGAATGAAGTTCAATGCCCATCGGCCCTGCCCCCGGGGGAGCAGGCGGCACCATTGATTGGATTTGGGATGATCATATCATGGGG
>DWXY01000031.1 GCA_019118935.1 Candidatus Oscillibacter pullicola
AAGCCAGTAAGAGAGTATGCCAATGACTACCTATACATTTCTGAAAACATCTTCGTACAAACAGAGCCTCATATCCATCCAGGATGCCGTTTCCCTTATTTTTCTTCAAATGTCAATCCTGTCAACTCCACATACCATTTATCCCCCCTGTCAACTCAACACCCCTAATATCTAAATCAACCACTCAACTCTCCACCTTTTTTCACAGTAGACCAGTTCCCACTTACCCGTAAAATGAAAAAATCCGGGAATCGAAACCTGTCCTCTGACAAGCCCTGACTCCCGGAAATCCCTTGTTTTCTACACTTTTTCGCTATCCTATTCTTTGACTTTTGACATCAATACTACCGTCTCCACATGGCGGGTGCCGGGAAACATGTCCACGGCGCAGGCCCGGACGGCCCGGTAGCCCAGCTCAGCGAACCGCTTCACATCCCGGCCCAGGGTGGCGGGATCGCAGGAGACATACACCACCCGCTCCGGCCCCATGGCCGCGATGGTGCCGATTACCTCCGGCGCCAACCCCTTCCGGGGCGGGTCCACGGTGACGACGTCCGGCCGCAGGCCCTCCGCCTCCAGCCTGGCCGCCACCTCCGCTGCGTCGCCGCAGAAGAACTCCGCATTTTCGATGTGGTTCCGGGCGGCGTTCTCCTCCGCGTCGGCGATGGCCGCCGGCACGATCTCCGCGCCGATGACCCGCCCGGCCTGCTTCGCCAGGCACAGCGTGATGGTGCCGATGCCGCAGTACAGGTCCAGCACCGTCTCCCGTCCCGTCATGCCGGCATAATCCAGGGCTTTGCCGTACAGGATCTCCGCCTGATCCCGGTTCACCTGGTAGAAGGAGGGCACCGACAGCTTGAACTCCAAGCCGCAGAGGGTGTCCATCAGATAGTCCCGGCCCCAGAGGGTGCGGTATCTCTCCCCCAGGATCACGTTGCCCCGCCTGGTGTTGCTGTTCACCAGCACCCCCGCGGTGTGGGGCACGGCGGCGCAGACATAGGCGGCCAGCTCCGGCTCCCGGGGAGCCTGCCTGCCGTTGATCACCACGCAGCAGAGGCTCTCGCCCTTCCGGTTCACCCGGACGTACACGTGGCGCACCAGTCCCTTTCCGGTGGTCTCGTCGTAGGCGGGGACCTTGTAGCGCCGCATCCACTCCCCCACCGCCGCGGCGGTTTTGTCCGCCGCCTCGGGCTGGATCAGGCACCGCTTCACCGGCACCACCTGATGGGATCGGGCCCGGTAGAAGCCGATGGCGCCGTCCGCGCCCACGGGGTACTGGCTCTTGTTGCGGTAGTGGAGGGGGTTCTTCGCCCCCAGGATCTCCTCCACCCGGACGTCCGCGCCCCCCAGGCGGGTCAGGGCGTCCTGAACCCGCTGGCGCTTGGCCCGCAGCTCCTCGGGGTACGTCAGGTGCTGGAAGTCGCACCCGCCGCACTGGCCGTAATAGGGGCACTCGGGCTGGGCCCGGTCGGGAGAGGGCTTGTGGATCTTCACAATCTCCCCCGCGGCGGCGGTCTTCATCACCTTGGTGATTTTCAGGTCGATGGTCTCCCCCCGGACGGCCTGGGGGACGAACACCACGGCGCCGTCCAGGCGGACGATGCCCAAGCCCTCGCTGGAGTAGGATTCCACCGTGCCGGTGTAGATGCGGTTTTCATGAAGTCTGTCCATAGAGATACCTCCGGGGGGTGCGTCCCATTGGACGCAGGGATTCAGCTGGGTTGCCAGCTGGGCAATGCACCCCCCATTTTCTTTTCGGTCTTGCCGAAAAGAAAACGGGCCGTGCACGGTCCAAAAGAAAAGAACGCTTTTGGTCGCAACTTTGCACCTCTGGTGCAAAGTTGCTGTACGGGGGTCGGCGTGAGATGGTGCCTGCGGGTCTGCGATGGCTCCCCGACGGGCGCGGCGGGGTGCGGTACAGGCTTGATGGCGGATTCCCGCGGCGCGGGTGCGTCTTGAATCGGGGTGCAAGGACGCATTTGAACTGCTCCTCTTTCCGCGCGTTCCGCTTCGCTACGCGCTGCCCGGGTGGTCGTAGGGGTTTATGCTTTCGGGCGGATGCCCTCATCCGCCCGTTGCACCGGCTCCAGTTGCCCTCCAGACCAGCGGCAGCGAAAAGAGAAGCAGTTCAATGCGATGACCACCCCGACGACCTCCGCACCATCCGCCACGGGACGGCAGTTACAAACTTGCAGAAGAGAATAGCGTGCCCGAAGGCAAGGCCAAATCGGCGCTTGCACCGATACGCCGACCCCCGTCGCGCGGAGGGCCACTGCACCGGAGCGCGTCCAAGCGGCCTTTTCTTTTGGACCGTGCACGGCCCGTTTTCTTTTCCGCAAGACGGAAAAGAAAATGGGGGGTGCATCCCGCTGGACAAGCCCCCTGCGGGAGCAGAGACCACCGTGGCCGCCGTCCGGCGGCCCATCTCATGTTACCCCCGCTGGTCGGTGCGGCCCAGCAGATAATCGGTGGTGACATCGAAGTAGTCCGCCAGGGCCACCAATTTCTCATAGTCCGGGCGGCGGTCGCCGCTCTCATAGCATTGGTAGGAACGCAGCTGAACACCCAAAATTTCCCCCATGCCCTTTTGCGTGACATGACGCTCTTTTCGCAATTCACGCAGTCGCTCCGCAAATTTTATCATGAAATCTCTCCCAAGCCTCTTGACACACGCGTTTTGCGCGTATATTATAAATACGTACAATCCGCGTATACAGGAGGTGCTTTTTCGTATGACAGATCTGATGCAAGTTCTCTATGAATACACCAAGGAGGAGCTCCTCCCCTCCTACCTCCCCTCCCGGGAGTACCGGGAGGCCGCCCGCCTGTCCACCCGCCTGTCCCGGCGGCTCCGGGACCTATTGGCAGACGACGGGTGGGACACCGTCCAGAAATACGAGGACGCCGCGGCGCAGCTCCACAGCATGGAGCTGGAGGCCATGTTCCAGGCCGCCCTCTCCCTGGCGGGAGAGCTCCGTTAGCTCTCCCACTTCTCCAGCAGCTGCCGCAGCTGGTCGGCGAACCGGGCCAGGGACTTGTTGTCCCGCCCGCGGGAGCGCTTGATGCTCTCCATAAGCATGTTGCCCACGGCCACCAGCCGCTCGTAGGCCGCGCTGGCCCACATGCCGCCGGTGGTCCTGGCCTTCCGCTCGGGCAGGTAGCCGGGCTCAACCACCTTGTCGGCGATCAGGTCGTACACCTCCGTGTACTGGGGCGCGTGGGCGGTGAAGCCCAGGCCCTGGATGGTCTTGGCGAAGAAGGGCGCCACCTCCCGGTCCCCGTGGACCACGAACACGTGCTGAGGCTTGGGGGACTGGATGGCCTGGATCCACGCCAGCAGGTGGTTCCGGTCCGCGTGGGAGGAGAGGCCCTGGAAGTTCTCGATCCGCGCGTGGACGGCGATCTCCTCGCCGAAGAGCTTCACGCTCTTTGTGCCCTCCAGCAGGGCGCGGCCCAGGGTGCCCTCCCCCTGGTAGCCCACGAACACCACGGTGCACTCCGGCCGCCAGAGGTTGTGCTTCAGGTGGTGGCGGATGCGGCCCGCGTCGCACATGCCGGAGGCGGAGATGATGACCTTGGGGGTGGGGTCCATGTTCAGCATTTTGGACTCCTCGCTGGTCTCCGTCATGCGCAGGTTGGTGAAGTTGAACATGTGGGTGCCGTCCTGCACCAGCTCCAGCGCCTCTTCATCCAGATAGCCCCGCAGGTCGCCGGTGAAGATGGTGGTGGCCTTCTTGGCCAGGGGGGAGTCGATGTACACCGGGAAGTCCGGGTCGGACTTCACCATCCCCTTGTCCTTGATCTCCCGGATGAAGTACAGCAGCTCCTGGGTGCGGCCCACGGCGAAGGAGGGGATCACCACGTTGCCGCCCTTGGCGATGGTCTCGTCGATGATCTTGGCCAGATCGTCGGTGTAGCTCCACACCTCCGTGTGATTGCGGTCGCCGTAGGTGGACTCCATCACCACGTAGTCCGCGCCGGTGAGGTAGGTGGGGTCCCGGATGATGGGCTGGTCCACATTGCCGATATCGCCGGAAAAGACGATCTGCCTGGTGACGCCGCCCTCCGTGGCGGTGACGAGGATGGAGGCGGAGCCCAGCAGATGGCCCGCGTCCACGAACTCCACCCGAACGCCCTCGCACAGGTCCAGGGGCTGGTTGTACTCGCAGGTGGTCATGTACTGGCTCACCCGCTGGGCGTCCTCGATGGTGTAAAGGGGCTCCACCCGCGGGGCGCCGGACCGCTCCGCCTTGCGGTTCTTCCACTCCGCGTCGGACTCCTGGATGTGGGCGGAGTCCTGGAGCATGATGTCCATGAGATCCGCCGTCAGCCGGGTGGCGACGATCCGGCCCCGGAAGCCCTGCTTCACCAGCATGGGGATCCGGCCGGTGTGGTCGATGTGGGCGTGGGTCACCAGGACGAAGTCGATGTCGTTCGCGGCAAAGGGAAAGGCGTCGTTGGACACCTCGTCCCGCCCCTGCTGCAATCCGCAGTCCACCAGGATGCGCCTGCCGTTGACCTCCAGACAGTGGCAGCTGCCGGTGACGCACTGGTCGGCGCCGTAAAAGCTGAGCTTCATGGGAGAACCTCCTTTTTCGCACCTGTCCGCCCCGGCGGCAGGTGCCTTTTTTGTCAGTTTAACACAAAGGGTCTGGCAGGGCAAGAGGCGGCGGGGCCGCCGGCGGATTTTGTAACCATTTTGGCCTTGTTTTCCCAGCGGCGGACCGGTATGCTGGTGGTAAAAGGAGGTGCGGGCCATGGCGGAGCGGAAGACGCTGCTGATCCCCTCCCTGCTGGACGACTGGTTCCCCCTGCTGCAATACGCCTTTGCGTCGGAGCGGTGGGAGCCGGTGCTGCTGACGGAGGATGACCCTCATCTGGCGGACCTGGGGCTGAAATACTTCCACAACGAGCTGTGCTATCCGGTGTTCCTGGTGGCGGGGCAGGTGCTCTCCGCCCTCCGGTCCGGGCGGTACGACCCGGCCCGGTGCGGGGTGCTGTTCGGCCAGGCGGGGGACGAGTGCCGGGGCTCCTGCGGCATCCGCCTGCTGCGGCGGGTGCTGGACCGGCTGGGCTACGGCCGGGTGGAGACTCTGAGCCTCAATGTCCGGGGCATCGACCGGGGCACCGGGCTGCCCATCACCGCCGCCATGGTCCGCCGCTGTCTGGCCGCCGCCGTGTGGGGGGACACGCTGGCCCTGCTGCGGAACCAGACCCGGCCCTACGAGGCGGTCCCCGGCACGGCGGAGGCACTTTGGCGCCGCTGGATGGAGGCCCTGGGACAGGATCTGGCGGAGAATCGCGGACTCACCCGCCGGGGGATCCTGCGCCGCTGCCGGGAGATGGCGGCGGACTTCCAGGCCGTGGAGCGGACAGAGCGGAAGGTCCAGAAGGTGGCCGTCGCGGGGGAGATCTACACGAAGTACTGCCACCTGGGCAACTGGAATCTGGAGCGGTATCTGGCCGCCGAGCACTGTGAGATCGGCGTGGGCGGCATCACCTGGTACGCCCTGTACTACATGGACGGCCACGCCCTGAAGGGTTCCGCCCCTGCCCGGCGGGTGTACCGGCTGCTGGCGTCGTACCTGGCGGGGATCCAGCGGGAGATGCTGGAGATCCTAGGGGAGGCGGGCTATCACGCCCTGCCGCCTCTGCCAGACTTGAAACGCCAGGCGGAGGGCTATGCGCCCCTGCGGGTGACGGTGGCGGACGGGTGGCTCATCACCGCTGAGGCCGTGGGCTGGGCCCGGCTGGGGTACCGGAAGATCCTCTGCGTCCAGCCCTTCGCCTGCCTGCCGGGGCACATCTTCGGCAAGGGGCAGTACGCCGCCCTCCAGCGCAAGCTGCCGGACACCCGGCTGGTGAGCGTGGACTACGACGCCTCCACCGGCGAGGGCACGGTCCTCAGCCGCATCCGGATGCTGCTGGACGAGGAGCTGGAGCCGGAGCTCCCCCGGACATGACCGGGCAATCGATTGCCCGGTCGGGGACAGTTTGTTTCTTTTGGCTGATTTCCCCGCCGCGTCCTATCGAAAAATCATGTCTTCTGCCGGACATGGACCGCTATTTATGAACTTTTTTTACAAAAGTTGTTTTTTCTTTGCATTCCACCGGCGATTGTGGTATGCTATTTCTGCTTTTTCGTGGGGACTGCCCCACCTCTTATAAAACATATGGGATCAACGGGCCTCTCTCCAGCGCTCTGCCATTCCGGCGGACCGGAGGGACCGGCCCGGAAAGGAAGTATCACAATCATGGGTCTGATGAAAAAGATTTTCGGTGATTACAGCTCCCGGGAGCTGAAATCCATCTACCCCATCGTGGACAAGATCGAGTCCATGGCCGACGCGTACAAGGCCATGAGCGACGAGGCCCTGCGGGTCAAGACCACGGAGTTCAAGGAGCGCCTGCAGAACGGCGAGACCCTGGACGACATCCTGCCGGAGGCCTTTGCCACCGTGCGGGAGGCCGCGGACCGGGTGCTGGGCATGCGGCCCTACCGGGTGCAGCTGGTGGGCGGCATCGTGCTGCACCAGGGCCGGATCGCCGAGATGAAGACCGGCGAGGGCAAGACCCTGGTGGCCACCCTGCCCGCCTATCTGAACGCCCTGACCGGCCGGGGCGTCCACATCGTCACGGTGAACGACTACCTGGCCAAGCGCGACAGCGAGTGGATGGGCAAGGTCCACCGCTTCCTGGGCCTGAAGGTGGGCCTGATCGTCCACGGCCTGACCACCAAGGAGCGGCAGGCCGCCTATGCCGCGGACATCACCTACGGCACCAACAACGAGATGGGCTTCGACTACCTGCGGGACAACATGTGCATCTACTCCAGCGAGCTGGTGCAGCGGGGCCACGCCTTCGCCATCGTGGACGAGGTGGACTCCATCCTGATCGACGAGGCCCGGACACCCCTCATCATCTCCGGCCAGGGGGAGAAGTCCACCCAGCTCTATGACATGGCGGAGATGTTCGTCTCCCGCCTGAAGAAGCAGGCGGTCGTCCAGGTGGACAACAAGGAGGAAGAGGATCCCGCCGAGGCGGACGCGGACTACATCGTGGATGAGAAGGCCAAGACCGCCATGCTCACCGCCCGGGGCATCGCCAAGGCGGAGGAGTTCTTCCACGTGGAGAACCTGTCCGACCCGGAGAACGCCACCCTCTCCCACCACATCAACCAGGCCATCAAGGCCCACGGCGTGATGAAGCGGGACATCGACTACGTGGTGAAGGACGGCGAGGTCATCATCGTGGATGAGTTCACCGGCCGCCTGATGTTCGGCCGGCGGTACTCCAACGGCCTGCACCAGGCCATCGAGGCCAAGGAGCACGTCACCGTGGCCAGCGAGAACAAGACCCTGGCCACCATCACCTTCCAGAACTACTTCCGCCTGTACGACAAGCTGTCCGGCATGACCGGCACCGCCATGACGGAGCAGGAGGAGTTCGGCACCATCTACGAGCTGGACATCGTGGAGATCCCCACCAACCGGCCCAACCAGCGCCACGACCACCACGACGTGGTGTACAAGACCGAGGCGGGCAAGTACCGGGCGGTCATCCAGCAGATCAAGGACTGCCACGCCAAGGGCCAGCCTGTGCTGGTGGGCACCGTGTCCATTGAGAAGAACGAGCTGCTCAGCGGCCTGCTGGCCCGGGAGGGCATCCAGCACAACCTGCTGAACGCCAAAAACCATGAGAAGGAAGCGGAGATCGTGGCCCAGGCGGGCAAGTTCGGCGCCGTCACCGTGGCCACCAACATGGCCGGCCGCGGCACCGACATCATGCTGGGCGGCAACGCCGAGTACCTGGCCCGGGCGGACCTGGTGAAGGCCGGCTACTCTGACGAGGTCATCGCAGACGCCACCGGCTACGCCGAGACCGACAACGAGGAGATCCTGGCCGCCCGGAAGCTGTTCGCCGAGAAGATGGCCCAGCACAAGGCGGTGATCGCGGAGGAGGCGGAGAAGGTCCGCGCCGCCGG